>CAILVI010000457.1 GCA_903837595.1 uncultured Thiodictyon sp.
ATGGCCGCGACGAGGGTGGCGTCGATCTGCGCCAGTTCGGCGATTGGCAAGGGGAGGGCGCGGCGCTCGCGGGCGGGGTGGAGCGTGCCGATGCCTTTCAGGACCTGGCGGACCAGGGGTGCCTTGGTGGGATCGGGAAACCCCTGGTCGCGATGCCACTGCGCGAGCGCCGCCAGGCGCAGCTTCAGCGTGTTGAGCGACAGGGACGGCGCGTACGTGGCCAGATAGCGGGCCACCGCATCGGCGGTGGCCGGCAGGAACCCGCCCCACCCCTCCTCAAAATGCCGGACGGCCGACGCATAACTGCGACGGGTGTTGTCGCGCGTGGCGGCGGCGAGGTAGTGCGCGAGCTCGGGCATGGGCGGTGGGCGGCCTGCGGGGGTTGCCAGGGTAGGGGCTTGTTGTACCGGAACCGGGCCGGTCAGCGCGGTCTTTGGCGCCTGGACGGGATAACGGCGGATTATCGCAGGTAGTGAGGCGGGCCGCGAAGGCGCGGCGCTGGTGGCTTGTCGGTATGTAAGTATGCGGTATGTACCACGGTACGCTATTCACGACGACGCCCGAAGCCGTGCCCGGACGCACGCAGATGGCGGGAGCGGTCCGCCGGAAACGCCTGGTCAGGTCCGCGACGGCAGGCGCGGCCGTCACGAGGTCGGGCTTCGAGGCGCAATGGAACGCAAGACCGAGGTAGGCCAATTTTCGGGTACAGGGTTCGATGTTCTGGGCTGGTCTAGGGTTCATCTGCGCGTGGCGGTGACGCAAGCCTGCAAAACATGCACTGCACAGCCATCCCCTCTATGATGTGGCCCCAAAGGAAACACATCGTCTACGGAAGACTCTGATTGCCCGCACCGTCCCCTTCGCGGGCCAGTGCATGGGTGGTCTGCACGGAAAATAAAGAGGACAGGACCCTATGCCGACCGCCGCACCTGCGATAGAGCGCAACAATGGATCAACCCTGCCGGTATCAACACGCCGGCCCGCTCTGCCCTTCCCCCCCACTGGCCCGCTTTCGTTTTCAACTGGAGGCGCAAGACGCCATCCGACTGCCGGACTATGCCGGCTCGGCCTGGCGCGGTCTGCTCGGCCACGGACTGCGGCGCACCGCCTGTGTGACCCGGCAACCGACCTGCACCGGGTGCCTGCTGGCCCAAAACTGCGTCTACTCGACCCTCTTCGAGACCCCGCCGGCCGCCGCCCAGGCGCAGGGCGGCTACGGCGCCATGCCGCACCCTTTCGTGCTCGACATCGACCCAGCCGCGCCCCGCACCCTGGCGCCCGGTGCGCCGTTCGATCTAACCATCCACCTGATCGGCGCCGC
Source organism: uncultured Thiodictyon sp. (assembly GCA_903837595.1). Classification (GTDB taxonomy): domain Bacteria; phylum Pseudomonadota; class Gammaproteobacteria; order Chromatiales; family Chromatiaceae; genus Thiodictyon. The sequence continues at coordinate 1,322 of CAILVI010000457.1, forward strand.
CATCGCGCAGGCGCCCTATCTGTCCACGCGCTCGGCCTCGCGGGCCAACAGGGCTTCGGCAGCACCCGCGGGCGCTTCGGCGTCACCGGCGTGACCTGCGAGCGCGCCCCGGGCGACGGGGTCTGGGAGCCGATCTATAACGCCCGCGAGGGCGTCTACCAGTCGCAGGAGCCGGCGCCACTCTTACCGCCGCCGGCCCCCGCGATGGCCCGACTGCGACTCGGCACCCCGCTGCGGATCAAGCGTGATCGCCATTTTCTCGGCGCACGCGATCTCACGGCCGCCGACCTGCTCCACGCGCTCTATCGTCGGCTGCGCACGCTGGCGCAACTGCAAGGCGGCGTTCCCGGCGGTGATCCAGAATGGCTCGATCCGCGCCGCGTGCCGCGTGAGCCGGACCCATTGCGCCTGCACACGCACTGGCTGCGCTGGCACGAATGGACGCGCTATTCCTCGCGTCAGGACACCCTCATGCAAATGGGCGGTCTGATCGGCGACATCGCCCTGGACGGCCCCGCCCTGCCCATGGTCTGGCCCGCACTCTGGCTTGGGCAATGGACCCATGTCGGCAAGGGCACGGCGTTCGGGTTGAGGGGATATCGCATCATCAAGGCGGAGCGGAGCAATGCAGCGAACGGGGATGAGCAAGCGGATCGCAAGCTTGCGAAAACAGACTGAAGGGGCTCACGGGGGGAGAATACCAACCCATGGATATACGCATGAATCAAGATGACCTGCTGGCCGCCTCCTGCCGTCTGGCACTCGGCGCCCTCTTGCACGATCTGGGCAAGTTCGCCGAGCGCGCCGGGATCGAAATCAATGCCGAGACGCTGGCGGTCCACCTGCAACTCTATGCCCGCCGCCAGGAGGCCGGCGGCCGGCAGTGGTATACCCACCGCCACGCCGCCTACACCGCGCTGGCGATCGACCTCCTGGAGCCGTCCTTACCCCGGCTGACCGGCAGCTCGATGACACCCTTTGCCGCCTGGCGCGGCGCGGACGCGGACGACTCGCTCATCAATGCCGCCGCGCGCCACACCAGCCCGACACCTTCCTGCAGTGGATCATCGCCACCGCCGACCGGGTGGCCTCGGGTTTCGAGCGTGAGACCTTCGACAAATATAACGACGCGGAAGAACCCAGCGGCCCCCAACTCAACCATATCAACTCCCAGCAACTGACCCTGTTCGAGCAGATCCGCCTGGCAGACGACACCTCGAAGCAGGCACCGCCGACCCTGCGTTACCCACTCAAGCCACTGTCGCCGCTCACACTCTTCCCCGTCCCGGCCAAGGACGCTGAAACCAGCGACCGGGCTGCCGCCCACGCGGAGTACCGCACCCTGTGGGATACCTTCGTCCAGGCGCTCGCGGACATCCCAGTGTCGCACCGCGCGCGGCTCGATCTGTGGCTGGATCATTTCGAGACCCTGTGGCTCACCTTCACCCACGCCATCCCCTCGGCCACCGCCTTCGGCGTCAAGCCGGAGGTCTCGCTCTACGATCACTCAAAGGCGGTCGCGGCACTCGCCGTCGCACTCTGGCGCTACCACCACGAGCGCGGCGATGACCCGGCGGCGGTCGTGACCGCGCAACGCCACCGCACCGACTGGGACCAGGACAAACTGCTGCTGATTCAAGGCGACCTGTTCGGCATCCAGGAGTTCATCTTCGCCAGCGGCGGCGAGACCCAGCGCCGTGCCGCCAAACTGCTGCGCGGGCGCTCCTTCTATGTGGGTCTGCTGACCGAATGCGCGGCCATGCGGGTACTCGATGCCCTGGCACTGCCGCCAACCAGCCAGATCACCAATGCGGCCGGCAAGTTCCTGATCGTCGCACCCCATACCGAGGCGACCCTGACCGCCCTGGCCCGGGTGCGCGCCGAACTCGACGCCTGGTTTCTGGAGCACAGCTTCGGTCAATCCGGCGTCGGCCTGGCCTGGTTGCCCGCCACCTGCAACGACTTCCTCAGCACACCGGGCGAGGCCAAGCGACACAGCCGCTTCAGTGACCTGATGAAGCGCCTCTTTGCCCAACTCGAACAGGCCAAGGCGCAACGCTTCGGCCTCTGTGGGGTCGATGCACCGGCGCCGGTCTTCGCCGGGTTTCTCGACCGCTTCGACAATACCCGCGGTGCCTGTGAGATCGACGGACGCTCCCCGGCGGTGACTGACATCACCGAGGGCGAGCGAACCATCCAGCCCAGCCGCCTGGCCAAGGATCAGATCGACCTGGGCAACTGGCTGACCGGGTTCGAGCGTCTGCTGGTCAGTCGTGAGCGGATCGTCTCCAACACCCTGGAGGTGGATCTATTCGGTTACCGCATCGGCTTCACCGGCAATGCAGAAGACACCGGGCGCTTCGGGCCGGCCGTGCAAGCCGGCAACCCGCTGCGCGCCTGGGACTTCAGCCTGCCCGACGCGGACGGCACTCGCCCACTCTGGAACGGATACGCCCGCCGCGCCATCAATGCCTATGCCCCGCGCTTTGCCGGCAACGAGGCCGCCGACCCCTGGCTGCGGGACAAATACCAGGGCTGCGACCCCGACGGCGCATTCGACCCCGCGCGCGACGAGCCCAAGACCTTCAACCACCTGGCCTGCGAGGACCTGAAGCCGGACACGGAGCACCGCTGGATCGGCATCCGTGCGCTCGCCACCCTCAAGGGCGATGTGGACAACCTCGGGCTGATCTTCCAGCAGGGCCTGGAGGCGCCGACCTTCGCCAAGATGGCCGCCCTCTCGCGCCAGATGAACGCCTTTTTCGCCCTCTACCTGCCCTGGCGCTGTCGCACGCGCTTCACCAACGCCTACACCGTCTTTGCCGGCGGCGACGACTTTTTCCTGCTCGGCCCCTGGCACGCGCAGATGGCCCTGGCCCGTGAGCTACGCAGCGACTTTGCCCGCTATGTGGCCGGCAACCCGGGCATCCATTTCTCGGCTGGATTGGCGACCACCAAGCCCGGCCTGCCGGTGCGCCACCTGGCCGAACTCGGCGAACAAGCACTGGATGCCGCCAAGACCTGCCGCCCCGAAAAGGACAGCATCACCTGTTTCGGCCAGACCGTCCCCTGGGCGACCTTCGAGGCACTGGACACGGCCGGCGCCGAACTGGCACGCCTGGACGCGGAGATCGGCCTGAGCACCGCCTATCTCTACGGCCTGCTGGAACTCATCGACAAGGCCGAGCGTGTCCACGAGCGCCCCGAGAACGCCATCTGGCACAGCCAGTTTGCCTATCGCACCGTGCGCATGCTGGAGGGCATCAAAGTACTGCGCGGCAAGGACCAGGAGGCCGAGCGCCGACGCCTGTTGCAGCAATTGGCGCAGGTCATCGCACAGCAGGGCATCGAACGCTTCGGCGGGGCCTACCGCATCCCCCTATTCACCCATCTTTACCAGGCACGCGGCTAACGAGGTCAATACCATGGCAAACGGACGTTACGACAACCAGTCACCGCGCGGCCCAGGACGCCCGGGTGGGGATCGCCAGAACTGGCGCGACGACACACCGCTCTCCAACATCGTTCAAGAGGATATTCAATTTGCCGGCCAGATCGATCCGCAATTATTCAACGAGATCGCCAAGCGCTGCGCCAAGACCATCGGCGACAACCAGAAACGTAACAAGCCGAGTCAGTTACGCCGCTTCTACGATGAATTGGTCATGTGGACCGCCAAGGTGGAGCAGAACCCGCAGCGATTCGACGAGTACCGACCCTTCATCCTCATGCTGAACGCCAAGGCGGCCTATGCCGACGGACGCGAACTGGTGGACAGCAACTTTGTCAAGCTACTTGACCATTGCCTACGCCAAGCCGCCGACGCCAAGACCTTGAACTATGCGAAGCTGTTCTTTGAGGCATTTCTCGGCTTTTACAAAGAGGTCCGCCCGCGCGAGAGTTGACCTAAGGACCACTGGCCCGTCATCGATCAGGAGAACCCCATGCAATTGACCCATATCCATAAGCTCGTCGGACAGATCGAACTCGTCAGCGGCCTGCACATCGGCGGCAGCAACACCGAGATGCACATCGGCGGCACCGACAACCCGGTCATCAAGAACCCGGTCAACAATCGGCCCTATATCCCCGGCTCCAGCCTCAAGGGCAAGATGCGCAGCCTGCTGGAGTGGTGCGCCGGACTGGTCGGCGCCACCGACGGCAAGCCCTTGGGATTTCGCGACGTCCCCCGCCTCACCCCGGACCAGCAGCCAACCGCCAAGCGACTCCTGAAGCTCTTCGGCGGCGCCCCCGAGGGCGACCCGGACCTGGCCCTGATCCGCGAGATCGGCCCGACCCGGCTGGCCTTCTGGGACTGCAATCTCGACCCGGGATGGGTGGCCGAGATGGATGGACGCAACCTGCTGCTGACCGAGAACAAGACTGAGAATGCCATCGACCGCATCCGTGGGGTCGCCGAGCATCCGCGCAACACCGAGCGCGTCCCAGCCGGTGCCCGCTTCGAGTTCCAACTCACCATCAAGGTCCATGACCACGAAGACCTCCTGGACGACCTGCTGATCGGACTCAAGCTGGTTGAACTCACCGGTCTGGGCGGCTCCGGCTCGCGCGGCTACGGGAAGCTGCGCTTCACCGGCCTGACCCTGGCCGGTGCTGACCTGCAAACCCGGCTCGATCAACTGACGCTCAACTGAGCCGGAGCGCGCCGGATGGATACCCTCGCCTTATGCCTGCGCGGCCCCTGACCGCCTTCGGCTCGCCGCTCCTGGGCGACACCCTGTTCGGCCAGTTGTGCTGGGCCGCGCGCCATCGGTTCGGCCTGCAACGGCCGCAATCGCTGCTCGATGGCTACACCGCCGGGCACCCGTTTGCGGTAGTCGCGGACGCCCTTCCGGATGGCTACCTGCCGCGCCCGGCCCTGCCGCTGTCGGCCTACCACGCGATCCCCAATGCCGATCGCAAACAGGCGAAGCGGCAGGTATGGATACCGCTAACGGCGCTGGCCCACCCACTGACCGACTGGCTGAAACACGGCCAGTCGGATCGCGACCTGATCGCCCCGTCGCCAGCCAATGGCACCACCAAGCCCAACGCCACCAGTCCCGTGCTGACGGTATTGCACCCCCAGCCCCACAACAGCATCAATCGACTCACCGGCACCACCGGGCGCGTCGACTTCGCCCCCTACACCCTGATGCAGCGCTGGCATGCCCCCGAGGTCGCACTCTGCTGCCGGGTGGTGTTCGACCCCGAGCGCATTGGAGCGGTCGAAATTATCCAACTCTTCGACGACATCGGCACCAGCGGATTCGGACGCGACGCCGGCATCGGGCTCGGCAAGTTCGCGGTCAAGACAGTCGAACGGCCCTGGCCGGCCCAGTCGCAGGCCAATGCCTGCCTGACTCTGGCGCCCTGCGCCCCGCAGGGCCTGGGCTTCGACCCCCGGCGCAGTGTCTACGAGGTCTTTACCCGTTTCGGACGGCATGGCGACATGGCCGTGAAAGAGGGTAATCCGTTCAAATCCCCGGTACTGCTCGCCCGTGCCGGCGCCATCCTCACCCCGTCGCAGTTGCCCGCGGCGCCCTTCATCGGCCAGGGCCTGGGCGGCGCTGGCCGGCTCTCGAAGGTCATCCCCGAGACCGTGCAGCAGGGCTACGCCCCCTGGGTCCCGATCCACCTGCCACTGGAGTTTGCCGCATGAGCCAAGGATTCTTGCGCACCTGGCGCCTGGCCATCACCCCCCTGGCGCCCGTGCATATCGGCACCGGTGAGGACTACGAGCCGACCCAGTATGTCATCGACGGCAACCGTCTGTTCACCTTCAGTCCCGAGGCCGCGCTGCGCGCACTGCCCGAATCCGCCCGCGCCGACCTGCTCAAAATACTCGAAGGCCCGCCATCCGTCGCACTCATCAAGCAGGTGCAGGGCTTTTTCCATCGCCATCGCGAGCGACTGATTCCCGAGACCGAGCACGTCATCCCGGTCCTGCCCAGCATTGCCGCCGAGTATGCCGAGCGCGTCGGCAAGACCGCCCAACGCGAGCAAAGCGGACGCGAGATCATCAACCAACTGCGCATTGCCCGCACTTATGGCGACCCGGCCACACGCCGGCCGATCCTTCCGGGCAGCAGCCTCAAGGGGGCGATCCGCACCGCATTGTTGGACAGTGTCAATGATGGCGCATCACTCTCTCCCACGGAAAGGGACCTGCCGCCCCCCAAGCGAAACCGGGCGATGCAGCAACGGCTATTTCGTGCCTGACAGGAAACTCGCATTTTCCAGCGCCGTCTATTCGCCGCGCCGGGGAACTCCGCGGTCGATTCATCCCGGACGACGCGCGTATCTGCAATTAATCCCAAACGCGTCAGCCGAATGAGAGCGACTTGCATTGCGGGTGAAGTCCGGGCACACTCCTCCCACAGACTGCATTCCCAATGTCCGGTAACGGTGCTTAAGCGGCGCGACGAAAGGGAACGCGCTGTCGCTCCCGCGCCTCTGCTTCTTGCTGGCGTAGCAGGGCGCCGACCCGCTGAATATTGCGTGCCACCACCGCCAGTGCGACACAGCGCTTGAAGCCGTCGATGCC
>CAILVI010000458.1 GCA_903837595.1 uncultured Thiodictyon sp.
CTTTCGCCAGGAGGAGGAGGCATTTATAGCAAGAAATGTACTGAGGCTATAGAAAGGAAGATAAATTGTTCAGTCGTCTCTTCTTGTTATGACACTAACTCAAGACATCACGTGAAGTGTCCTGATAGTATTGCCATTGGCGCATCCGGCGGTGCTTCCTTAAAGCGTTTTTTTTATTTATGGAAAGGCTTTCCAAAATTTGAAGGTGTTATTTATACCCCCACGCACCATGGTCTGCTAGGTCGCGATAATCAGATAGTCACCATTCTTGATCTTATCCCATTGAGATTTCCATCGCAGTATAGATTTGCGTATTATTATTTCAAGTATCTCTTGCCAAGTATCATGAAAAAATCATTGGCGGTATTTACGATATCAAATTCGGTTAAATACGAAATAGCTGAATATTATAAATACCCGCTTGAAAAGATATATGTTGTACCTTGCGGAGTAGATCAGGAAAAGTTCTGTCCATCCGCTACTAGACGGATATTAAATAAGCCATACTTATTGGTTATTGGCGCAGCGTCTTATCATAAGAATACCCATGAAATATTTATTAACTCTGACAAGTGGAAAGCCAAGTATCGTCTTAAAATAATAGGCTCACCGTTAAACGGGAAATATCGAGAATATTTGCAAAAGGTAGTTGAAAAATATGGATTGCAAGAAGCTGTCGAATTTCTTGGATATCTTTCAGACATCGAAATGATTGGATTAATGCAAGACTGTGAAGCGCTTGTGTATCCTTCGCTCTGTGAAGGATTTGGGATGCCACCGCTTGAAGTCATGGCTTGTGGTCGCCCTGTCATAGTTTCTGACATACCTGTTCATAAAGAGTTGTGTGGCGATGTTCCAATTTATATTACTCCTGGAAATCAGCAGAGCTGGGGAAATGCTTTTTCGCGTCTTGAAGATCATTTATTTATAGCAGATAGGATCGCGAAAGGCCTAAATCAGATAAAACCCTATACCTGGCAGAAAAGCGGTGAGATTTTAATTGATACCTTGTTGCACTTAATTCCAGATCTGGCAGAAGGAGTGAAAAACTCATGAAGATGACGGTTCCGATTCTGCCCTTTTTCGCGACATATCATAGGCTATATTGCCTGGCATTAATTGCTCAATCTAATGCTTTGCAAAGGAATAGTGAGTAGCCTCCAGATTCCATTCGCTTGTGATACATTGCTGGAGTTTATCAAGGGTGACCCGGGACGCGCCGCGTCAGGCAGCGCTCCCAGCTCCAGGAATGCGGGTTCGCCCACTGCCGCCAGCGCCGCGCCCGGTGCGCCCGCGGCCTAGCGCGTGCGCCAAGTGTAGAAAGTCGCTGTGCCGATCCCCTCGGGCCGGCAAAACGCCGACACTCCCAGCGGCCGGCGCTCGCCACGGTTGATCACGGCTTGCCATTGCGCTTTTCGGTCATCCCCTGATGGGGGCCATTGTCGGGATCGGCGGCGGGCGGGGAAGAACGCCGCGGGCCTACCGGTTACACTCATATGCACATCCTTGCGCAAATATTTCAGCAGGTTAAACTACGTCACGCAAGATCCAACCGCTCTATCCAGGTTCACGGTAAGCGCAAAATCAGCAGCGCGTATTGGTGATAATTGTCGAGCCAATGTCGTCGTCGAAAAATACGCTCCAGACGGTCCGTAAGGCCAATGATGGGATTCGCCGGCGATCGGGGCATCAGGATCGACGTGAGCATCGCAGCAGGGCTCGTAAACATGCCGAAGAACAGCGTTTCGCTCTGCATGCCCGCAGAGACCGTGTTTAGGTCAGAACGGGTCAGCGGGCGCTCGTCGATCGTTCGAGCAGAGGGCGTTATCGCCCGAAACAGCCGCAGCAGCGGATTATCGGCCAGCGGCTCCAGGAAGACGGCACGTCCACCTGGCCGAAGCACACGCCGGATCTCCTCCATTGCGGTACCGAGATCCAGGTGGTGGAGAATACCGCGACCGATCACCCAGTCGAAACTGTCGTCGGCATACGTCAGTGCGTGCGCGTCCATGACTTCAAAGCAGAATCGCTCGGGTGGGTAGCACGCCTCTTTGCAACGCGCCGCAGCCTCCGCGACATAGGTTGCGGATATATCGATGCCCTTGACCTGCCGCGCGCCCGCCTTGAGGTATTGCAGCGACATTTGTCCGCGTCCGCAACCGTAGTCAAGCACGCGCGCGTCGCGCATCTGTTCGATGAGAGCCACTTGGCGGGCCTCCATTTCCAAATAGCCAGGCGTTTTCACAACGTGCGAAAAGCGATCCTTCAAGGCTTGTGAGTGCGCAAGAACATCGTCCACCTCGTGCGCTTGGCGTTCGCGTTCGACGCGATCGTGGAGGGCTGTTGGTTGGCTCATGATAGTCAAGGCTCTGAGTCTAGTAAAACACGGTGGAGCGTACTGGGCGATCGCGTAGCATCTTGGATGGTGACGAAGGCGATGTCGGTCTAGCGAACACTCATTCCACTCGCCTGGACGACGGCTTGACGGCGGAATAACAGGTCGGCCTGGATACGAGCACCGTGGTAGACCTGTTCATTGAAGTGCCCCGCATCGCGGAATCCGGCTGACGTGAGGAAGGTCGCGACGTCATCATGCAAGGCTTGACCCTCGTAGAGCTCGGCGTAGGAGACCTCGACATAGATGGCGTCGATCTCGTCGAGCAGACCAGCGGCGCCGCGCAGGACCTCGAGCTCATACCCTTGGACGTCGATCTTGAGCAGACTGGGCCGCTGGAGCGGTACACTCAGGCAGGCGTCGAGGCGCTCGATCGGCACCGCAAGCGTACCGCACTCATCCATCTGGAAGATCGCCTTCTGTTGGGTACCCAAGGGCAGCAGCGAGGAGGAGTCCGCCCGGGTGGCAAGGTGAAGCTGACCAGTCGTGCCAGTGGCGCCGAGTGCGCAGGCGTGGATCTCGGCACGGCCCTGCGTGACGCAACCGAGGATGGCGCGGGGCTGCGGCAAGGGCTCGAAACAGATCAGCCGTGCGCGGGGCCAACGTGTCAGGGCATAGGTCGCGAACTGACCTTTGTTCGCACCCACGTCAATGACCGTGGCGAAGTCATCCTGTCCGAGTGCGGCATCGTGCTCGACCGTGGCCGCAACGCCGTGGCGCAGGGCGGGCCAGTATCGTCGATTCACTAGCAATTGGAGGTACTTAAGCAGCCTTGGTGCCATGATTGTCAGCCTGATCAGCGCTCAGAGCACTTGGTCGGCCATCTTCACCTGCATGGTTAGCGCACCGCGATCTGCGGCGGGGCTGAAAAATAACGCACTGGCACTCGGTTTACAAGCAAAAAGAGGCGGGGCGCTGCCGGTGAGCCGGCACCGCGGGCGACCGACGGGAACCTTGCCAGCCCAGCGCCAGACCACAGGCCGGCCTTGATCATCGCCCGCCCGCCTTGCCCTTGAGCAGCGCATCCGGATGGCGCTCCAGATAGTCCGCCATGAGCCGCAGTGAGCGCGCCGCTGCACTCAACTCCTGGAACATCTTTTGCGACTCGATATACAAGGGCGAGCTCTCGGCGACGACCTCGCGGGCCTTGTTCATCGTGGCCGTCGTCGCGAGCAGGGTCGCTTTGATGTCAGGTGCAATCTCGACATTGAGCCGCTCCGCGGTCTGGCGCAAGGCAGCCAAGGCCGCCGCGGTCTCGGCGATCACGCCCTTGAGCTCTTTGGAGCCGATGACCGCGTTGGCGTTGGCCGCCGCCGCGGCCACATCCCGGCCGATCTGCTCAATCGGCAGGGCATCGAGCTTATCGAGGATGCTGGTCGCCCGAGTGGCCAGGGCCTCCAACGGGGTCGGCACGGTCGGCAGCACCAGATAGTCCCCGTGCCGCCCGATCGGCTCCGGCGCCGCCTTGGGATAGAAGTCCAGGTCCACATAGATCTCGCCGGTCAGCAGGTTGCTGGACTTGAGCTGACCGCGCAACCCGTTGGCGACCAGGCGCTCAACCACGGCGATCCGGTCGTTCTGACCGGGTTCACCAAGCACCCGGATACGCTCCGGCTCGACCTCGACCAAGACCGGGATCTGGAACTCGAAGTCCTCAACGTTGAAGTTCAACTGTACGTCCAGCACCTGACCGATGGCGATCCCCCGCAGCATTACCGGCGCACCCACTGCCAGGCCATTCACTGAACCCTTGAAGTACAACAGATACTGATCTTTGTGTGCATAGGTCTTGGCATGGGCCTCGGCCCGACCCTGATAGAGTGGAAAAACGTCCCTGGCCCGCGCCGGCTGACGTTCCCCGTCGATGGTCTCCGGGGTATCGAAGGCCACGCCACCGATCAGCACCGACAGGAGCGACTGGGTATCCACCCGGACCCCAGTGGTGGAAATCGCCACGTCCACGCCGCTGGCATTCCAGAAGCGCGTGTCGGTGTGGACGAGTCGATCGTGGGGGGCAGAGATGAACAGCTCGATACTCACCGCGTGACCGTCCGCGTCCAACTCGTAACCCACCACCTGCCCCACCTCGATCTGCCGATAATAGACGGGGGAGCCGAGGTTCAGCGATCCCAGGGTCGGCGCACTCAGCACGAAGCGCTTGCCCGGCTCCGAGGTGGTAAAGAGCGGCGGTTCCTCCAGCCCCCGGAAACGGCGTGCCGACTCCCCCTCGATCACCGGATCGATGGCAATATAAGGCCCCGACAGCAGGGTATCGAGCCCGGACACCCGGCTGGCGGTGACCCGCGCGCGCTCCACCCAGAAGCGGGTGTGCGTCGTCAGATAGGGGGCGGAGCCATACGTGAGTTGGGCGGTCACCACGATGGACTTCAGATCCGGACTCACATCAATGGCGGTCACCGCCCCCAACTCCACCTCCTTAAACTTGACCTTGGTCTTGCCGGGCAGCAGCCCGGCCGCTGAGGCAAACTGAATCTGGATGGTCGGACCCTGCTCGGAGAAGGTCTTATAGGCGAGCCAACCGCCGATGGCCAGGGCCACCACCGGGATCAACCAGACGATCGAGAGCCGCACCGGCGGCACCCGCACCGCCTGCGGCAACGCGCCATCCGACCACTCCTCAGACCGGCCGGTCGCCGCGAGGAAGCGGTCCGGGGTTGGCTCCGGGGGCGGGTCTGGGGATACCCCGAGCGCGGTCTCTGACATGATCCTGCCCTTGGTGCGATACCGGGTCCTGATCCAGAACATCCCAGATCAGCCGGGGATCGAATGACATGGCGGCGAACATGGTAAGAACCACGACCGCACAGAAAAAAATAGCCCCCGACTCCGCCTCGACGCTCGCCAGGTTACCCAGGCGCACCAGGGCCACCAGGATAGTGACCACAAAGACGTCGACCATGGACCAGCGGCCGATGGTCTCGGTGATCCGGTAGAGCCTGCTGCGCTCCTGCGGGCGCCACGCCGAGCGCACCCCAACCGAGATCAAGAGGATGGTCAGGGTCAGTATTTTGAGCAAGGGCACGACGATGCTGGCGACGAAAACGATCACTGCCAGCGGCCACATGCCATGGGTGAGGAGGTAGATCGCCCCACTCCAGATGGTATCCGATTGACTGCTCCCAAGCGACGTGACCGTCATGATCGGCAGCAGATTGGCCGGCAGGTAGAGGATCACCGCGGCCGCGACCAGCGCCCAGGTCCGCTGGAGACTCTCGGGCTTACGCGCACGCAAGACCGCGGTGCAGCGAGGGCAGCGCAGTCGGTGGCCCGCACGCCGCGCTGCGGGGCGCGCAACCACCAAGCCGCAGACCGCGCAGGCGAGGAGATCGTGACCGGGGCTGCGGGGATGCGCCGCCACGCCCGGCGCCAGTGGCACCCGCGACCACACGAGATCCGGGTCCAAGACCGCCTGGGCGGCGGCCAGGACCAGGATCAGGGCGGCGAAGGCGAACAGTGAAACACCCGGGACGATGGTCGCCATCTGTGACAACTTCACCACCGACACCAGGATGCCCAGCATGAAGACATCCATCATGCCCCAGGGGGCCAGGGTGCGGACATGGCGGAACAGGGTCGGCAGCCAAGTCGGCATCCGGCCGCGGCTCAGCGGTATCAGCACCACCAACAGCAGGCTCAACTGCAGGCCGGGCGCCAGCACGCTGGTGAAGGCTACCACCAGGGCAATCTCCCACTTGCCCTGGTCATAGAGGTTGAGGATGCCGCTGGCGAGCGTCGCCTGCGTCTCCTGCTCCTGCATCGAGAACGACAGGAAGGGCCATGCGTTAGCGATCACGAACAGCGCCAGCGCCGCAACGGTGAGGGCGAGCGTGCGGTTCAGACTGTCGGGACGATCACGATGCAGCACGCGGGCGCAACGGATGCACTGGCTCGCCCCGCCGGGCGGCAGTGGCGGGTTGCGCTGTAGCAGGCCGCATTCCGGGCATTCGGTGAGAGGGTCGGGCATCGGTCAGTGGTCACTCAAAGCAGACAGGACGCGGCGCACGCGCCCCGACGTTAAGCGATACACTTCGCACCAAGTCGCTTCTCGTGTCCCAACACCTTCCAGCCCAGAATGAACCGTCGCATGTAGAGGTTGCTCAACAGCGGTGAAATCGGCGCCCCTTGCGGGCTGCCGCGCTTC
>CAILVI010000459.1 GCA_903837595.1 uncultured Thiodictyon sp.
CTGACGTTACGACTGGCGGAGCATCGTCGACACATCGAATCCCTGGAGGACAAGCAACGGCACGAGCGCGACGCACAGGAGCACTACCGGCAGTCGGTCAAAGACCAGCGGGATCAGGACCAGCGACGCCACGAGACCCAGGTGCAGCAACTTCAGGCCGAACTGCGTCAGCTCGCGCAGACGCTGGTCACCAAACAGGAGGACGTGACCCGCAGCGGCCAGGATTGCGCCCGGCTCTCCGCCGAGTTGACCGATGCCCGCCGGGAGTTGCGTGAGTCCCAGCAGACGGTGCGCGAGGTCCAGCGTTCAAGGGATGCGCTCGTCACGGTCCAGGCGCGACTGGAGGCAGACAACGCGACGTTGACGGAGCAACTGACCGTCGTGGAGGCTGCGCGCCAGACGCTGGTCGCCGAGGAGCACGCGCTACGCCAAGCGTTGGCCGAACAGGACGGGCTTGTTCAGCGTCTGCAGGTGAGGCTCGACGTCCAGGCGTCGCTCTATGGTGACTTGCAGCGGCGCCTTGATGGGTTGGGCGTGCCGTCGGCGCCTGACCAAGAAGCGACGTAAAGGAAGATGCGTGACTGCCGGGGTCGCGGGGAAGCTTCGTCTCGCCATGGCGGCGATGGGGCGATCCGAGACCAAGGTGGGCGAACTGTGCCGCGAGTTGGGCGTGACCCGACAGCCACTTTACCGGTACGTCTCTCCCGCCCGGAGTTGCGGGCAGATGGTGTGAAGTTGCTTGCCAGGGGGTACAATTCGCAAACTCGTTCCCAAGAGTTGGGTCGTGCAGGCGACTTCTTTCGCCTCGCCATGGCGGCGATGGGGCGGTCCGAGACCAAGGTGCGAACTGTGCCGCGAGTTGGGCGTGACCCGACAGCCACTGTACCGGCACGTCTCTCCCGCCCGGAGTTGCGGGCAGATGGTGTGAAGTTGCTTGCCAGGGGGGTACAATTCGCAAACTTTTTCCCAAAAGTTGGGTCGTGCAGGCGACTTCTGAAAATGACAGGCGTAGATTGATGTCTGAGATGCCGTGTCCGGACCTCTCAGCTAGAGGAGAAATCAATCCTAACCTGACGCACTTTCGGCCGTGTGCGCTATGTTAAGCCGGGGTATACCTTAACCGGACGCCCCAGCTGGTCAGGCACCGTAGCGCATCGGCCAATCGAGATGACGGATTCCTTCGCGCACGATGTTTCCCTTTCGTTAGTGGACCCCATGGTGAGCGTACGCTTAACATTGCAAGTGCGCTATCCGGACGAATAGCATTCAGATCTCCAACCCCTGAATAACCGGCCATGGACAGCGAGCAACCCCAGCTTCCCCTTGCCCTCTACGTGTTTCGCTACATTGCGGATGCGGACTTCCGTCTCGCCGTGGACCCCCGCGGTCTCTGGCACGGTGTCTTCGGTCTGCACCTGCGCGAACAATGCTGTGTGGTCCGGGCAGCGGACTGCCAGGGCTGCCTGCTGCTGCACCAGTGTCAGTACAGCTACCTGTTCAGCGGTCCGCGTCCCCTTGAATCCGAACTCATGCGTCGTTATGACAGCATCCCGGTCCCCCACGTCTTTCGGGTGGACCGGGATTACCCGGAGCCCATCCTGGCGGGCGACGAAATCGCCGTCTCATTGGTCCTGGTGGGCGAGGCCAACGATCGGTTGCCCCTGATCATCCAGGCCATGGCCGCGGCCGGGCAGGGTGGGCTTGGGCCCCAACGCGGTCAGGTCTGGTTGCACGACGTCACGCAACACCTTCCGGGCGGCCGTCCCCCGCAGCTCGTTGCCAGCAAGGGCCGCATGCTTGATCTGCGGCCCCCGGAGCCGCCCGAGGCGCCGCCGATTCCGGCTGCGGTCCGCATCCGATTCTTGAGTCCTTATAAGGCCTCCGGTCAAGCCAACCGGTCCGGTGGGCTTGAGATGGGTCCCTTTCTCATGGCCCTAGTGCGCCGTGCCAGCCTGCTCCAATATTTCTACACGGGCCGCCAGCTCGAAGCACCATTCGGCATGCTCAAGGCAGCAAGCGTTCAGGTGCGCACCCTGGAGCGCGCCCTGCGACGCCAAGAGGCCTCACGCTATGCCGCTCGCCATGGGGAGCGCGTCCCCACCGGCGGACTCATCGGTCATATCGACCTAGATATGAGCGATATCGAGACACTCTGGCCTTATCTATATCTGGGGCAATGGCTTAATGTGGGCAAGAATGCGAGCATGGGTTACGGTTGCTACGAATTGCTGAGCCTATAGACCGCGGGACCCGCTCATAGTCGCGCAGCCGGACCGCACGGGAACCTCAGGCCGTTCGCATCAGCCAACCCAACTCGAACTCCACACCTTGCATCTCTTCGGCCGTCAGGGTCATACCCTCCGGTAGTCGTGTGGACAGCCGCAGGACTAGGGCCGTATCCCCCGGCTGCATCGCAATCGCGATGCGATTCGTCGGAACCTCAAGCCCTAGCAGGCGCGTGAGAAACTGCGCCGCGCCGCCGTGACCAACGGCCGAAACGAAGCCATGGCTCAACTGTTCTGCGGCCTGTGCGGGTGCCAGTGGACCGCTGAAGTGGAAGTCGCCATACGCCGTCAGCACTGGGGTATTCAAGACATAGCAGGTCATAGCCAGAACCTCGGTTTCAGGCGCGCGTTTCGCGTACGGGTTCAGTGTCGAAAGGTGGCCGCCAGACCAGCACCTCATCGAGCGCCAGGTCATTGATGGCCGCGGGCAGTTTGCGCAGGCGCAATGCGACCGTGAAATGCCGATAGATGCTGCCGTCGCTCTCGGCTTCGATGTCGCCACCGGAATATTCGACACTGGGCGCACAAAAATCGAGTGTCCGCTCCCCGACCATCTGTGCCCCGATCTGTTGCCCGAGTGCCCGCATTTCGCCCTCGCCAGATAGCCCCGCCCGCTCGCAACGCATGACCTCACGGGCGTCAACACCATCGCCATTTCGAAAGACTACAGTCAAGCGGCAGGGCAATGAGGCATACCAATCCTGCCGAATCTCGCCGAACCACAGGGCCATGGCGACGATCAGCACTGCCATCCCTACAAACGGATCCACGTGATCGGTCCAGAACTTGCCGGCGGTCGACATTTGTGTCCCTCCGGCAAGGCTGCATGAAATCGCGTCCCTGGCCCGGTAGCGTAGGAGCCCCGTTTTTGGTGATCCGGAGGCTCTACGATGTCACTGTCACTCCCCGCCGCGGCCGATCTAGCGCAGACGGCCGCGGCCTTTGC
>CAILVI010000460.1 GCA_903837595.1 uncultured Thiodictyon sp.
AACCCAGGGGCTCTGACTCCCGGCCGGTCGCGTCGATCCGTACCGCGGAGAAAGCGATGTGGTCGTAACCATCGGCTGCGCAGAAGCGGTCCAGGTCCTCCGAGGTCAGGGCCTGTTTGGCGGTGAAAAAGCGTAGGCGTCGCGCCTCCGGCGAGAGTGACTCGAAGCAGCGGACCAACAGTTCGCGGTCGTGTGGACCTGAAGGCCGGATGCGGTAGGTCGAGCCGTCGGCCAGGCGCCGATCAAAATGGAGTCGATGAAACATGAGAAACCTCCTGCCAACGAGGCAGGTCCCGGATGCAGGCCGCTCGGCGGCCCCAGGAGTCCGGGACAAGTGAACAATATTCCAAAGATGGGTTCACCAGCCGTATCATTCAAGCAACATTGTCGCTTCTTTGCCAATGGCGCGTATTTTCGATACTAAGGTCCAAGAATTGTGGCAACGACTGAGTCGTTGGACGATTTGAGCATTGCGTCAGGCGGCACATGACCGCGTCGCTGGTTCCGGGCCAATCTGGGCGTCTGCGCCGCCCGCTCGGTCTGCTTCAGATTGGGCGCAACCGCTGGCGCTCACCATGCGTGCCAGACGGCGATCACCGGTATGGCGTACCTTCATCCGAGTGTTATGGCCAATTCAGACTCCCGTCACAACCATCGTCGCTAGCCGCCCCTCGCCTCGCTCCCCTGGTTTGCCTGCTGCCCGGCTGGCTGTCGCCGCCCGCAGCCGCCAACGATTTCGAGGCCGCAGGAATCGCCGCTGGCTAGTGTCGCTTGACACCTGGCACCGGTCGCGCCGAGTCGCATCCGCATGGTCACCGAGCGCGTGGTGCTGACGCAGGGGGCCAAGGACTGGCACGCGGATTCCACTTATCTTTTTCACAACCCCACCGCTGAGACGATCACCACCTTCGCCTTCCCCGAGGGCTGTCCGCAATCCGCGACGAACGGCAGGGTCTCCGGCATCTAGGTCGACCCGCAGTTTCGCGACCTGACCACCCGGGTGCGCGGTCAGCCGGTCGAAACCCGCCTGATCGAACAGCTGCTCTGGCCCGGACTCGCACTCTGTATCGGGCGCGTCCACGCCTTCGACATTACGCTGGCCCCCAGGAGCGTGTCGAGGTGCGACACTGCATCGGTTCTCTGCCGGTACCGGGATCGGGTTCGTGGAGGTTCGATACGTCACCCGCACCGGCGCCTTCTGGAACGGCCCCATCGGCTCCGCAGAATTTATCGTCTCGCCGCGCACCACCGCCCATGGCCGGAGTTTGCCTGAAGGGTTCCGCTTCGCGGGATTCGAAGAGCGCGTGGGGGACCCGGGGGAGCCCAGGCCCCTCGCCTACCGCTTCACGGCCAAGGACTAAACACCCAAACAGGACTTCGTGGTCGCCCTGCACGGTTGGCCGCTGGCCAGTTCTCTGGCCGCTGAGAAGGGGATCAAACTCCCCTGCCCCGACGCGGCCACCATCACCGGCGGCGACCCGGCCGCGGACGTCACGCCGGACCCGGAGGCGGACGCGCTGCTCCACGCCCTGGACTCGGCCGACCTGGTCTTCTGCAGGAATCTGCCCTATGCCCGTCACGGCTACCGCTTTGCGCGCCCAGCGCTGCGGGCCGTCTTTGACCGGGAGGTCGCGGTCCCCGCCGATGAGGACGGACCCAGCCACCGCCGGTTCCGGTTCGGGGCGGCTAACCCTTTCTACTGCGATGCCCTACTCGACTCGATCGACCGGCGTTAGCTCGCGGTCATTCGCAAGGAGCAGGAACGACGCACCCCTGGCCACGCTGAAACAGGGACGGGCTCAGCTAGGATGCCTTGAGCAACAGGCATTGTTACCTAGTGCCTGACAGGAAACTCGCATTTTCCAGCACCGTCTATTCGTGACGGCCGGGAAATCCTTGGTCGAGCCGTCCCGGACGACGCGCGTATCTGCAATTAATACCAAACGCGTCTGC
>CAILVI010000461.1 GCA_903837595.1 uncultured Thiodictyon sp.
GGCCCCCTGGCCGCGACACGGCAATGACAATCAAGCGCACGCCGCATCGGTGTCCGATGCCTAAAGCTGATGGGGCGTCAGAGCCACGACCATCGCGTCACGGCATCTGGTCGAGACGAATGCGAGCATCACCCGAGGCAGGACGCGCCGTCGCACGCAGCGCCAGCGGCAGGATCAGGGGTAGCGTAACGACTAGCAGGAGGATCTCGGTGCTATAGACGAAGCCATAACCGATGGACGAAGCGCCGATCCCCAAACCGAACGACGCGTGGTGGGTTGCCAGTCCCGCGACGATATCCTTCAACGCACCGCCAACCGCAATCGCGGCCCCGGATGCCGTCGCCTGCACCGCACCCCAGGCACCCAGCGCCAGCCCCCGGTGCTCACGCTCGGCCAACCCCATCGCCGCAATCAGGGTGCCGACCGAGAACAGGCCCCCACCGAAGCCAATGAGCGCGGCCCCGGTCCGAAACACCCAGACCGAATCCAGTGCCGCCGCCGCAATGACCGCGGCAAAGGCGAAGAGCCCGGCCAGCACGCCTAAGGCGGCGACACGGTAGGGGTCACCACCACGCCCCATGAAGCGCCCCGCCAGGGCAAAGGCCAGGAGTGTTCCGCCGGCCATGATGGCCGTGAGCGCCGTGGTACTGGAAACGCTCAGGTGAAGCACCTGGCCACCAAAGGGCTCAAGCAGAATATCCTGCATACTGAATCCAGCGGTGCCAAGGCCAACGACGATCAGCAACCGGCCCGACTGGCCGCCTTGGATGAAGTCGCGCCACGCCTCGCCGAACGGCGGACGTTCCTCCGCTTGCGCCGCGCGCTTGAGATCCACGGCCTCCTGTTTCCACAGGGCGATCAGATTGAAGATGATGGTGGCGACCGCCGCGCCCTGCACTACCGAGATCAATTTGGCCTGCTCGAAACCCTCCAGCAACCGGCCGAAGAGCAGCGCGCTAACCACCATGCCGACCAACAGCGTGACATACAAGAGCGCAACCACGCGTGGCCGGGTGTCTTCCGGCGCGAGGTCCGTCGCCAGGGCCAGCCCGGCAGTCTGGGTGGTGTGCAGCCCGGCGCCCACCAACAGAAACGCCAGGGCACTGAATATCTGACCCAGCACATGCAGCTTGTTGACGTCATCGGCCAACAGCACCAAGGCAAACGGCATGATGGCAAAGCCGCCGAACTGGAGCAGGGTGCCCATCCAGAGATAGGGAACGCGGCGCAGACCGAAGGCCGAGTGGTGGTAGTCCGAGCGGTGGCCGATCAGCGCGCGCAGCGGGGCGAATACCAGCGGCAACGACACCATCAGGGCGACCAGCCAGGCCGAGACGCCCATCTCGACCACCAACACCCGATTGAGGGTGCCATTGAGCAGGACGATGGCCATGCCCACCGAGACCTGAAATAGTGAAAGCCGCAGCAGGCGCTTGAGCGGCAGGTCGGCGCTCGCCACATCGGCGAACGGCAGGAAGCGCGTCAGGAGTTCATTCCAGGCGCGGGCGACTTCTTCTCTTTGGTTCATGAAGGAATGATCTTGGTAGGGCAAGTTGCCAACAGAGGTTCCGCATCCCTCAAGCGCCGGCGCAAGTGCGGCGCTGCGCCGCCGGGGACGGCATGGGTGTGGTCTCAGCGAGTCGCGACGCACGCAATAGTGTGTGGGTCGCGGGAGCGGAGCTGATCGACGCAGGGTCCAGGCTCTGCCCCGGTCACCTGACGATGGACGCACATTGTACGACGATCCTTCGGCTGGGGCGCGGTCGCCTTGGCCGCTGGCGCAAAACGACAACGCGAGCGTGGTTCTCCCCTGCCCCACCCGCGCGCGCCAGACGCGGGCGGCGGGGGACGCTGAACGCGCTCAGCGCCACCCCCGACCGCTTCGCAGCAGTCCAGAAGCCCTTTTAGATCAGGCTCATCCTGGAGTTGACATTGTCATGCGCAATGCGCCCATGCACATAGACGCCTAAGAGATGGAGGAAGACCAGCCCTAAGACCACCAAGCCGATCTGGCTGTGATAATGGAACAGCGTCGTGGCCCACGACTCGTGCGTACCCAAGAAGCTCGTGCCCGGCAGGTTCCACTTGAAGAACTGCACCGGCTTGCCTTTGAACGCAACGGCCAGCACGCCGAGGATCGGCATGACAATCAGCGCCACCAGCGTGAGCCAATGGACGATCTTGCCCACCAGGCGCACCAGCAAGGACTGCGGCGGATCGTAGGCCGGAACCCCGTTGCACCGGCGCAGCCGCAGGATCAAGTAGGCCCCGATCAGGATGACGATGCCGAAACTCTCGTGATACTTAAGGAACAAGCTGGTGTTGTTTTCCCCGAACCACTTTTGAGTACCTTCCACATCAAGGAAAAAGAACAGCATGCCGATAGCCAGCACGCCCAAGGTCGACAGGGCCACGACCCAATGCAAAATGCGGCGGGAAAAGCCATAGCGATTAGTCTGCATAAAATACCCCCAGAATGTGGTGAACCGCGGGTCTGAAATCGACCCTTGATAAGGCTAGCACGACTTGCTGTCCCGTTGCAGCCCCGTTTGACGAACCGGGCCAGGATCTGTTTCACTTCCCGGGTTGCGTGCCACCCGCAAGAGTCCTCGCAACCGCCTACGGGTCGGGCATCGGCACGCGCCCCGAGCGCTAGCCCGACGATAGCACTTGGCCGTTTTCCCGTGTCAACTCGGGCCTTAGTAGTGCCACAATCCCAATTGCCCGAGGCGGCAAAGCAGTGTTGCCGAATAACCGAGCTCAACTCTATGTTATTAGGCGTCCGGGCGTTCTTGAGTCGCCGCCCCGGCAGGATTCTCCGACCCTGCGTTGACCGTGCTATTCAATCCCGTTCATTGATTTGCAGCTATTGCGATGTGGCCGCCGCCACGCAATGGACGCGCCGCAACGGATGGGACCACCCGCTCAATGTTCCCCCCTTGGTGCGCAGCAGTCCCGCCAGCCGATTACCCTGCTTCAGGGGTCTGCCCCGCGGCAACAGCCGATGCAGGGACGCGCGCCCCCGCCCCATCCGGCCAGACACGCCGGAAGTGCTTGATCATCTCCGGCATCAAGGCCTGGGTGCCGGTGCGTGCGAAATGCATACGCAGATACCGCACCGCGTCCCAATGAGCATCCGTCAGGAGCAGGGACCCTCGGATTCGGCTTGAACGCTGGCGAAGGCCGCGGACCAATTCGCCGGATTGACCAGATAGCCCTCGCTGTCGGTCTTCACCACCCGCCCATTGACCCACAGTCGGCGCGTCTGCATTCCCGGGTAGGCGTTGCTGTCGAGCAGTTGACTCGACCGCGTCACGCCGCGTCCTGATCGGGGGCAAGCGGGTCCGATGCCGGCGGCGCCTACCCCGTGCATCGCGCCCCGCTACGCGCCCGCCACGACGACCCGGTTGGGGCCTTGGACCTTGGCCTGGCAGAGGGCGGCATCCGCCCGCGCCAGCAGCAGGGCGGCGTCCGTCTCACCGGCCGCGAGCGCAGCGACTCCGATGCAGACAGAGACCGGCGAAAGCACCACACCGGCGCAACTCAGGCGCAGCTCAGTCAGCGCCTGACGCAACCCATCAAGCCACCCGCGGGCGTCCTCCAGGGAGGTGTCCGGCAGCAAGAGGGCGAACGCATCCCCGGCGTAGCGACAGGCGATGTCGCCACCACGCAGCAACCGGTTGATCAGACCGCCGATCGCCCGCAGGGCCTGGTCCCCCACCGCGGGGCCGTGGTCGTCGTTGCACAACGTGAACCAATCCAGGGCCAGCACCGCAATCACCAATGGCTCCTGGCGGCGCCTACAACTATGTATTTCACGGGGCAGGGTCTCATCCAGATACCGGCGGTTAAAAAGTCCGGTGAGGGGGTTGCGAATCGCCTGATCACGCAGCGCCGTTTGGAGCCGGAGATTGGATAAGACCAGCTTGATCGATTCACCGACCGCCTGGGCGAGGGTACGCAGTTCGCCCAGTGGCACGGCGGGGACCGCCCCAGGCGCGTCGGCACCGACCACCAGGTGCAGAAGCCCCAGGGTTTCCCCGCGCACAGTCAGGGGGACACACAGATAGGAACGCCCAGGGCGATCCTGAACATGGGGGCAATGTACCCCGGTGGCAGGGTCGGCAACCTCGTAAGTCTCACCGCGCCGCAGCGCCCAACAATCGCGCAACGCCAGGACCGCCGGCAGACCCCAACCATCGCCCCAGGAGGCCGCCAGGCGCAGTTCGGGGCCGTCATCCTGCCGCAAGGCCAGGGCGCCCGGATGGGCGGCGAACAGGTCCGCAGCACCCTGGGCAATGATCGCCTCGGCCTCCGACCGAGTCTCACAGGAGAGCAGCCGGTCGTTCATCCGGTTGAGGCCGACCATCCAGGCATCGTGGCGTTGCACGTCGGCCAGGCTGGCGCGCAGGGCGTCCTCGACGGTCTTGTGCAGCTCAATGTCCACCAGCGCCGTCAAGTGCCTGGCGGATTCCACCTCCTCCGCGGTCCAGGGCAAGCTGCGCTGGCGCACCGTTTCGGTCCAGGCGGCGAACGACTTGCGCGGACCGATCCGACCGTCGGCGGCCTGGTCCGTCGCCTTATCCGGATTGCCGGCCCAGGTCACCAGGCGTACCTGCTCGCCGCGAAACCACATGAGCTTCACGAGCGGCGATCCCACCAGCGGAAAGAGGGCCAAGCCAGCCGCAATTGGCGCCAAGTCCGCCGCCGCCGGGACGTGCCGACTCAGGCAGTCAGTCAGGAACACGCCGGAGGGGTCATCCGGGCAACTACCGGTGAGTCCATCGACGATGGCGCGGATGCGCGCCGGGTGAGGGGCGACGCCCCCGATGGTCAACTCGCTGCCGCGGATCAGAGCCGCACCGTCGGCGCCGATGGCACCCAGGACGTCCTTGAGCTCCGGCCCCTGCATCAGGCTGGACAGGCGCGCCCCTGCACGCATGGCCGAGATGACGTTGTTGCGACAAACCTTGAGCCGGGCCGCATAGTGTCGGGTACGAACCTCCTCCGCCAAGGCCAATTGGGTGGCCAGGTCCTGCACCATCCAACCCAGGAGTTCACGCAACCCCCGCCCCAGTCGCCGCGGCCGGGCATGGTGGCAGGAGATCAAGCCCCAGAGCGCGCCGTCACGAATCAGGGCAGAGCTTAAGCTGGCGCGTACGCCCATATTACGCAGATATTCCAGATGGACCGGAGAGACGCTGCGCAAGAGGCTCTTGGTCAGGTCCAGCGGCGCCCCGGCGGACGCGCTACCCACCGCAAGGATGGGCGACTGAACAGCGTCACGGTCGGCGATGACCCGGGTGGGATTGACGAGATAGAGTTGACGCGCCTGGGCCGGGATGTCAGAAGCGGGATAGTGCAGGCCGAGATATGGTTCCAGGGGCATAGCACGCGACTCGGCGATGACCTCGCCGTGCCAGTCCAGGTCGAAACGGTAGACCATGACCCGGTCAAAGCCGGTGAGTTGCTGCAGCAGAGCGGCAACCGCCTGGGCCTTGGCCTCCAGCCCCGGCTCCGCGCGGACCCAATTGAGCGCGCTCATGGCCGGGGCCGGGTCGGCTGCACCCGCAGGATCGTCGCCTATCAATGGCTCCAGCTCCAGCACCACGAGACTACCCGACTGATGGACATAGCCGGCGAGCGCGGAACCATCTCCCGGTGGCTGCCAGGTCAGTCCGGCCGGTATGGCGGGCATGACACGATGGCGGGCCAGCGCTTCGCGTACCGACTGTTCCAGGCCCCTCCCAAGAGTCTCACCCAACTCACGCCCCACCGGCCCCGCGACGTCCATTCCGAGGAGCGCCCGGCAAGTCGGGGTCGCCTGGACGATCCGCAGCCGCTCGCCCGACAGCGCCAAGAGGCAACCATAAGGCTGGATAGAGCCCGGGAGATGAATGGGCTCGCGGTCGCAGACCGTGAGATCAGGTAAGGGCAGCGGGGGATTAGGTTGAGTTTCCATGGGTCTTTGCTCCGGGAGACAGGCGCCGGGTCTGGGCCGATCGCCGCATGCCCGCTGTCCCAAGAGTTCACGCGCGAGCGACTACCAAGGTAAAAAAACGCCGGGACACCAAGTCGGCGGGTACGGCAATGCCAGCGCGTGAACCGGCGGCAACGTCCCGCCCCAACAAGCAAGGTACCCGCCCGACGCGCAGCAACGATGGCCAGCGTCTGAAGCGACAGTATACGGCACGAGAACCGCGGGCGGGGGCTCACCCTGGGCAGGCATTTGGGGACGGCGGTCAACGGGGCATCGAAGGCCGGGGCCAGCCCGGCCGCGCCCATCAGTGCCCGTCAATCGGGACACGCAGGGTCGAACAATCCAGCCGGGACGCCCACCAGGGCCGCAGGCACATACCCCCTTTCACGCGCACTCACCGCTCCGCACCACGCAGCGCACGCTAACGCTTGCGGCTGACGGAACGGACGGCTGTGAGGGATCATCCATGGGCAGCCGCCCATCCCGAGTTGGCAGGTCGACCTAGCCGAACTTTCGCTTGTAGACGACCCAAATGGCCAGTGCGGCGAGCGGCAATGTCACGAGATAGATCGAGAACTGATCAGCAAAGCCGAGACCGACGGCCGTGGCCGCAAGGATGCAGCCCAGTAGCATGAAGGTCCAGTTGAAATGGACGCCCGCCAGGAAGGTACCCAGGGCGAGCAGTAACAGGGAGTAATCGGCGGCCGGCCCCCGGTCGGTGATCCCCTCAAGCTCGAAGAAGAGGACGGTCTGGATGGCGACCAGGGTTCCGAGCCAATGCAGGACCTGGCTTTGAATCATGGTCCAGGCCGGGCCGCCCTGCCCTTTCGCCTGCAACCAACTTCTGCCAATGCTGACGGCCGCGTACACCAGCACTAGCGCCGACCAATAGTACCGGCCGCCCGTGTCCTCGGCCTGGGACACGGCAGCGCCAACGAGGGCAAGCGCTAACAGACCAACAAAGATCCAGAAATCGGCTTGCGGAACTGCCGCACCGAGCCGCTTCAAGGGCGCTAGCTCGGGGTGGCCGCCCGCGCCCGACCGCGTAGTGTTCTCCGACATGGGTGTTCTCTTGAGTTGGATTAGTTGATGGTCGCCCGCCGGGGCGGACGCCGGTGGCTCGGTCAATCAATCGGCGGCCCAAGGGGCGAGGGAGCGGCGTCAGACTGGCCCGACCAAGACTCCACCGGCTCGACTGGATGACTGGGTGCAAGGCGATTGTAGGCCGTCGCGCGGCTGCCATGGAAATAGAAATCGTGCACAGAGACGGAGCGCAACGGGTACCACAAAATGCCAGGCGCTCGGGCGGAACACCGGCAGGCAAATCGATTCGGCTTGGCACCCTCTCCGCTTACAGATGCGCCCAGATTGCCACGAGTTGCCACGAGTTGCCACGGCCCGACTGGCGCGGGATTGGCGCTCTCTGGGACAGGTACTTGGGCCGTTTGGCAAGTCTGGGGCGGCTTGTTTGCCCCACTGACATCCCGGTCGGCGAGTTGCCTCGTGCGCCCTACGCATCCAGACAGCTCTTGGCTATAATTGCCACGTGGCAACACTGGCGACACGGGAACCGGATGATCAGCCCAGACAAGACCGATGTAGAACTTCGGAATCAGAGCGTCCGAGGTTATTGTCATCCCGTCGACGACCCGCTCGGCTGGGCCGAGGCAGCGCTGCGGTATATTGCGGACGAACGCGGTCGCAATCCCCGTTACACACAAAAGGCGGCCGCCCAACAATTGGGAATCGCTTACACAACATTGGCGCACGGCTTACGCATGGTCAATCGGTTGCGAGAGACGGCACGGGAGGCATTGAGAGCAGGGCTACTCACGTTGGGGCATGGCAAGGCGCTGGCGGCCTTTGCGGGGATTGAACAGGACGAGATGGTGGCGCGGCTCGTACGCTGCGGCGCATCGGTACGAGCCGCCGAGGAGGCCGCAGCGGGCCGCAGCGGTCGGCAGCCAATGACCAGCCGCGGCAGCTGCGAGCCTGACGTTGATCTGATGTACCTGGAGGAGCGGATCAGCGCGGTGACCGGGGGGCCGGTATCCATCGAGTACGCGCAGGACAAGCAGCGGGGGCGGGTGGTCCTCGCCTTCGCCGATCACCAGGGGCTCGAGACTGTGCTCGGGTGCCTTGGGGTCACGCTTGCTGGGACCGAGACCGGCCCAGGGGGGCGCCCTGGGCCGAGATAGCACGCCCCTGTAGAGGAACGGCGCAGTGCAAGGGCACGCGGCGCACAGCATGGCTTTTTCCTCTTTCAAGCGCTGCACCGAATGCCGAAATTTCCAAGAAAACGACATGTTTTACAATCTGTTGCAAGAGAATTGTCAGTTGACAATTGGCCCCCGCAAACAGCCGCGGCTACTTGGACGGCGCATAGTGCCGTTCAACGATCGCAGTCAACGCGGCCACCACCTCCGCCGTGTCCGCCCCGCTCTTCCCGTCCACCTGGATCACCAACCCGCCCCGTCCGTGTCGACGGACCACGGCACACACCTTGCCGCTATCCTTCGCTGACACCGTCTCCAGGGTCGCCGTCGCCTTGATGCCTTTCGGTTCTGCCGCCGCACTTGTCAGTATCCGCACGAGGTCCGGCGCACTGGGCTTCTCCGACCACCCAGCGAGCTCCTGCGCCTTTTCGATCACCGTCGCGCGGGTCCTACCACTGAGCAGTGGCTTGATCACCCGCGCCTGATTGACCGTAATTTCCCGGACGTCGCGCACCGCCATCACCACGGCAGACTCCAGCCTCGCCAAGTCCAGATAGCGACTCAACCAGCCCTCCGATCGCTCCAGATTCATCGCCATCTGCTTCTGGCTGCCTTCATAGTACAGGTCCAGCGCCTGCAGGTAATCCACCGCCCGTTCAAAATCACTGAGGTCTAACCGATGTCGGTTCTCGATATCCGACAGCCGAAAGGCCTCCAGATCAGTCAGCTCCCGTTCCTCAATCAGGAAATCATATTTCAGAAACCGCGCCGTCCAGTGCCGGCGCGCCCCGGAGATGACTTCATATTCATGGTCACTGCCACCGGCTACCCGTCGCACGATCGCCGGAAATTCCTGCCCACCTTGTTGCCTGAAGCCCTCAATCAGGTCACCGCAGGATTCCGGCGACAGCAGATCGTACCGGCGGTTGTGTCGCGCCCAGATACGGCAGCGATCCGGGTCCACCCGCCGCACCACGCGCGTAATCTTCTTGCCCGATGACACCTCCCAGATCGCCCCTTCGCGCCCGGCCAGGATACCGACGTTAGGTGCCGACACTCCCCGTTGCGGCACGTCCGGCGGCAACGGCTGCGCCGGTTCACTCGCCGTCACCCGACCGCCCGCGAGCGCCTTGAACATCTCCCCAGTGGAACCTTTAGCTGTCATCTACTTCCCCAGACCGAATTGATTACATGAGCCCCTGGGCGCGCAGCGCCTTGTGGTGGCTCGGCCAGGTCGCCCGCACGAGATTCAGAATCTCAGCATTCACCAGGTCAAACAGCATCGTCGCCCGGCTCAAGGTCTTTCTGTTTGCCGAGGTCTTTTCCAGCTCGTAGACCGTTCTCATCATGACCCCCGCGTTGTCCACCGCGGCGGAGTCGTGCATCCGCGCCTGCATCAGATAACTGCCAAAGCTCGCCTGGAGATGATCGGCCAGTTGGATATGCACGGGTTTGCCTTCGTTCATCCGCGTCATCAGCACCTTGACGAACTTGGAGCGCACGATCCCCACCCGCCGCTCGATCACATCCAGCGTCTCATTGAGCATCTGGATAAACGACACGGTGCTGTAAAAGTCCAAAAGACCAAGGGACATCGGGATGATCAGCGCGTTACTCGCGTACAACGCGTTCAGGCTGATCATGCCGAGTGAGGGCGGTGGGTCGATCACCACCACGTCGAAGTTGACCGCAATCGTGTCGATGCCCTCTTTCAAGCGATCCAACTTGGCGGTTCCCGCTGCCAGGGTGTATTCAGACCGATACAGGTGCAGGTTGGCCGGCACCAGATAGACCCCATCAAAGTAGGTCGGCCGCACCGCATAGGCCAAGTCCGTCCGATCCCCCTCCAGGTAGGGCAGGAGCGTCTCCTCCGCCCCCAGGTCCGCCTCCGGTACATAGCCAAAGATCGCCGTCGAGGACGCCTGCGGATCACAATCCACCAGCAACACCCGCAGCCCCTGCCGCGCCAGATACTGAGTCAGGTGAACCGCGGTCGTTGTCTTGCCCGACCCACCCTTGAAGGATTGACAGCCGATCACAACGGGTTCTTCATCCTGTGCGCGCCGCAGTCGGGTACCAAGGACATCACGCGCCGAGTTGATCTGGGACAGGGTGTAGCCGACCCGCTTCCCGTTGCGCCCGATCTCCGGGGTGGGCAGTCGTCCTTCCGCCTCCGCATCACGGATGGTCTGGTCACTGCGGCCGATCAACTCCGCCGCCTCACGCATCGCATAGAGGCGGGTATCACGCTTCACGTGGTCAGGGGCCAGGTTGTAATCTTTGAGTTGATCCCGTACCCCTTGGATACGACCCAGGAGGTCTTCAATCGATCGCTTCGCACGCATCAGGTTCCTCTCCTCAAGTGGATTTGGCCCAATTAAAGCACTATCCTCAGATTTGGCCAATCACGACTTGACGAAACCGCCTTCCAGTGTCTATCTTATGGCCTGAAACTTCACGTTTTTCCCAAGCTTCCCATGCATGATGACCCACCCGACGGGGGCCCCAGGGACCTGAAGCGCACCCTGGCACGTCTGGAGCGCCAGGCGCGGGAACGTACCGCCAAAAACGCGCCTGATGCCTCCACCGCTCCGGCGACCAGCCCCCGCGGCCGGCCGGCGCGCCGCACCAGCAACGGCACCCCCGGACCGAAGGTCATCGCCGAGGCCAATGCACGCCTGGAGCGTTTTCTGCGCGAGCGGGGAGTGGAACAGTTTGAACTCTTTCCCTCCGCCGAGTACCCGACACCCTTGACGCGCCTGCCTCTGTTCCCCCCGATACAGCGCAGTACCGCCCGCGAACTGGCCGCGGCGTCAGACTGGATTACCTTGGAGTCCCGCTGGGACGGGGGAGGGGTTTACAAGGCCGGGCCAGCGCTCACGGTGTACGA
This sequence comes from uncultured Thiodictyon sp., assembly GCA_903837595.1. Lineage (GTDB taxonomy): Bacteria > Pseudomonadota > Gammaproteobacteria > Chromatiales > Chromatiaceae > Thiodictyon. The sequence continues at coordinate 11,087 of CAILVI010000461.1, forward strand.
CGAAGACACCCTGTTCGGCCTGATGAACATGCGCCAGCAGGGCATGACTGGGCCCGCCGATCGCCTACCCATCGCCGCCCCACCAACCATCGCCGTCAGCGGGCTGGCCCCGGGGAACGCGGTGCGCGTCCATGCACTGTACTGCCTGGTGTCACAACTCGAAACCGTGATTCAAGGCTACACACCGCCCCGCGGCTGGGGCGGGCGGGCCATCGCCAAGCGCCGTGAGAGCATGGACAACCTGGCCGCCATCACGCTCAAGTTTCAGAAGCCCAAGGGTGGCGACGCCTTCCACGGTAAACCGGTTCAGCTACTCTTCATCGAGTATGTCGCAACCGCCGAGGACGCCTGTTACTACGTCCAGTTTCACCCCTTGGTCTCCCAGTGGCTGGAGGAGTACCGCACCTTCCTGGACTTCGACATCCGTCGCCAGCTTTCCCCGTTGGGCAAGGCCATGCACCGCTCACTCGCCAGCCAACGCAGCAACCAAACCTTCTCCATTCCACTCACCGAGTTCTTCGCCAGCATCGGCGCCTTCGGCGAGCTGCGCGACCGCAAGCGCGAGGCCATCACGCAGCTCGAGCGACTCAAGGAACTGCTGTTTCTGGAGCAATTTACGATTACCGGAACCGGGCGCCGCACACCCTGGATACTCGCCGTGACCTTCGTTCAACGACGCTGATCACACGAGTCGACCGTCGCGCCGTCCCTTTTCCCACGGAAGCAATGCTCTTCAGCCACCCGCGTCGCACGAACCGCCCCGCGACCAAGACCGCAACCGCTAATCCCTGCGAGGAACCATAACGCACACCGTCCCTTTTCCCACGATAAGCAGTCCCCGGGGTAGCCAAGCACCAGGAACGCGTCCGCCGCACCCGGCCAAGGCCCTGTGACCGTCCTCTTTCCCACGAAGCAAGACTATCCCGGGATAAGGGCGGCACCCACCCCACTCCCCCGGCCCCGCAGACACCACTTGCATAGCGGCAAAACGCGGCTGCAAACGGCCGCCCCGGCCACGACAACACATTGTTTTCTTTCAGTGAATGCGGTTATTCTGGCGCCGTGCCCACCCATCCTGCTAACCCCCCAAGCAGGATCCTACCCATCCATAACACCGCCCTCTTTCCCACGAAACCCGAAAGCCCCACCTCCGATCAATCAGCCATCCCGTCCAATCCCCAACCCGCGCACCCCGACACGCTGGTCAGATTGTCGACAGAGCAAACAAGCCATTTTCAGGAAAAACGGCCTGACCAACGGCCTACAAGCCGCCTGAGAAGCCAGCAATTCCGCCCCAACCACTTGCAGGCCGTGTCCACCTTGCGACCTGAACGCGCGCGCCCTCCCATAGCCACCGCCACCTTGACTCATTCGTGAAGCTGCCGCTTGAGCAAAGCTCCCTAACCCCGCCCCGACAGAGCGCCCCTCGCACCATCCCGACGGGGACCGCCGCTAACATGCAAAGCCCCCCGTCGCCCTGTCCTTCCCACCCGTAGCCCCGCAACCCGGCCCACCGAACCCACGCCGCATCCGTAAACCCCTCCCCCTCCACCCCAACCAGCCACCTCTGCCGCCCCTCTGGCACCGTCCATTTTCCCACGAAACTGGCGCCATAAGCTTTTATAACAACCTCTTACGAATATACCTCGCCGCGACCCGAGTCCCGAGCCCCCGCCGGGGCACAAGCGCAATCCCATCGCGCTCAGGGCGAATCCACTCCCCAGCGGCGCCCAACTCCACCCCCACGAAGCCATCCCCACCGTCCTCTTTCCCACGTAGTGGAACCCGCTGCACCCACTTATCCACAGAGGCACCGCCCACCTTCCCACGCAGCACCGTCCTCTTTCCCCTTATCCCTCGTCCTTCTTCCCACGATCCACCGCCCGTCTTCCCACGAAACGCCGTCTCTTTTCCCACGAAGCAAACATAAATCGCTTTTCAGGTTATTGATCTTAAAATCCCATTTTCGCCTTCCGCCGCTCCTAGTATTTCTTAGTACTCTCTTAGTACCTAAGTTAGTACCGCGGCAGTGGCCGCCTCAATCTCTTTTCAAATTTACGAATCCACGCAACTCTCCTGCCTGACCACCTATCCGCTTCCCTCTTCCGCATCACAGCAACCGCCTAAGGCCTCTTGCCCTCCCCCAACCATCTTGCGGAATCCATCTCCCAGGCTTCCCCCCTTCCCGTGTCTCACCAGGCTTAACATCCGGCGCCTGCAACCTTCATTTCCGTCCGGATCACAATTCCTTCGCCACACCCGATCAGGATGCGTCACATCATCCTGACGGCGACCCATGCGGCCCACCGCCGCGCGTACACGTATAAGCCCCAGCCATTGCTGGATCGGACCAACGCGAGGGATGTGAGGAGTGCGTCATGATCGCCATGCGCAACCGGATGCTTCGAGTGTGGCTATCTGTCGCTCGCACCTGGTCCAGCAGACCACGCGTTCGGGAGTCGCCTGCGCCTGCCACACCAAAGCCGCCCAGCACCGTTGCACGGCCCTATTCCGAAGCCGGGCACCCCATTGCCCCGTCCCGGGACTCCGAGCCCTCCAGCGGCCTCTGCCGACCCGCTCGACGACCAACGCTGGATCAAATTGGTCACCGACTGCGTCGACCTGTTCGACGCAGTCCACTGCCATCTGGAACGTCTCGATCCCGCAGGACTCGAGCTCGCCGAACACGCCTGTTTACGGCTGCAAGAGATCCTGCACATCCCAGGAATGCCGCGATCATGGCGGGCCTCGGCGGCACCGTTGCAGTTGGTCTTGCGGCCGAGGCGACTTCAGCCACCTTCTTTGCGTCCGCTCTATTTCTCCCCTTGGCCGTTGGTGCGGCCCTCTGGGTACTGATGCAAGGACGCACGGGCTGGACGCGGACCGCGGGAGTCCAGCTCAAACGCGCCCAGCAGGAGCTGGACAAGCACCTCAGCGACGTCAGAGACCAGGTGCGCCGCTGCTACTTCGATGTCGACTCCGCGGCCCGCCGACACCAGAGTCTGATGAACGCGCATTTCCATCAGTTCACGGACATGATTGGCGATTACCTGCAACGCATTGTGCATGAGCAATCCGAGGAGGACAGCCCCGAGCTGGCCCGCCTGACGGAACAGGCCAAGCTGGATGAGCAACAGCGCGCCGCCACCTGCCTGGCGGAGCTGCGCGGGCAATTGGTGCCGTGGGGCCAGGTAGGGCAGGGTATCCAGCGGATCATCCGGGAGCTGACCGGCATTGAGCAGACACTGGCGGGACTGGGTCAGCCCCCGGTCGAGGAGCAACAGGCATGAGTACCGCCACCATCGGCATCGACTTCGGCGCCACCACCAGCAGCATGGCCTGGGTGAACCCGCGAGGCCAAGGTCATCAAGAACGCCGAGGGCGAGGAGAAGACACCCTCGGTGGTCTGGTTCGGCACGGACGCCGAACTGGTCGGTACCCCGGCCGAGCAGATGCTAGAGGACGAAGACGAGTGCCCCCGGGTCGTCCAGAGCATCCGCGTGAGTTGCTCAACGCCCCCACCCTGGCCCCGCCCGGTCGGCGGGTCAAGGCGGTCGAGGTCGAGGTCGCTGCCGCGATCTTCACCAAGCTCAAGCGTCACGCCGAGGAGCTGCACTTCCACGCCCCAGTGGACCGCGCCGTGGTGACCTGTCCCGCCGCCTTCGACATCCTGGAGCGCGAGCCGATCGAGCAGGCGGCGCGGCTCGCCGGTTTCACCGAGGTGCGGACCTTGGAGGAACCGGTGGCGGCGGCCCTGGCCGATAGCCGTGCCGGTCTTGGTGTGGGTCGGCATGTGCTGGTCTATGACCTGGGCGGCGGGACCTTCGACCTGGGCTGCGGCCGTCTATCGCCGGAAGCCGCGCATGAGCGCCATCCAGGAGGAAATCGTCCAGGTTCTGGCGAAATCGGCCGACCACCTGCGCATCCCCGGTCTGCCCGGCCCCTCGCCGATGAACAAGCCGCCCTGGCCGGGAAGGTCTACGCCCCCTGCGTGGTCGCGGTCGTCGGCCGGGTGAAGGCGGGCAAGAGCACCTTCATCAATGCACTGCTCGGCGCCCGGGAGGACCTGGCGACCGTGGGCACCACCGAGACCACGGCCACCATCAACTATTTCCGCTATGGCCGTCCCGCCGAGCCCGAGCGGCCGGTGCGCTGCTATTGGCGCGCTGGCGGCTATGAGGACTGCCCCGCGAACCTTCTGCGCCAATTGCAGGGCACTGACCTGGAGATGCTGCGCCGGGCCGAGGGGATCGATCACCTGGAATACCGGCTCGAGCTCGATTACCTGTGCCGGGTGACCCTGGTGGATACCCCCGGTACGGGCGCCGTGGTGGACGAACACCAGGGGCGCACCGCCGAGTACATGCGTCTCTATGGCCAACTGCGCGAGCGCCACGACCGCGAGACCCAGCAGATCGGGGAGAGCAGCGACGCCATCATCTAGCTGATCGGTGCGGAGGCGCGTGCCACCGACCGCGACTTTCTGGAGGAGTTCGGTCAGGCGACCCAGGGGACCTCCCGGGCGCTGAACGCCGTCGGGGACATGGCCAAGATCGACCATTCGATGACTGTCCATTGAGCACGGACGAGCGTCGTGCGCTCCTGGGCGGCCTGAACTGGACCGTCTTCACGACCGTTGCGCGGCTCGCGGCCGACCCGTCCCTCGATCTGCCTGAGGTCGCGGCGCGGTTGTCGCGGATCGCCGGATTCCGGCCGCTCGGTGAGATGCTGGAGAGCCATTTCCTGAAACGCAGCGAGTTCCTGCGCTGTTAACGCCTCATCGGGGATGCACGTCGGCTGATCAGCGGCATCCGTTACCAGCGCCTCCCGGCGCTGCGCCAGCGTGAGCGCGACGAGTCGGCGCGCCGGGCGATCGGGCGGTGGCCGCCGAAACTGGCCGAATGGGTGGGGCGGGCCGCGGCGCCCACTGCCGCGCTGGTGGCCGCGGCGGTCGATGCGGTCGATCGTGACCTGGGGCGAGTCTTTCACCAACTGGAGGAGTACAACGCCGACTTCGAGGCATTACAGACCCTGGAGCAGCAGGACGCGGGGACCTTTAGCGGGGAGGAGCAGGACGAACTGCGCCGCCTGCTGGGACAATACGGTTAGGGGCGCGCGGACCGGCTGCCGTTGGACCGCGCCTAGGATACCGGCTACGTAGAGCAACGCCAGCAGCACTGGCGCGACCTCAGCATCCGCGACCGGGCGCCCGCCCGGCGGGTGGTCGCCGAGCGGGCGGTGGCGCGACTCGGGTTGTTGCTGGACGCGTTGGCGGGCTAAGGCGATTTCCAGATATCTCATACCGCAAAAGAGGTGCTCACGGCAGGATCGGTCGAGCGGCGCTGTAGGGTGGATAAGGCGTGCCCATGGGGCCGGGGTGCGCCGCATCCACCAATCCGCGGAGCCGGCGGGGTGGTGGATGCGCTTCGCTTATCCACCCTACTGGGATGATTTTTTCCGGAAATCACCTAAGACCAGCCGCCTCGGATTAACCCTGCGGAAGGGCTTGCCCGAGGATAGCGATTTCCGCAATCCAATACAGGTCAGGGTAGGCCCCGCGTGCCATCCGCGCCCGTCTGGAAGGCCACAACCCGCTCGATCAGCCAGTCCCAGGCGTCTTGCTCCCGTGGCCCGGCGGTCTTGTCCACGGCGATGCGCAAGTAGTCGATCACCCGTAGGACCTGACCCATTGGCAGGCGGTCCAGTCGGCTGACGAGGATTGCCAACTCCAGGACCGACGCCTGGGCGCGGTTGAAGCCCATGAATGGGCTGTGGGTCTGCGTGAACACCGGGCGGCAGATCAGCCGGGGGCGCTCCGGGTCCTCTTTGACCGTTTCCAGTTCCACCTCGGTATGCGCCAGGCTCTCGGCCAGGCGCGACACCGGGACCTGTTGCGCATCCACCAGCGGCCAGTCGGTGCGTCCGCTCAGGCAGCCGGCAAAGATGCGCACGTCGTCCGTGTAGTTCACCACCGCCGAGCGACCCGCGAGCAGATTGTCCAGGGTGGTCGAGGGCCGGAAGGGGGCGATGATGATGTGTTGCCCGGTGTGACGGATGCCCATCGGCGCCATGTGTGCGCGGCCGTCGGGGTGGCGGGTGGTGATGATGACTTCTTGGATCATGGCTGGGTTCTGGTCTTGGTATCAGGGCTTACCGTGAAAGTCGCGCCGGGAGCGCGCTCCAATTCTCCCTCCCCTATTGGGGGAGGGCCGGGGAGGGGAACGGCCCAGGCGCCCGCCACATTCATCGTTCGGGGTGGTGCGGGCGCCATGGTCGTTAGTCCCGGTGTTTTCGGGTGGTCCCGACCGGGGCGTAATGGTTCAAATCCGCCACTGCAGAGGATAGTACACAACCCCAGCGCAGTGGTTGGTCCTGGACATAGCGCTTGCCGAGTTGATGGGCGATCTGTGCGCGGGCGAGTTCGACGCCCAGATAAAAGGCGTGCCCGGCGTCCTGCTCCACCCCCAGGTGGGGGTAGAGCGCAAAGGGGTCGTCGGCGGTATGCAAGCCGTCCCGGTTAAAACAGTGGATACCCTCGGCACTGACCTGGATCCGGTAGTTGGGGTCGCGGATGGCGGCGGCCAGCGCGCGGATTTCGGCAGACTCGGCAGGGTAGGGGGCTCGTTCATGGACGGCGGTCAGGCCGCCGTCGATCTGTTTGGGCAGGCTGCCTTGCTGTCGCGCCCAGTGCATGATGCGGCGTGCCCGGTCGGCCTCGCGGATGGCGGTACGACAGTGTGGGCTGACCTGGGTGGTGAGGATGTTGCCGATGGCGAGTTCCGAGACCAAGCCCATCAGGACGGCGTTGATACCGGTGGTGTCCGCTTCGGTAAGCTCGGTCAGGTTGGCGACCCCCATCAGCATCGGCGCCGTCGGGTGAGACTGGCGTAGGCGGTGATAGCGCACAATCGAGTCGGTGAAACCGAAATGGATCGGATCAAGGATCGGGTCGGCCAGGTAGGGCCTCCCCACCGCCTCCAGCCGCGCCATGGCCCGTTCCAGCGAGGGCAGGTCGCCGGGTCGCTTGGGTACCAGTACCGGGCAGGCGGTCACCTGGTCTGCGATCCACAAACTATCCTCGTCGAGGCTCAAGAGGAAGTCAGCCCCGGCGTGCCCGCCGGCCAGCAACTCCTGCGGCTGCATCGAGTCCACGCTGACCAGGGCGCCGGTCGCCTTGAGTGCTCGCACGCTGGCATCCAAGTGGTCGAACGGGGTATCCGGCACGCACCCCAGGTCGATCACGTCGGCCCCGTCGGCCCGGAAGGCGGCGGCCTGCTCCAGAATCCGCGCGACACTCAGTCGCGGCGCATCGACGATCTCGGCGAAGATGCGCACGTCATAGGCGCTCAGATCCGGCACCCGGCCGGCCAGGCCGAAGTAACGGGGCAGGTCGATCAGCTCATCCGGTCCGCGCTCCACCGGGCACCCAAAGTGTCGGCTTAGCGCCTCCAGGTCCCCGCGGCAGCGCCCGGGGATGATGATCCGATCCGCCCCCGCGGTGTCGGTGAGCCGCCGCCGGATCAGGTCCGCGGTCATCAGGGCGGCCACCTTGACCCCGAGAGGTCGCACGGACCAGGTCGTCGCTCCCAAGTCCAGACCATCCATGACGCGCCGCAGCGCACCCTCGGCGAGTTGGCCGGTGAGTAACAGGAGGTGCTCGCTCACCTGCGGTTCCTCATGCGGGCGTCGCCAGGGCGGCCACCAGCGCCGCGACACTGTCCACCACGGTCGTGTACTCGAAACCGTGCAGCCGCTCCACGTTCGCCAGATCGACCCGGCGCGGATACACCATGACCTGACCGCCGGGGGCCGCGGTCTCCAGCGCCGGCGCGGTATCGCAGGCAAAGACGATGCTCGGGACCCGGCACTTGCCGGCCTGGGCGTAAATGTTGGTCACCAGAGTGTCGGAGATGCCACAGACCATCTTGGCGACCGTGTTGGAGGTGGCCGGCGCGACCACCAACCGGGAGTAGACACCCTGATAGAAGCGCCCGACCGCCGGGGCGCTGGCGGTGGTGTCGTGGTAGCAAGGGAGGCGTTCACGCAGGCGCTTGAGGTCGATGCCATACATGCTCAGCACCTCGGCCGCGGCGCGGCTGACAAATAGGTCCACATCGGTGCGTGACTCCACTAGATCCAGGCATTCCTGGAGGTAATGGCCGGAGCCGGTGAGGGCCCAGGCGAGTCGCGGGGTAGCGGGGTGCTTCATGGCGCGGCCTTGGCTCTTGGTGGAAGCGGTGTGCGTCGCGGCGACGTCTTTGCCCGTTGCTTGCTCCACAGTCTATCAAATGTCTGATAGTGTGCCTGCCTCAGCGCCGGCCGCCCCTGATGCTGCCTCGCCGCGCTGCACATCAGGCTGATCAACAAGGCACGAAACAAAGCGTGGATATCCAACACCTCATCATGTCCTCCCAATTCCTCTGGGCCACCGGCCTGGGGCTCTATGTCCTCGTGGTGCTGTTCCTGACCCGTATCCCCTATCAGGCGATGGTCGATCGCGGCATGGAGCCGATCCGCGCGGTCTATTACACCCGCAAGATCGTCCACATGCTGGCCGGCGGGGTAGGGTCCCTGGCCGTGCCGCTGGTCTTCACCGATCTCTGGTATCCCTTGGTCGCCGGCCTCCTGCTGACCCTGTTCACCTGGCTCCCCCATCGCCTGGGCGTGCTGATGTACTGGTTCCAGACGCCGGAGAATACCAACGACGTCAAGTTTGCCCTGATGTGGGCAGTCTCCGTCTCCGCCCTGTGGTGGCTGCTGGGCGACCCCTGGCTCGCCATCCTGCCCGCACTCTACATGGCCTTCGGCGACGGCGTGACCGGCATCGCCCGCAACGCCCTGGTGCGCCGACGCTCCAAGAGCCCCATCGGCAACGTCTTCATGCTGATTGTTTGTGTGCCGCTCGGCTGGGTGATCGGCGGCCATGCCGATCCATCGATCCCGTGGTGGGGGGTGACCTCGGCCGTGGTGGCGACCTGGGTGGAGCGCTACGAATTCGGTCCCATCGACGACAACGTACTGATTACGCTCGCAGCGAGCGCGGTGCTTTTGCTGGGGTCCGTCGTCGGGCGTCTCGCTTGAACACCGGCGTTGAGTCAGCCTAACCACCGACCACCTGGCGGCGGCTGGCCGACAGCCTGTCGACGCTCCACGCGCGCAGGTCGCTACAGTGGCAGAATAGGCACCTTCGTCTTGCCCGCTCCTCCCGCGACGTTTTCCTCCGGGGGTGGGATCGTTTGCCACGGCACCCGTATGAGGGCCGTCTCAGTCATCAGCCAGGGGCACGCCGCCCCTGCGTCCGGAGTGCTCCATGAGGTCGACGTTTTTGCGCGGGATCGCGCTCTTGATCGGTATTGCCCTGGTGGGCGGTTGCGACAAGCCAGCCGGGTCGAGTCCGGCCGCCGGTCCGGGGGCGGCTAAACCGCCGCCCCCGGAGGTGTCGGTGCTGGTGGCCCACGCCCAGTCGGTACCGCTCACCCGGGAACTGGTCGGTCGCCTGGCCGCGACCCGCTCGGCGCAGGTACGGGCACGGGTCGCGGGGGTCCTGTTAGAGCGGGTCTACACGGAGGGAACGGACGTCACGCCGGGTCAGGTGCTGTTTCGCATCGATCCGGCCCGCCTGCAGGCCCAGGTCAATGAGCGGGAGGCGGCCCTGGTTCGGGCCGAGGCGGATGCCACCAACGCCGCGCTGATCGCCAAGCGTTACGTCGAGTTGCGAGAGAAGAAGACGATGTCGCAACAGGACCTGGACACCGCGCAGGCGACGGAACGCACCACCGCCGCGGCGGTCAAACAGGCGCGTGCCAATCTGGACGCTGTCCGCCTGGAACTGGGCTATGCGACGGTCACCGCCCCCATTGCCGGTCGTGCCGGTCGCGCACTGGTCACCGAGGGCACCCTGGTGGGGCAGGGAGAGGCGACCCTGCTGACCACGGTGGATCGGATCGACCCGATCTATGTCAATTTCAGCCGGTCACTGGCCGAACTCGCGGACCTGCGTAAGGCCGCGGCACCTGGTTCTAAGGGGGGCGCTGGGACCCAGGTCGAGTTGCTGTTGCCGGATGGCACCCCCTACGCCCACCGTGGGACCTTGGACTTTTCTGACCTGGCCGTGGACCCGAATACCGGCGCACTTTCGCTGCGTGCCACCATGCCCAATCCTGACAAGCTCCTGTTGCCCGGGATGTTCGTCACCCTGCGCCTCACCGTGGGGCAGGTGGAACAGGCCTTCCTGCTGCCCCAGCCGGCCCTGGCCCGGGACGCCCAGGGTGCCTATCTGCTGGTGGTGGACGACACCGGCAAGGTCATCCAGCGGCGGGTCGATACGCGCGGCATGACCCGTAAGGAGTGGATTCTGACCGGTGACCTCAAGGACGGCGAGCAGGTCATCGTCGCCGGGCTCCAGAAGGTCAAGCCCGGGGATGTGGCGCGAATCGCGGTAACACCCGCGGCCCCGGCGACCGCTGCCGACAAGCCCAAGGCCGAGGCCCCACCGACGGCCGCGCAGGGATCGAAATAGCTCATGCCACGATTCTTCATCGACCGGCCCATCTTCGCCTGGGTCATTGCCATTCTCATCACACTGGCGGGCGGAATCGCCGCCTTCAACTTGCCGGTATCGGCCTATCCGCCGATCGCCCCGCCGCAGATCAGCATCACCGCCTCCTACCCCGGGGCAAGCGCGGAGGTCATGGAGAAGACTGTCACCTCGGTCATCGAGCAACAGCTCACCGGGGTGGACAACCTGATCTATTTTGACTCCACCTCCCGCGGCGTCGGCCTTGCCACCATCACCTTGACCTTCCAGACCGGCACCAATCCGGATATCGCCCAGGTCCAGGTGCAGAATCGTCTAAGCGTCGCCGAGCCGCGTCTGCCCCGCGAGGTGGTGCAAAACGGCATGGTGGTGGCCAAGGCCAACGCCGACTTTCTGATGGCGGTAGCCCTGCGCTCCACCGACCCCGCGTTGGATAGCAACGCTTTAGACAACTTGATCACCGCACAGATCCTGGACCCCATCCGGCGGCTCCCCGGGGTCGGCGGGGCGACCCAGTTCGGCTCCGGCTATGCCATGCGCATCTGGCTCGACCCGGACAGACTGCGCGGCTTCGGACTCAGCGCGGCCCAAACCCTGGCGGCGGTGCGTGCACAGAACGTCCAGGTGGCGGCGGGCGCCATCGGTTCCATGCCGGCCCTGCCCGGTCAGGGCTTCACCGCCTCGGTGACTGCCGCCGGCCGCTTCACCACGACGGATGAGTTCGGCGAGATCATCCTGCGCGCCAATCCGGACGGCAGCCGCGTACAGTTGAAGGACGTCGCGCGCATCGCCCTGGGGGCCGAGTCATTCGGGCGCGATGTCCATTTGGGTGGGGACTCAGTGGCCGGTTTTGCGATCCAGCTCGCCCCGGAGGCCAATGCACTTGAGGTAGCTGCGGCGGTCCGCGCCAAACTGGACGAGTTAATGCGTTATCTCCCCGCCGGGGTGTCCTGGCTCAGCCCTTATGACAGCACGGCGTTTGTGCGCATCTCCATTCAGGAGGTGGTCAAGACCCTGGCGGAGGCGGTGGTCCTGGTCTTTTTTGTCATCCTGCTGTTCCTGCAAAACCTGCGCGCCACCCTGATTCCGACCCTGGTGGTGCCGGTGGCGCTCACCGGGGCCTTCGCCGGAATGTATCTGTTCGGCTTCTCGATCAATGTGTTGAGCCTCTTTGCCCTAGTGCTGGCCATCGGCCTGGTGGTAGATGATGCCATCGTGGTGGTGGAGAACGTGGAACGCCTCATGACCGAGGAGGGGCTGTCGCCCAAGGAGGCGGCGCGCAAGGGGATGGACCAGATCACCGGCGCGGTGATCGCCATGACGCTGGTGCTGGCCGCGGTCTTCATCCCGATGGCCCTGGTGGGCGGGAGCGTCGGGGTCATCTACCGCCAGTTCTCACTCACCATCGTCATTTCCATGGGCATTTCCGCGCTCATGGCCCTCAGCTTCACCCCCGCCTTGTGCGCGACTCTATTGCGGCCAGTCCATGAACCGAATTGGTTCCTGCGCGGCTTCAACCGCGGCTACAACGCCATTGCCGGGGCCTATCTGCGGCGGGTCGCCAAGGCCGTCCGCCATACCCCACGCTGGATGGTCTCCTTCTTCGCCTTGGTGGCCCTCGCCGGTTTTCTCTTTACGCAACTGCCGTCGAGCTTTCTGCCGGAAGAGGACCAGGGCTATGCCTTCGCGATCATCCAGTTGCCCCCCGGGGCGACCATGCAGCGCACCACCGAGGTCTTGCAGGAGGCGGACAAGATCCTCCGGGCCAATCCGGCGGTGGATAAGGCGATGCTGGTGGCCGGATTCAGCTTCGTGGGGCAGGGAGAAAACGTCGGTCTGGGCTTTATCCGACTCAAGGACTGGGACCTGCGCACCAAACCCGCGGAGCAGATCAAGGCCTTCATCCCGGCCATCAACGGTGCCCTGCAAAAGGTCAAGGGGGCACGCATCTTCGTGGTCAACATGCCGACGGTGCGCGGGCTCGGCCGCTTTGGCGGCTTCGACTTCCGCCTGCAGGACCGTGCCGGTCTCGGCCACGCCCAGTTGATGCAGGCGCGCAATATGCTCCTCGGCGCGGCGGCCAAGAACCCGGATCTGGCTGGCGTGCGCCCCAATCAACTCGAGGACGGCCCCGAGGTGAAATTCACCGTGGACCGCCTCCAGGCGCAGGCCATGGGACTGGACCTGACTGACATCTATAGCGCTATCCAGCTCATGCTGGCCCCGGTCTATGCCAATGACTTCAACTACCAGGGGCGTGTGCTCAAGGTGCTGCTCCAGGCCGATGCCGCATTCCGCAGCCGCCCGGAGGATCTCAGTCACTATTTTATCCCCAGCCGCCAGGGCGGCCTGGATGCCATGGTGCCGCTGAGCTCGGTGGTCACACCCGAATGGGCACTGGCCGCGCCGGCCATCGATCACTATAACGGTTTTGAGGCCATCCAGATCAACGGCGGACCGTCCCCGGGTCACAGCTCGGGCCAAGCCATGGCGGCGATGCAGGAGATCGTGGCGCGCAATCTCCCCCCGGGCATCGGCTATGAATGGTCCGGCTCCTCGCTCCAGGAGATCATCTCCGGCAAGCAGGCACCCATCCTGTTCGTGCTGTCATTGCTGGTGGTCTTCCTGGCACTCGCTGCGCTCTATGAGAGTTGGTCGATCCCGGCGGCGGTGATGCTGGTGGTGCCCTTGGGGGTCCTGGGGGCCTTGTCATTCACCTGGCTGCGGGGGCTGGAGAACGACGTCTATTTCAAGGTTGGCTTGATCGCAGTCATCGGACTCTCGGCCAAGAACGCCATCCTGATTATTGAATTCGCCAACACCTTGCACCAGTCCGGCCGCACGGTACTGGATGCCGTTATGGAGGCTGCGCGGCTGCGTTTTCGCCCCATCCTCATGACCTCGATCGCCTTTATCCTGGGCGTCACCCCGCTGGTCATCTCCAGCGGCGCCGGCGCCAACAGTCGCCACGCCATCGGTACCGGCGTCATGGGCGGGATGCTCGGTGCCACCCTGCTCGGGGTGCTGTTCGTACCGGTCTTCTATGTGGTCGTGCAGCGGTTGTTGGGCGACCGGTTGGAAGGGACGCAGGAGGAGCAACCAGCCGATATCGGTGCCTTAGACCTAAATAAGAAGATACCGCCTGTTGACGTGTAATCTGCCCCCTCCCCCCGTGTGGGGGAGGGCTGGGGTGGGGGGCTGAACCCTTACAGCAGGCCCTTGTTATGACCATCGCTGGAGAACAACCGCCATGCCCGCGAAGGAAGCAACAGCGCGCATCAAGATCAACAAGCTGCTGGAAGCCGCGGGTTGGCGATTCTTTGCCGATGGCGGCCGACCGGCCAACATCCGCCTCGAGCCGGGTTTCATACTCAAGGCCTCCGACCTGGATGCCCTTGGCTCCAACTTTGAAAAGGCCAGCCGCGGCTTTATCGACTTCCTGTTGCTGAATGCGCAGGGATTCCCGCTGATCGTGCTGGAGGCTAAGGCCGAGGACAAGAACCCACTGATCGGCAAGGAACAGGCGCGCAAATATGCCAAGTCGCTGAACTGTCGGTTTGTCATACTCTCCAACGGCAATCTGCACTATTTCTGGGATCTCGCGCGCGGCAATCCCTATCTCATCACCTCGTTCCCGACCCCTGAGTCAGTCCTTGGGTATCAAAAGGTAACGCCCGACCCGCAGCGCCTCATCGACGAGCCGGTCGGCGACGACTACATCGCGCTGACGCAGCGCCCGGCCTACCAGTCCGAGGCCGCGTGGCGCAATCCCGCGGAGCGTCCAGACTACATAAAAACCAACAAACTGCGCTTTCTGCGCCCCTATCAGCTCAAAGGCGTCCATGTACTGCAATGGGCCGTGCGCGAGGGCAAGGATCGCTTCCTCTTCGAGATGGCCACCGGAACCGGCAAGACCCTGATTGCCGCCGCCGTGATCAATTTCGATCTGGTGATCTCCGACGAGGCGCATCGCTCCATCGGCGGCAATGCCCGCGCCGTCTTCGACTATTTCATTGGCTACAAACTGGGCCTGACCGCCACCCCACGCGACTATCTCAAACGCTTCGACAGCGCCGATCCGACCATCCGCGATCCGCGCGAGGCCGAGCGCCGCCTGTTGCTCGATACCTATCGCACCTTTGGCTGCGAGAACAGCCAGCCGACCTATCGCTACTCGCTGCTCGATGGCGTGAAAGAGGGGTACCTGATCAACCCGCTGGTGGTGGACGCCCGCACCGATATCACCACCGCCCTGCTTTCCGAAGAAGGCTTTGTCGTCGCCGGCACAGACGACACCGGCGATGACCAGCAGGAGACTTACAAGCAGCGGGAGTTTGAAAAGCGCTTTTTCTCCGAGGCCACCAATCAGCTCTTCTGCAAGACCTTTCTGGAGAATGCCCTACGCGACCCGGTCAGCGGCGAGATCGGTAAGTCCATCCTCTTTGCGGTGAGCCAACATCATGCCGGCAAGTTCACCCAGATCCTCAATCAAATGGCAGACCGCCTCTTCCCCGGTAAATATCAGTCGGACTTTGCGGTTCAGGTGACCTCGCAGGTCCCGGACGCGCAGCAATTCACGATCAATTTCACGAACAACAGCCTGCTCGGTTCGGGTAACTTCCTGCCCGCCTATAAATCCAGCAAGGCGCGCGTCTGTGTGACGGTCGGCATGATGACCACTGGCTATGACAGTCCGGATATACTCAATCTTGGCCTGTTGCGCCCGATCTTTTCACCCACCGACTTCATCCAGATCAAGGGTCGCGGCACCCGCAGACACAACTTTCTGGATCAGCTCTTTGATGACAGGATCAAGGACGGCGTGGTGCAGCCCGAAAAGACCGCCTTCAAGCTCTTCGACTTCTTCGCCAACTGCGAGTATTTCGAGACCGAGTTCAACTACGACGAGGTGCTCAAGCTGCCGCGCCCGCAGGGCCTGGGTGGCGAAGGCGGGGCGGGTCCAGGCCCGACCGGCGGGGGTGCCTATGAACATCTTGGCGGCGACATCATCGCCTCGCTTCGGGTCGAACAGATCACCGCCGAGGGGATGAGGATCGACCGCATGTTCTTCGAAAAATTCGAGGACAGCGTACGCGAGAACCCGGAGATCGTCGCCGCCATCGCGGCCGGGCAGTGGGACCGGGTCATCGACTATGTGAACCGCGAGGTCTTCGACCGACCAGAGGAATACTATACGCTGGACAAATTGCGCAAGGCTGCCGCCGTAGACCGGCGCCTGACCTTGCGGGAGATCCTGGAATAGGTCTTTGGTCTCATCCCCCGCTTCAAGTCCAGGGATGAACTGCTGGAGGATGAGTTCGCCAAGTTCGTCGCCGACTGCAAACCGGACGAGGCAACGGCCATCCCGGCTATCAAGACCTATTTCAAGGCGTATCTCACGAGCGGCCTGGTCCGCGACATCATCGACCGCCGCCATTACACCGATCTGGCCACCAACCCGATGTTCTCAACCCGCGATTTCAAGGCCGTACCGCCGAAGTACCGCGCGCTCGTCCCTGATTACATCAAGGATTATGTCTCCTTGAACCAATTTGCCGCTTAAGAATTTACATGGATAGACAGGATGCACAGGATGAGGGGCTAAAATATGGCCACCTCACGGAGGTGGTGATTGGGTGTGCGTTTGATGTGATCAACGAGCTAGGCGCCGGTTTTTTGGAATCGGTTTATGAGAACGCCTTATTGTTGGCGGTGCGGCAAAAAGGTCTGTCGGCCACTGCGCAGCAGCCGATCAAGGTCATGTTCAGAGGCGAATGTGTCGGCGACTTTTTTGCCGATATGTTGGTCGACGATAAAGTGCTTATTGAACTGAAAGCGGTTAAGGCTCTCGCGCCCGAACATCAAGCCCAGATCATCAATTATCTCAACGCTACGGGCATCGAAGTCGGACTACTCAGAAACTTCGGCCATCCGAAGCTGGAGTATCGACGCTTCACGCGAAGCAAGAATATTTAACATGGATGGACAGGATTGGCAGGATAAAAACCATGATATTATCTTGTTAATCCTGTTTATCCATGTAGAGAATCGACGCTTCACGCGAAATAAGAATATTTGACATGGATGCACAGGATTAACAGGATAAGAAATACAAAGATATTATCTTGTTAATCCTGTTTATCCATGTAGATAATCGACGCTTCACGCGAAATAAGAATATTTAACATGGATGCACAGGATTGGCAGGATAAGAGACAATGATATTATCTTGTTAATCCTGTCCATCCATGTAGATAATCTTTCTTGTCTTTTAGCCATCTTGTATAGAGCCAACAGGATCGGCAATATAAGAGATTATCCTGTTAATCCTGTTCATCCATGTAGATAATCTTTCCTATGCTCGATACTGATACTAAGCGCCGCATCGATTCCGCCCGCGATATCCTCGTCGGCAAGGTGCCCGACCCCAAGAGCCAAGTGGAGCAGATCACGATCGCGCTGATCTATAAATTCATGGACGATATGGATGCCGAGGCCGAGGAACTGGGCGGCCAACGCAAGTTTTTCGCCCGCGATTTTGCCCGCTATGGCTGGGCCAAGCTCATGCGCTCCGGGCTCGGCGGGCATGAGACCCTGAACCTCTATGCCGAGGCCATCGGCAGAATGCCGGAGAACCCCGGCATCCCGCCGCTGTTCCGCGAGATCTTCAAGAACGCGTATCTGCCCTATCGGGACCCGGAGACCCTGCGCGCCTTCCTCAAGATCATCGACGAGTTCGAGTATGACCACTCCGAGCGTTTGGGTGATGCCTTCGAGTACCTGCTCTCGGTACTCGGCTCCCAGGGCAGCGCCGGGCAGTTCCGCACCCCGCGCCACATCATCGAATTCGTGGTTGAAGTCATCGACCCCAAGAAGTACGAGACCGTGCTCGATCCCGCCTGCGGGACGGCCGGATTTTTGATCTCTGCCTATAAACATATTTTGGCGAAAAATATAATTAACATGGATGAAGAGGATGGGCAGGATAAGAGTTCTTTATCCTGCCCATCCTCTTCATCCATGTTGATTTCTTCGCTCACACCCGATGAACGTGCGCGGCTGGTCGGCAATTTTAAGGGCTATGACATTTCACCCGATATGGTGCGGCTGTCGCTGGTGAATTTATATCTGCATGGGTTCGCCGATCCGCATATCTTTGAATATGACACACTCACCAGCCAGGAGCGTTGGAATGATTTTGCCGATGTCATCCTTGCCAATCCGCCCTTTATGTCGCCGAAGGGCGGCATCAAACCGCACAATCGGTTTTCGGTCCAGAGTAAGCGCAGCGAGGTGTTGTTCGTCGACTATATGGCCGAACACCTGAAGCCGCAGGGCCGGGCCGGGATCATCGTCCCGGAGGGGATCATCTTTCAGAGCCAGACGGCCTATGTGAAATTGCGCAAGATGCTGGTGGAGGGCTATCTGGTCGCGGTCGTCTCGCTGCCGGCGGGGGTGTTCCAGCCCTATTCGGGGGTCAAGACATCGATTCTGATACTCGACAGGGCGCGGGCGCGGCGGTCCGATACAATCGGATTCTTTAAGGTCGTCAACGATGGCTTTGGGCTTGGTGCCCAGCGGCGCGCGATTGACAAGGATGACCTGCCAGAGACTGCGACTGGATTGAAAGAGTATTTTAACATGGATGGACAGGATAGACAGGATGAACAATTGGCCTCTTCATCCTCTTCATCCTGTCCATCCATGTTAAAATCGCTGATCGAGTCCGGTCGCGCATTGATTGTACCGAAGGAGAAAATTGCCGCGAATGGCGATTATAGCCTGAGCGGAGAGCGGTATCGGGAGAGTGGCCCGAGAACTAATATTTTCCCTTTAGTGCGAATTGGGGATGTCTGCATTGTCAACCCGCGAAAGAGTCAGTTAGCTACGCTACCGCCGGACACAAAGGTCTCCTTCCTGCCGATGGCCGATCTAAATGAGCATTGCATTGCTTTTCGCCCCAGCGGGCAAAAGCTGCTTTCTGAGGTAACCTCAAGTTATACTTATTTTGAAGATGGCGATGTTTTGCTTGCGAAAGTGACGCCTTGCTTTGAGAATGGGAAAGCTGGTATTGCTCGCTCGTTGGTAAATGGGATTGGGTTCGGGTCTAGCGAGTATTATGTGCTACGAAGTGGCGTGCAAGTTCTTCCCGAATGGATCTATTTTTGTGTGATGCATCCCTTTTTCCGCGATGATGCTATTGCTCAGATGACAGGAACTGGCGGACTTCAACGAGTACCGCGCGATTATGTTGAAAACTTCCGCATTCCGCTTCCTCCGCTTGATATGCAAAAGGAGATCATCGCGGAGATCAAGGGATATCAGATCGAAATAGAGCAGCTCAAGCTTGTAATTACTGAGGAGGAGGCGAAGATCCAGGAGACGCTGGCCCGCGTGTGGGGTGAGTCGGATGACATTCAAGCAGAGTAGGTTCACGCGATCTATTGCTTTGGGGCTTGGCTGCTCGGGTCGGTCAATAACAGGAGGTCGAGGCTTTAGCCGGTAGCGGTGGCGGACAGAACTAACAGAAATCGGTGCCGCCTGCATGGCGGACCGGCGAAAGACTTGATTTCCATTAGTTTCTGATCCTGTTTATCCTGTCCATCCATGTTAATGCAGTGCTCTTTACTTTGGTGACAAGATGAAAAAATCAAGAGTCAATGTGGTGGTAATCAGTATGGTCCTGCTCGCCGCCGTGGGAGTGCAGCCCAGCGTGGTCGCCGAGCCTACCGGGGATCAATCGGCTGCCTCCCCAGAGGTCTATACCCCCGGGCTTGGCGACATCATGGGAGCGATCCAGGTGCGGCATGCGAAACTCTGGTTTGCGGGCAAGTCCAAGAACTGGGAACTCGCCGCCTACGAATTAGATGAAATCAATGAAGGGTTCGCCGATGCGGCGCGGTTCCAACCGGATTTCAAGGGCCACCCTATCGCCAAACTCGTCAAGGACATCACGACGGCGCCGATATCTGGACTTCAGGCGGCTATCGCGGCCCAGAGTGCGGTGCAGTTTGCCAAGGCGTTCAACCGGCTGACGGCGGCCTGCAACTCCTGTCATCGGGAGAATGGTTTCGCGTTCATTTCGATTCAACGCCCGACCGCGCCGCCCTTTACCAATCAGCGATTTGAACCTTAAATCGCCGGCCAGGCCTCTCGAGTAAATGAAAGTTCAGACGGATCAGCGGAGAACCCTGGATTCCGCTGCGCTCCATCCTATGTTGTATATCGACCCCAACGGGGTCGAACATATCAGCCCAGGGCAGCGCCCTGGGTTAGCGTTGTTTATTAGGGCTAGCCCTGAAAGGGCGTGACATAATTGCTAATGCAGTTCCCTCATGCAAAACCCGAATGGTGTGCCGCGTCTGGTGATCGTCTGGTCGGCGCTGATGGCGATCCTGTTTGCCGCGGGCCTCTATCACGCCTTGCGGCCCGATTCGCCCCCGGCCCATCGCCCAGGTCCCCGGCCTGCGTCGACAGCGGCGGATGCCGGGCTTCCGGACTCCGATCATTGGCAGTCAGAAGAGCGGCCCGAACCCATGCCGCCCTTATCACCCAATCAGGGCAGGGATATATTATTCAACAACAACCAATTGTGAACTATACTTTGGAGCATCGCGAAGGGCGACTTGGCTTGGCCCGACCTTGAGGGCAGCAGGGTGAGGGACCTGCAAGGGGTGAAACGCGGTTTCTCGGCCTGAACTGGGTGGGCGAAGCGGACGAGTCGCCCCGCCGGACTTTCGGGAGGGCCGCCGCCAGACTGAAATCGCGTCCCTGGAGACTGCGCCGGGCCCCCGACAGAATGAAACTTGGCGCTGCAGACCGCAGTCGGACCCCCGGGGTACTGGAGCGGTGTCCCTGAGATGTGGTTTGGCACATCTCAAGACTTGCGGCGCGTTCCTGAGGTCTTGAGATGTGCGCCGCAAAGGCTCAGGCGTGACGTATAAAAGCGAAAAGGAACAATGTGTTGGCGGAGGTCCACATGTCGTATCCTTTCAGGCGTGCGCCGCGACACTTGCGGCGCACATCTGAAGCCTCGCGGGAAGCCGCTGGACCCTTGAGCTGTACCGCTGGAACCTGGCGCGGCGCGCCTGGATGTTGGAGCGGTCCCGCGCAAGCCCCACGGGACGCCCCGCGACCCTTGAGGGGTACCGCTGGGGTCTGGCGCGGTAACGGCCATGGCGCCCGCGCCACCCCGCAAGATGAAAGTGGCGGGCGCCTTGGCCGTTCCCCCGCCCCGGCCCGCCCCCACAAGGGGGAGGGAGAAGTGGAGCGCGCTCCCGGCGCGACTTTCACGGCAAAGCTTAATTCTCGCGGGATGCAGCGATTGGCGCGGCTCGCATCCATGGTGGTGCCAAGGCGTCCTCGCAGGCGGTCGATTGATTCTGGAGTGGCGGGGCGCGGTCCGCCGCGGTCCCGGCAGGGGCGAGGGAACGCCGCCATTGTTCGGTGTCGAGTCAATAGGAGGTATGCCACTATGGCAAAATCCGATTTTGTCCCGAAGTCAGACCATGATCTCGTGCGTTGGGTCGCCATCTTCCTCGCCAAACTACTGCTCAATGTAGCGGGCTATCGCGTCACGCCGGAGGATGTCGCGCGGGTCGAGGCTGCGAGCGCCGATTTTGATGCCAAGCTCGCCCAGGCCAACGCGTCCGCCATCGCTGCCAAGGCGGACACGGCGGCGAAGAATGCCAGTCGCGAGCGGCTCTGGGCCGAGATCCGGGCGCTGGTGCGGCTCATCAAGGCGCAGTATGGTTATACCCAGGCGCAGGGCACCGCGCTCGGGATCGAAGGCACTGAGCACGTGGTCGATCTCTCCGTCGCCAAACCTGTTATCACCGGGGTCGATCAGACCGGGGGACCGATCATACTGAGTTATGTCAAGGGCGATAGTGACGAGATTGCGTTCTACTGCAAACGCCCAGGCGATGACGATTGGGTCCCCCTAGGCCGCACCCATATATCGCCCTTCATCGACGACCGCCCCTTGCTGCATGCCGGCACGCCCGAGTTGCGGATCTATACCGCGGTCTATCTGCGTAAAGGCGTTCAGGTCGGACTCTTCAGCGACGATCTGGAGATCGTTTGCGCGCCCTAGACGCGGGGCCAGTGTTTGCGCCAGCATTCATCAGGGCGTTCTTGACAATCGGCCCCCTCCGCGCTGGGAGAGGGGAGGGGGCTCCAAGGGCAGGTATAACCGCATGTCAAATAGGCTGACCGCAGGGGCAGACATGGCGTGCCGACGGCTTTGATGCCGGGCGCGAGCTAACAGATTCCGCGTGCAGATTCGTTGAGATATCACAATCAGCTAGGTTTGACAGCCTACCCCGCGCTTGCTAGCGTTGCCCCGCCATACCAACCGCGAGGAGGACTAAAATAATGGCACGTATCGTGATACTCGGCGCCGGCCTGTCCGGACACACCACAGCCCGCTATCTGAGCCTCTGGCTCGGCAAAGAGCATCGGGTGACTGTGGTTTCGCCCAGGCCTAAATGGAACTGGGTCCCGTCCAACGTATGGGTCGGCTGTGGTCAGATGACGGTGGACCAGGTGACCTTCCCGCTGGCGCCAATCTACCAGAAGGCCGGCGTGGAGTTCCTGCAAGCGCGGGCGGTCTCGACCCATCCGGAAGGCGACGGCAGCCGCGAGCGCCCCTTCGTGCGCATCGAGTATACGGATTCAGCACGCAGCGGCCAGACCGAGGACGTGGACTACGACTACCTGGTCAATGCTACCGGCCCGAAGCTCAACTTCGGCGGTACTCCTGGCCTTGGTCCCGAGGGCGGCCACACCGTCTCGGTCTGCACCCCCGAACACGCGCTGGAGGCTAATGCCCAGTTGCAGGAGTGCATCCGGGCCATGAGAAAGGGCGAGCGTCGGCGGTTCGTGGTCGGCACTGGCCATGGGATGTGTACCTGCCAGGGCGCGGCCTTCGAGTATCTCTACAACATCGATCATGCGCTACGTCAGGCAGGCGTGCGGGACCAGGCCGACCTCACCTGGATCAGCAATGAATTCGAACTGGGCGACTTCGGGATGGGCGGGGTACATATCACGCGCGGCGGCTATATCACCAGCGGCAAGGTGTTTGCCGAGTCGCTGATGGTGGAGCGCGGTATCAATTGGATCACCCGCGCGGCGGTCAATAAGATCGA
>CAILVI010000462.1 GCA_903837595.1 uncultured Thiodictyon sp.
CATCGCGAACCCCAACGCGGCGTAGCGGAGACCCGAAGCTGTTGGGGTTCCTTCGTCACCCCAACCTACGGCCTAACCCGATCCACGAACTACTTTACGCGAAGGTCGGTATTGTCCCTATTACCCTTACCAATATTACACACATCACAAAGAGTTTGGTAATTATCGAGTGCATCTGAACCACCCTTCGAACGCGGGATAATATGATCGACATGAAGGATGGCGTCGTGTTGCGAGCCCCTGCCGCACGAGACACATTTCCATTGATCTCGCTGGAAGACTTGCCAGCGGATTGCCGGCATCACTTTCACACGCGTCTCGGCCGCTTCCTTTGCGCGCAAAATGACGTCCTCTCGGGAACTAGATCGGCCTTCGGTGGAATCCGAGTTGCCGCCTTCGGCATCCTCCATTAGCCAGCGATTCGCCTTGGCAATCAGATCAAGAAAGCGGACCGGCTCCGCCTTGGCGATACGAATATAAGAGTCATAGATGGGAAAAAAGAGTGCGTACCGCCAAACCAGAGTGTCGATGGCAGCCCTGGAAATCGGATATGCTTCGGCGCCCTGCGACACGAAAGTATTATCAAACAGGCGCTTCCTTATCATGTAGAGGTACATCTCGCGGAATGTCGCAATCGGGGCAATGGTCGCATCGAAATATAGGCGGGGACGCATTTTCGACAGATAGCACAAACTATGCGTCAAGCCCTCAAAGTCAAGATGGAACTGGAACAATTTCTCGTAGGAATCGTTGGAGAGGCCCTTCAACCAATAATGCTCCATGAGCAAACTGAGGCCATCTTCGGTCAGTATCAGGCCAAGCCGAAAGGGAAGAAACTTGACGGGCTTCCCGTCTTTGCGTTTCACACCAGCCCAACGCGGCAGTCTCTTGCCCCCCAAGGCGACGTATGACGAATCATACAGCAACGTCAGTTCCCTTTCCCGTTTCGGTCTGAAATGAGGATAATAGGAGACGATCGAATCATCCAAGACCTCGATATCATAGATCCGCCTGATTGCCGAGACACATTCGTTCATCACCGCGTGCAGGCGCGGCAGGATGGAATGCTTCAGCGCATCAGCGCGAAGTCGGGCGTCATCCACTTGGAACAGGTTTCTGTCGCTTTCATCAAAATCAATTTGTTTGCGGTCCATCATGTACCCGTTTTCCAAACAGCGAGATCATCGGTTTCGCGGTGGCCTGCAAATGCCTGTAATAGCGTGAATATCGGATGTCACATTGCCGGACTGGCCGCTGGAGCGGCCAAGACTGCATTCCCACGCGGAGCGTGGGAACGAGAAGAACCAAGCAATCAACGTCTTACCGAAGCGCTGGCGATGGGTTTCGCTGCGCTCAACCCATCCTACGGGCTGCATTCCCACGCGGAGCGTGGGAACGAGAAATCGCGCCAGGCTGTTTTCTGTATTAAACCAATAAGAATTTTTCCGGCGGGCGCGCGGCACTACCCTCAATAGCGGCACAGTGCCTAGCGCGCCCGACGGAAAAATTCTTATGGAAAGACCGTGTCAATCGCATGATGCAGCGTCGATCGTATGTCCTCATCGTCAGTAATCGGATCAACCAACGCCATCCGGCTCGCCTCGCGCGGTGCAATCCCCTCATCCATCAGATTGGCGGCATAGACCAGCAATCGGGTGGAAATGCCTTCATCCAGCCCATGACCCTTTAGGTTTCGCGCTGCCGCGGCGATCTTGACCAAGGCGGCTGCAATCTCCAGGCTGGTGCCGGTCTCGGTGGCAACGATCTGGGTCTCAAGGTCCGCCGGCGGGTAGTCGAAGACCAGGGCGGAGAAGCGCTGTTTGGTGGATTGTTTGAGATCCTTCATCAGGGACTGATAGCCCGGGTTGTAGGAGATGACCAATTGGAAATCGGGGTGGGCGGTGACGACCTCGCCCTTCTTGTCCAGCGGCATGGCGCGCCGGTGGTCGGTCAATGGGTGGATGACGACAGTGGTGTCCTGGCGGGCCTCGACGATCTCATCCAGATAGCAGATGGCGCCGATGCGCGCGGCAACGGTGAGTGGACCGTCCAGCCAACGGGTACCGGTGGCGTCCAGCAGGTAGCGCCCGACGAGATCCGAGGCGGTCATGTCCTCATTACAGGCGACGGTGATCAGCGGCTTGCCCAGACGCCAGGCCATGTGCTCGATGAAGCGCGACTTGCCGCAACCGGTGGGACCCTTGACCATCACCGGCAGGCGGCGCTGGTACGCGGCCTCATAGAGTGCGACCTCGTTACCCTGGGGCTGGTAGAAGGGCTCGTCTTTGATCCGGTATTGCTCGGTGTCGATGCTCATGGGGGCTCGTGGGGTCGAGGGTGATGTCGAAAGGCCTGAAAAAATCTCACGCCAAGGCGCAGAGACGCCAAGAAGCCTTCGCCCTTGATCCGACGCTAGGCACCGCCCCCCGGCGCGGAGCGCCTGACACATGCGTGACACCGCTGGAGCGGCATCACGAGCGCAGCCGGAGGGCGCGGGTGGAGTGAGATCGATGGGCAACGATAGGGCAACGGGCCAAAAACAAAAAGCCCCCGCGGGGCGGGGGCTTTGTTCAGGGCACGGTCAGCGCCCCGCCCATCTTACTTGTGCTGCGCCGCCGCGCCGATTTTGTCGCGCCAGCCCGGGAAGAGCTTGTCCGCGTCGTGCGGGAAGGAGGTGAAGGCACGGGCGAACTCCTTGTGATCCTTGGCCCACTCGATCGGGTCGGCACCGGCCTTCCAGCACTCGTAGGACTGGCGCAGCGAGATGGCCCCCGCCGCCGGGGAGTCGACGTGACCGTAGGCACCGCCGCCGGCAGTGTTGATGACGTTGCCGTGACCCAGGTTCTCGAAGAAACCAGGCAAACGCAGTGCATTCATGCCGCCGGAGATGATCGGGGTGGTGGGCTTCATGCCATACCACTTCTGATAGTAGACCGGACCCTGGCACTCGTCACGCTCGATCATGTAGGCGATGATCTTGTCGTCCGCGCCGCCTTCCATCTTGCCGTAGCCCATGGTTCCGACGTGGATGCCGGAGGCCCCTTGCAGACGGGAGATCTTAGCCAGCACGAAGGCGGTATAGCCGCGCCGTGCGGACGGCGAGGTGATCATCCCGTGACCGGCACGATGGTAGTGCAGGTACTGGTTGGGGTACTGACGCCGCGCGGTGGTGATCATGCCGGGGCCGCCGACGAAGCCATCGACCAGGAAGGCAACTTTGTCCGCGTCGGGTCCGAAGGTCTCCAAGATGTAGTCCGCCCGGGCGCACATCTCGTAGTGGTCGTCGGCGGTGATATTGGCGGAGAACAGCTTGGCCTCGCCGGTCTCGTCCTGGGCGCGCTTTAGCGAGTCATAGACCAGGGGGATGACCTTCTTCGAGGGGCAGAAGACCTGGTTGCCCTGGGGTTCGTCGTTCTTGATGAAGTCGCCGCCCAGCCAGAACTGGTACGCCGCGTGGGCGAAGGGCTCAGGGCGCAGGCCGAGCTTGGGCTTTATAATGGTGCCGGCGATGTAACCACCGTCCTTCACCGGGCGGCCCAGGATGCGCCACAGGTCGGAGATGTCCTTGGACGGGCCGTCGAACAGCTGGATGGCGCGATCCGGGACATAAAAGTCGATCATCTGACCGTATTCGATGTCGCCCATGCCCTGGTTGTTGCCGATGCACAGGGTCAGGAAGGAGACGATCATCATCCGCCCGTCTGTGATGTTCCGATCGAACAGGTCGAGCGGATAGGCGATCCGCATGTCCTCGTTCGCCTCGTCGATGAAATAGACCAGCGCGTCGACGCCCTTGGTGAAGTCGTCGGTGGTGGAAACCTCAACGTTGGTGCCGGTGGAGGACTCGGCGGCAAAGTGTGCGGCGGCCTCCAGGTAGCCGATGCTGCCCTTGGGCTTCATCCGGTAGGCGACCAGGATGTGCTTGCCGCCCGCGATCAGGTCGGCTTCGGTCAAGCTGAGGTCAGAGTAGCGCGCGGACTGGTCAAGCGACATGGATGGTTCCTAAAGTGGTTGAGTTGGCCGACGTGGGATAAATAGTATCGTGCATCTTCGATGTCTTGTCGCCAAGACCGCCTTGCACTCACTGAGCCGGCAATTTACCCGGACTTGCAACATAAGTACATTCTAAGTATTTTATGGCACACATAAGTTTGACCTTATGCCGGGAGCTGGTCCCCGTCCGCCATTTAGCCGGCTGCCGCGACCGGCGACCGCCCCCCCTTCCCCGCCACCAGAGATCGCCGATGCATCTGACGCTGCGCCAACTTCGGGTCTTCGAGGCCGTCGCCCGCCACCTGAGCTACACCCGCGCCGCCGAAGAACTGCACTTGAGCCAGCCGGCCGTCTCCATGCAGGTGCGCCAGTTGGAGGAGACCGCGGGTCTGCCACTGTTCGAGCGCCTGGGCAAGGGGATCGAACTGACCGAGGCGGGGCGCGAGATCTACAACTATAGCCGCAGCATCAACCGCTCGCTCCAGGAGATGGACGAGGTCCTGCAGTCGCTCAAAGGCGTGAACCGGGGCCGGCTGCACATCGCGGTCGTCAGCACCGTCAACTATTTCGCCCCGCGCCTGCTGGCGGTCTTCCACCAGCGCTACCCGGGTGTCACCCCGCGGCTGGACGTGACCAACCGGGAGACCCTGATGCGTCTGCTGGACAACAACAGTATCGATGTAGCCATCACGGGGATGCCGCCCAGCGACATCGACGTGGAATCAGAGTCTTTCATGGACAACCCGCTGGTGGTCATCGCCCCGCCCACGCATCCTCTGGCGGACGCGCACGCGATCCCGATGGCGCGACTGGGCAGCGAGGTTTTCGTGATGCGCGAACCGGGCTCAGGCACCCGCCAGGCGATGGAGCGGTTCTTCAAGGAGCAGGGTATGGCAATCCGCCACGGCATGCAGATGACCCGCGACGAGGCGGTGAAGCAGGCGGTGCGTGCCGGCCTCGGTCTGAGTGTCGTCTCCGCGCATACCATCGAACTGGAACTGGAGACCGGACGACTCAAAGTCCTGGACGTGCAAGGGTTTCCGCTAGCACGCAAGTGGCATCTGGTGTATCGGCGCGGCAAGCGTCTCTCCCCCGCGGCCCGCGCCTTCCGCGACTTCGTGGTCGAGGAGGCCCCCCGCATTGCCGCGCCGGCCTTATCGTCTGTCCCCGTGCCGACGGTTGAGTACCCCGAAGCGCAACGCCCGATACCACTCGAAGCCTTCAGCAAGCGGCAGGAAATGGGACAGGAGTGACAGGATTTCTCAAGATTTACAATATGATAACTGGAGATAGCAGCCCGTCGGACATCCTGTTAATCCTGCGAAATCCTGTTAATCCTGTCCATTTACTCTCCGGCAGCGCGAACGCTTAATGTTGCTTGGCAAGAACAGCGTTCCTTTTCCTCGAAAGACCGCGCAATCTTTACAGTCATGTTCGACTGTGCCCAGCCGGTGCGCATCGACTACACTAGCCCGCTACCGCCGGCCTCGACCGACCGCCGCTGCACCCGCTTGAGACGGACCAGGCGCGGCGCCCGCTCCGACGGCCTTCCCCCCGTGCCGGCTGCCGCCCGCGCGGGACCTTAAGCGCCACCGGCGCGGCCAGCAAGACGACCGACCAGAATCATGCCTCACCGGCACCCGCTACTCCAATCCATTGACACACCCGCAGACCTGCGCGCCCTGGCCGAGGGTCAGTTGCCCCAACTCGCGGGCGAATTACGTAGTTTTCTCATCGATAGTGTCGCACAGACCGGCGGCCACCTGGCGGCCGGACTCGGCGTGGTGGAGTTAACCATCGCGCTGCACTACGTCTTCGACACCCCCCGCGACCGCTTGGTGTGGGACGTGGGCCATCAGGCCTACCCCCACAAGATCCTCACCGGCCGGCGCTCGCGCATGTCCACGCTGCGCCAGGAGGACGGACTCTCCGGCTTCCCCAAGCGCAGTGAGAGTCCCTACGACAGCTTCGGCGTCGGCCACTCCAGCACCTCCATCAGCGCCGCAGCGGGCATGGCCCTGGCCGCCCGGCAGCATGGGGAGCGGCGCCAGGTGGTCGCGGTGATCGGCGACGGCGCCTTGAGCGGCGGCATGGCCTTCGAGGCCCTGAACCACGCCGGCGCGCTCGACGTCGACCTGATGGTGGTGCTCAACGACAACAAAATGTCGATCTCCCCGCCGGTGGGGGCCATCAGCAACCACCTGTCCCATCTGCTCTCCGGCAAGCTCTACACCACCGTGCGCGAAGGCGGCAAGACGGCGCTCAAGGCCATGCCCCACCTGCGCGAGTTCGTGGGCCGCTGGGAGGAGCACATGAAGGGCATGGTGATGGGCGGCACCCTGTTCGAGGAACTCGGCTTCAATTACATCGGCCCCATCGACGGCCACGATATCCCCGGCCTGATCCGCACCCTGCGCAACATGCGCGGCATCCCGGGTCCGCGCCTGCTCCACATCGTCACCCAGAAAGGCCGCGGCTATGAACCGGCCGAGGGCCAGCCGGTGACCTACCACGGCGTGACCCCCTTCGACCGCCACACCGGGCGACTGATCAAGGGGCCGGCGGGCTCGCCCAGCTATACGCAAATCTTCGGCAGTTGGCTCGCCGACACCGCGGAACAAGACCCGCGCCTGGTGGGTATCACCCCCGCCATGTGCGAGGGCTCCGGCCTCACCGCCTTCGCCAAACGCTACCCGGAGCGCTTTTTCGACGTCGGGATCGCCGAGCAGCACGCCGTCACCCTCGCCGCCGGGATGGCCTGCGATGGCCTCAAACCGGTGGTGGCCATCTACTCCAGCTTCCTGCAGCGCGCCTACGACCAACTCATCCACGACGTGTGCCTGCAGAACCTGGATGTGACCTTCGCGGTGGACCGGGGCGGACTGGTGGGACCCGACGGCGCCACCCACGCCGGGAGCATCGACCTGAGCTTCGGGCGGTGCATCCCCAACCTCGTCATCCTGGCCCCCTCGGACGAGAACGAGTGCCGGGCGATGCTGCGCACTGCCTATGAATACCCGGGGCCCGCGCTGGTGCGTTATCCGCGCGGCGGCGGCTGCGGGGCGATCATCGACCCCGCCGCCCCGGCCTTGGCCATCGGGCGTGGCCGGGTGCTGCGCCGCGGCCGGCACTGCGCCCTGCTCGCCTTCGGGAGCATGGTCGCCCCGGCCCTGGCCGCCGCCGACGCGCTGGATGCCACCGTCGCCGACATGCGCTTCGTCAAGCCCTTGGATGTGCAGCTGATCCTGGAACTGGCGGCCAGCCATGACGTCCTGGTTACCCTGGAGGAAAACGCCATTGCCGGCGGGGCCGGTAGCGCCGTCGCCGAACTGCTATCCGAGCACGGTGTCGTGATGCGACTCATCCACCTGGGACTGCCCGATCGCAACGTGGAGCACGCCGAACACGCCGCCCAACTCGCCGCCTGTGGACTCGACGCGGCCGGCATCAGCACCCGCGTCCATGCCGAACTGGAACGCCTGGGCCTGCATCTCGCCCCAGTCCCCGCCGCCATCGCCGGGTGACCGCCGGCGTCAAGGCCAGCACCAAGGCAGGCGCCGCACCGCAGCGGCGGTGCCTCCCCTGATTACCCGGAGCGCCCAATGAAACCGCTAAACCGCATCGTCAAAGGCGTCCTGATCGCCCTCACCGCGATCCTCGTCCTGGTGCCGATTGCGCTGCCCAGGGTACTGGGCGCCAGCGCCCAACGCGCCTATCAGGACCTGCTGCGCAGCGCCGTCGACTCACTGCCCGCCGGCTGGGTCCTGGTGGAGCGCTATGACCGCGGCTGGTTCCGTTCACACGCCACCGCGGAACTGACCCGGCAAACCGCGGACCACCCGGTATTTGCCCCCGGCCTCAAGCACATCCGTCTCGACAGCCGCATCGACCAAGGCCCCTGGGCCTGGCTCAGCGCCGGGTTCGGCGGCGGCCCCTTCCCCGTGGCAGCCCGGGTCCGCACCCGCGTCGAATGGATCGATGCACCGCTGCCGCTGCCGCCGCTCATCCTCACCACCAGCGTCGGGGCCAACGGCGCCGGGCGTACGCACCTTTTGATCCCGGCCCCCGACCAGACCACCGAGCAGGCCACCGAGGAGGCCGCCAACCAAACCCAGCCGCGGGATGCCTATCGGCTGCATGGCAAGACGATCACCGGCACCGTCGATTTCAGTTTGAACCCGCGCCAGGCACAGGTCGATCTGCGTATCCCGGACCTGGCACTGAGCAACCCCGCCGGCCCTGCGGCAAGCCTGACGGACGCGCAGCTCAGGGCGCAACTCACTGACTGGGCCGGCGGCCTCTTCAGCGGCTACGCCAATCTCGACATTGCCGCTGCCCGGTTCACCGCGGCGCCGCAGGCCGGATCGCAGACCGGCGCGCCCCCCAACGAAACCATCCTGGAACGACTGACGCTGAGGCTGGATCAGGTGCCCGAGGGCGAGGCCCCCACCCTGCGACTCGGCCTGCGACTCAACGCAAGCGCGCAGCAGTTGCGGCTGCGCGGTAACGACTATCAGTCCCCGGTGATCGGCCTGTCGGCCCAGTCGCTGGACGTTCGGACACTCACCGAGATCATTTTTGGCGTGCGTATCCTGATGTCCGACACCGCGACCCCGGCGGAGCGCGGTGTGGCGGGGCTCACGCTGGTGGCGCAGGTACTGCCCCGTTTCCTGGCCGCCGGCCCCAGCATCAAGATCAACCCCTTGACGATGAGCACCACGGACGGCCCGGTGGCGGGGCACCTGGCCATCGCCGCCGTCAACCATGGCAGCGGCAGCAATGGCACTGCCGCCCTGCTTGGCGCCCTGCTGGGCGGCGGACCGGAAACGCTGCTCAGCGGCGACGGCGAGCTCGCCCTACCCCGCCCCGTCGCGGTCAACTGGCTCGCGGGTACCGACACCGCGGCCCGCAGCGCCGCCACGGCGCAATTGCAGGAATGGATCGACGGCGGCTGGGTCACCGCCAGCGACAACCGCGTCACCAGCGCCCTGCGGATCGACCGCGGGAAGCTCACCATCAACGGCAAGCGGGCGCCGCTGCGGTTCTCGGCCGGGCGTTAGCAACCGCCCCGGTACCGGGGCGCAACTCCGGCCACCGTCCGTGCGGCCACTCGTCGCGGCCGGGGGGCCGCTCCTACGCCGTAGGAGCGGCCCCCCGGCCGCGACGAGTGCACCTCTGACCCATCCCACACAAGAACACGACGAAGTCCGCCACCGGTGCTGACAG
Organism: uncultured Thiodictyon sp.; assembly: GCA_903837595.1. GTDB lineage: Bacteria > Pseudomonadota > Gammaproteobacteria > Chromatiales > Chromatiaceae > Thiodictyon. The sequence continues at coordinate 9,220 of CAILVI010000462.1, forward strand.
GTGACATCAGGAACCAGGTCGACCGCATCCGGGACGCCTTCTGGTCCGGCGGGGTATCAAACCCACTCTCGGTGATCGAGCAGATCACCTACCTCCTCTTCATCAAGCGCCTGGCCGACCTGCACACCCCTACGAGGCCACCGCCAAGGACCTGCAGCGGATCGTCGAGACCAAGAAGACTGAGTTGCTGTTCCTCGCGCTCTTCCTGAGGCTGCTCAAGATCGGCGGGCGGACCGCCGTCATCGCCCCGGACGGCGTACTGTTCGGCTCGTCCAAGGCACATCAGGCGCTGCGGCGGATGCTGGTGGAGGAGCACAAGCTCGATGCCGTCATCAAGCTCCCCTCCGGGGTCTTCCGCCCCTATGCCGCTGTATCCACCGCCATCCTGTGCTTCACCAAGACCGTGTCGGCGGCACCGATCAAGTCTGGTTCTATGACGTGCAGGCCGACGGCTACTCGCTGGACGACAAGCGCAACCGCGAGCTGCGAGCTGCGGGAGATCGAAGCGGAGATAGCACAGGGCCTGACGCGGCTGGAGGAGATGCTGAAATGAGCTATCCATCGTCTCGTTCTCCTCGGTCCGCTCGTTCCCGCGCTCCAGCGTGGGAATGCAGTCCGGCTGCTCTAGCGGCCCGTCATCCGCGTCCTGCCCGGCCGCTACCGAATAAAACGCGACGCTGGAGCGTCGTGACTTGCTCCCACGCGGGAGCGCTCATCCTTATACACATGTGACGTACTCCCACGCTGGAGCGTGGGAGCCAGAAACCTGGGAGGACTCGCCGCCGCAAAGTTCAAGGATAACTGTCTTGCTCATGCGGGCAATGCGTCGTATCCTTGTCAATCATGCCGATAAATTCTGTCGAACTTCTCGGCCCACCGCTCATCGAGTCCGATCATGAAAGCATCACTATTTCTTCCTCTGGCCTTAACGCTCTCTGCCAGCTGTTTTGCCAAGACCGACGTGACCGTCAGCGATCTGATCGCCAATCCGCGAGCATACGAGGGTAAAGAGGTGACTATCCGATGCAACGTGCGCTCCGCGGACCTCGGTGCCACTTATTGCAGCGTTGGCAATCAGGATGTATCGCTCAGCGCCAAGACAATGGACAAATCCAGTCTAAAATTCGTATTGGCTAAGTGCTCCAAGCCAATCATTACTCAAAATGACATCAAATGCCAGAATGTTACAGTAACCGCCAAGCTAAAGAGTGCCGAGTATCCTGGATGGTTGGATAATGCCAAAGTAGCTTTCAAATAGAATCGCCGGTGCTGCGCGATCTCGGCAGCCGCGCGGCGGCTTGAGCCGGACAAAAAAAAGGCCTATCGGGTTCACCGATAAGCCTTTTCAATTGGTAGCGGGGGCAGGATTTGAACCTACGACCTTCGGGTTATGAGCCCGACGAGCTGCCAGACTGCTCCACCCCGC
>CAILVI010000463.1 GCA_903837595.1 uncultured Thiodictyon sp.
GACAAACATCGAACACTGAACATCGAACGCCGAACGCTGAACCGAATGGTGCCGGTTTCATTCGATGTTGGATGTTCGATGTTGGACGTTCGATGTTCATTTCTTTTGACTTTGGCCGGCTCGCCCGGCGAGAAATGCCTGCTGGTTGTGCTCGAAAAACTCCGGACGAAAAGCCGCGCGCCCAGTTCGATCAGCCCACTGGCCGCGAATTGGCGTAACATGGGTACGGTAAGCATCTGATCCAAGCTGCTGTGGTCAAAATCCACCCCGTAGTCCTGCGCGAGCTGGCACAGTGCCTGGGCTCGCGTCACGGGTTTGGCAGCACTTAAGCGGTCACAGACCTGCCGATAGACAGAATCTTTTTCGCCGGGTCCAGCGGTGGAAAAACGTTCCTGCTGCTGTTGCAGGCGCAGCTCCAGTACCGGGTGCTGGGCGATAATCGATTCCAGCCCGTGCCGCCAGTCTGGGACCGTGCCCTCGACGAAACCCGTGGTGACATAAATGGTTGCGGGAATGCCCCAATCACGTAGCAGGGGCAATGCCAGCTCATAGTTGTCGCGGTATCCGTCGTCGAAGGTCAGACAGGCGAAACGAGGTTGATGACGGCTGGCCGGTCGGGTCAGTGCGTCACTCAGCGACATCCATTCGTAACCCTCATCGCGCAGGGTGACTATAATGCCCCGTAGCTGCTGGAGCGTGATCCACAGGCCAGGATTGCCCCGCCAGGCGCCAGGCTCCGCGGCAATCCGGTGCAGCATCACAATCAGTCCGCGTCCGCCCAGCCAATGACGCGCGATGCGATCCAGACTAAGTGCTGTTAGCCAGCGCTGCCATTGACGACTCACCATGTCTCCCGCCCTTGGTAGGGCACTGCTGTTCTTGAGGATAGTCATGCCAACGATTGCATTTTATCTCCCCGACCTCACGGGTGGCGGCGCGGAACGAACGCTGCTGCGTCTGGCGGTTGGATTCAGGGTCAGCGGTTGGACGCCGCGTCTGGTCGTCGACCGAGCGCGCGGCGAATTGCTTGACAGCGCGCGCGCTGACGCGATCCCGGTGGATTCCCTCGACGCCTCGCGAACCTTGCGGGCCTTACCCAAACTCGTTGGCTGGCTGCACGAACACCGACCTGCCGTGCTGCTGTCGGGTATCACACATAATAACCTCATCGCCGTTTGGGCGCGCGCCCTCGCACGGGTTCCGACCCGTATCATGCTATCGGAACGCACTGTGCTGTCGGCCCACGCCAGGATGCACGGCCGCTGGCAATATCGGGTGTTACCCCGCCTGTGCGCACTCACCTATCCTCATGCAGCGGCGGTGGTGGCGGTCTCAAACAGCGTTGCGGACGATCTGGCGGCTTACGCGCATCTGGATCGCCGCACGATCACCGTGATCCCCGATCCGGTGGTCACCCCTGACCTGGCCCAACGCGCCGCCGTACCGTGCCAACATCCGTGGCTAAACGATGCGCGCATTCCGGTGATCGTTGCAGCCGGCCGGCTGGAGCCGGTCAAGGACTTCCCCACGCTGCTGGAAGCCTTCGCGCTGGTGCGTCGGCAACGCCCGGTCCGCCTGCTGATCCTGGGGGAGGGATCAAAGCGCAGGGAACTCCTCGACCTGCGCGACCGGTTAGGGGTCGGCGCCGATGTCGAACTGCCGGGCTTCCAGGCCGATCCGTTGCCGTTCTTCGCCCGGGCCGCAGTGCTGGCCGTGAGTTCACGCCACGAAGGCTTTGGCTTGACCGTGGTGGAGGCGCTGGCATGTGGCGTGTCCGTCGTCAGCACTAACTGCGGCGGTCCGGCGGAAATTCTGGCGAACGGCCGTTTTGGCTGGCTGACTCCGGTTGGCGACGCGGCCGCCCTAGGCGCCGCACTGGCAGACGCCCTTGATCATCCCACTGCGTCCGCGCGGCTGCGAAGTCGTTCCCAGGATTATACGGTGGCAGCCATGACCCAGCATTACCTGAATCTTTTTACGTGAGGATCGCCGAACCCGCGTTCGACTCAGGGCCACCAAGCAACTCCCGGTACACCCGCAGATAGGCCGCGACCTGGTGACACCACGCCAGTTCGGACTCAATCCGTTGGCGCCCCAGATGCCCCATGCGCTGGCGCCGTTGCGGATCATCCAGCAGGGCGTCGATCGCCTCCGCCAGGGCGTGGGGATCGTTGTCGTCGCCGGCATACATCGACGCGTCGCCAGCCAACAGCCGATTTTCGGTCAGGTCGAACTGGACCACCGGCAGGCCGAAACTCATATATTCCATGACTTTGTTCATGGAGAGCTTATCGTTGAAGGCGTTCTTGGGGTCGCAACACACACCGATATCTGCGCTCGCCAGCCGCTCAAACAAGGGCGGGCCGCTGAGATATCCCGTAAATCGCAGATAGGGCGCGATGTTCAAGGTGCTCGCCAGTGCCTCGATGGCCGATTTCTGCGGGCCATCGCCGACGACGATAAACAGGGTATCGGTGCGCCGGAGCTGATAGACGAGGTGGGCGACGGCGCGCATCAGCAGGTCGAGTCCATCCTGTTGCCCGATGATGCCAATATAGAGCGCCACATGGGCAAAGCCTTCGCGTAACGCCGGGTTCGCAGCCGGGTGCCGCAGCCGCTGCAAATCCGGACCGCTGCGCACCAGCGTGATTTCCGCGAGTGACTTGCCGTTACGCGCGGCGGTCATGCGCCGCAGTCCATCACTCGTGGTAATCACCCGATCCGCCATGCGGAAGGTTAGCCACTCCGCCAGGCGGGTGGCCCGATAAAGTAACTTGAGCCGGGGAAACTTCACCTGAAATAGCTCCGGAAAGGTATCATGATGGTCAAAGACAAAGCGCACGCCAAAGAGCTTGAATGGCGCCGCCACGAGAAACAGCAAGTCCGGCGGATTGCAGGCTTGAATGGCGTCGATACGGCGACGCCGCGACGCCTTGAGCGCCAGCCGCAATTCACCCACCAATGCGCTGGCATATTCCAGAAAAAATCCCGCAATGCCGGACGCTTCCAGCGGGAGAAAATGGCGGTAGATGTGGACCCCTTCCAGGAGTTCGTAGCGTTGCGTGAAGCCCCGAGTGCGCGGACAAATCACGGACACCTCGTAGCCTGCCTGGACCAGGGACGTGGCTTCCTGCCAGACCCGGCGATCAAACGGAACCGGCAGATTTTCCACGAGGATCAGAATATGCTTGGTCCGACTGGCGTGATCTTGGTCGGTGCGGTTGGCCTTGAGCATCATGGCGACCGGTCTCCCCGGGAAGCGAAGTTGATCAAACGTTGGCGCGGGCGTGAGCGTAGACCGCAAACCGGCGCCGCCGGGCGCTGGTAAACGCGTGTGCCGCCCGGCGGTTTACCCTCATGAGCCCGCTGTCGGCCGCGCGGTTGTGCGCCGGACCTTCCTGGGTTGCCCTAGCGACGGCACGGCGCCGACGGCGCGACTGCGGGTCGCCCGGGGCGGCTTCTCGCCCCGGCCCGGCTCGCCGTCCGAGATCGCGAGCAACAGGGCGATGGCGGCGAAGGCGGTGAGCAGGCTGGCGCCACCGTGGCTGATGAAGGGCAGGGTGGTGCCGGTCAAGGGGATCGACTTGGTCACGCCGCCGATATTGAGTACCGTCTGGGCGGCCAGTACGGCGGTCAGCCCGGAGGCCAGGAGTCGCCCGAACGGCGAACGCCCCTGGCCCGCGAGCGCAATCCCGCGCTGGAACAGCACCAGAAAGAAGAGTACCACTACGACGCAGCCCAGGAATCCCAGTTCCTCACCGATCACAGAATAGATGAAATCCGCGGCGGCGATCGGGGTGTATTCGGGGCTGCCGATGCCGAAGCCCTCACCCCAAAGACCACCGGCGTACATCCCTGACAGCCCCTGGAGGATTTGCCACCCCTCGCCGGTCGGGTCCTGGAAGGGGTCCAGCCAGGCGTCGATGCGGCGCTGCCCGTGGGCGAAGAAGACGAGCATCAGCGACCCTAACCCCGCCGCGGCCAACAGTCCGTAAACCAGATAGCCGATCCGCCCGGTGGCGCTGACCAGCATGACGAGCAGGGCCACGCCCAGAATCAGCACCATCCCCAGGTCGCGTTGCAACGCCAGGAGCCCGGTGAGCGCCGCCCAAAAGGCGAGCAGTGGCCACAGTGCCCGCCAAGGGGGTAGGCCAGCCCGCCACTGCGCCAGGGCCTGGCCGTGCCGCCCCAGGTAAGCGGCCAGGCCCAGCACCACCGTGACCTTGAGGGCCTCGGTCGGCGTGGTGAATCCCAGGGCGTAGACGGCGCCACGGAAGCGCTGCCCGGTGACGAGCAGCACAACCACCAGCAGCAGCGACAGTCCAGCCCACAGCCATAGGCCCCGCGCCAGTATCCGGTAGCGTCCGTCTGCCAAGATCAAGGCACCGGCCGTCATGATGACCAGCCCGGCGGGCACCAGCCATAGCCCCAGCGTCAGGGTCCCGGCATCGCCACGGAAGGCCCCCATCCGGACCTGTACGAGCAGGCCGAAGCCGGAGAGAACGGCGACCGTCGCCGTCAGGACCTGATCGCCGCGAAAACCGGCCAGCACGAGGGTCAGGTGGACAGCGGCCAGGGAGAGCGCATAGAGGAGGAGTGGGAGTAGGTCGGTGGCGGCCAGCCGCCGGCCGTCGGCGGCGTCCGCCCCCAGGATCAACACGAAGCCCAGGGCCATAAAGCCGATGCAGGAGAGCAGCAGCTCGCGCTCGCCGTGGCGCCCCTGCCAGCTGGCGGCCAGACCTGACCGCGCCCCGTCACGCGGGGCGCTCATGGCCCGACCCCCAATTCGAGGGCCTTGACCAGCAGGTCGCGGGCGATGGGTGCTGCCACGCTGGCGCCAAACCCGCCGTGCTCCACCAGCACCGCGACCGCGAGCGTTGGGTCGGCTGCCGGGGCAAAACCGATGAACCAGCTATGGGCGGTCCCGCCTGGGTTCTCGGCGGTGCCGGTCTTGCCGGCGATTGCCAGGTCCGCACCATTGATCCCGCGGCCGGTCCCCTCGGTGACCACCTTGCGCATCATCCCGGCCAGCCTGGCGGCAGTCTGCGGCGACATATACTGGCCCAAGGGCGCGGGGGGCTCTTGGGCCAGCAGGCGCGGGCGCATGGCAAGCCCCCGGTTGGCCACGGCCGCGGCGATGGTCGCCAGATGCGCGGGGGAGGCCAGCACCCGACCCTGGCCGATGGACGCCTGGGCCAGCCCATAGAGGTCGGACTGCGCGAGCCGAGGCAGGCGGCCAGTGCTCAGGCTCCCGTAACGATCCGTCCCCGGATAGAGCCGGACTTGCCGGTCGAACAGGAAGCGTTCCCCGGTCCGGGCAAAGGCGTCATGACCGTAGCGCACCCCGAGTTGGGCGAAGAAGACGTTGGATGACTCGGCGAAGGCCGTCGGCAGGTCCAAAGCGCCGAATCCGGACCAGGCGCGGCCCGCCTTGCGCGCGCTGTAAAAGTCGTGGTCGCGGATCGGCGGGTAATGTTGCGAGGTGGTATAGCCCTCTGCCGGACAGTTCAGGGTGCCGGTGAAGCCGGCCTCGAGCGCCTCGGCGGCCATCACCACCTTGAACACCGAGCCCGGCGGATAGAGCCCCTGGGTGGCGCGGTTCAACAGCGGCGTACCAGGCGCCCGCGTGCGGAACAGGTCGGGCTCCAACTGGTTAGGATCGAAGGCCGGGTTGGTCGCCAGCACCAGCAGGGCGCCGTCACGGGTGCGCATGAGCACCGCCGCCCCGGCGCGATCCCCCAGCCGCTCCAAGGCCAGGAGTTGCAGTTCGCTGTCCAGGGTCAGCGTCAGGTCCTGGCCGCGCGGGCGCTGGTCCTTGGTCAGCAGTTGGCGACCCAGTTCGCTCCACGAGGCCAGGGTCTGGGGCGTCGCCCCGTTGAGTTGGGCGTTGGCCGCCGCCTCGGCCCCAATGGCCCCAAACTGGGGGTCACTGTAACCGACCGTGTGGGCGAAGGCCGGGCCGAATGGATAGACGCGATAGACCTGGCCTTCGACCTCCCGGCTCAGTGCCAGGACCCGACCGCGCCGGTCAAGGATGCGCCCGCGCGCAATGCGGTGGGCCGGGTTGAACTCGCGGCGGTCGTGCGACTGCATAAAGGTAACAAACTGTGGTCGGAAGAGCCCGGTCAGTTGCCAACTCGCCTCGTAGATGAGCACCGCCAGAAAAACCGCGAGCAAGACGAGCATCGGCGCCGAGACCAGGCCGACAACGCCGCCCGGCGGGCGCGCGTCGACCGGTTGGAGTTGCGCCCAGGCGCGCCACAGGATCACACACGCGGCGAGGAAGAACGCTAGGTGCAGAATCAGGCGCAGCGCTGGCCAGGCGGCGGAACCGACCAGAGAGGCGAAGAGTTGCAGCGGATCGAAGGTGGTCACCCTAGGGGTTAGTCCTGGACGTCGACGGGCTGGTCATTATCCTGTAAACGGCGCTCGGGTGGGGCCGGTGAATGGGGGAGGGTGGCGACACCGGCCCCGAGATGGTGCCGGATCCCGCCCGCGGCAAGGAAGAAGCCTGCGGCAGGTCGTCTGGCGGTGCCCGCGCGGGACGTTCGCCGCGGAGCGCCCCCGCCAGCGCGCGCCGCTGCCGACGTACTGAACCGCCAACCCCCGTGCCCGCTGCCGGCCGCGCCGCCATACTTCGCCCTTTAGGCATCGTCCACGACCTGATTGGGGGGTAAGAGCATGGGCTTGTGGGGCAAACTGACCTCGGAGTTCATCGACATCGTCGAGTGGACCGAAGACCGGCCGGATGTCTTGGTGCATCGTTTTGAACGCTATCAGAACGAGATCAAGATGGGCGCCAAGCTCACCGTGCGCGAAGGGCAACTGGCCGTCATGGTGAATGAAGGGCAGTTGGGCAAGGACCAGGTGGCCGACGTATTCGCTCCTGGCATGTATACGCTGACGACCGAGAACATGCCAGTCCTGAGCACACTCAAGGGCTGGAAGTTCGGCTTTAGCTCGCCCTTCAAGGCGGAGGTGTATTTCTTCAACACCCGCATCTTCACCGATCTCAAGTGGGGTACTCCCGGCCCCGCCACCATGCGTGACCCGGAGTTCGGCGTGGTGCGGGTCAGCGCCTTTGGCATCTATGCCATCCGCATCAAGAACCCCACGGTGATGTTGGTCGAGCTGGTCGGTACCAAGGCCGAGTTCACGGTCGGCGATATCGAAGAGAATCTGCGCGGCAAGGTCGGTTCGCGTATCAAGGAGGTCATGCCGGAGGCTGGCGTACCGGTCATCGATCTGGAAGGCAAGGTCAGCCTCTTGGGCGAGCGCCTGAAGGAAAAGATCGCCCCCGATTTCGAGAAGTTCGGCCTGGCGCTGACCGAGGTGCAGGTACAGGATGTCGGACTGCCCGAGGAAGTGGAAAAGGCCATCGACCAGCAGGGGGCCATGCGCGCGATCGGTAATATGAACCAGTTCGCCCAGTATCAGGCCGCCCAGGCCATGCGCGACGCGGCGCAAAACCCGGGTACGGCCGGCGCCGTCATGGGCATGGGGGTCGCGAGCGGACTCAATCAGGCCATGGGCGGCCTGTTCCAGACGGCGCCCCCGGCGCCGGCGGCCGGTCCGGCCACGCCGCCGCCCATACCGGCTGCGGTCAGCTTTTTTGTCGCCAGCAATGACCAGCAGACCGGGCCATTCACGCTTCCCGTATTGCAGGCACAGATTCAGTCCGGGCAACTTCAGCGGGAATCGCTGGTCTGGAAGCCGGGCATGGCCGCCTGGGTGCCGGCCGGCGAACAGGCCGAGTTGGCGGCCTGGTTTGCCCAAGTCCCGCCGCCACTGCCGCCGCACTAGCCGCTGAATAGGGTGCGGCGCGTGCCGGCCCACCCAGTGCTGTCTGAACAGAGGCGATGACGATGTCTACCCACTTCTATCCCTGCACCTCCTGTGGTGCCAAGCTGGAATTCGCCCCCGGGCAGCAGGCACTGCGCTGCCCCTACTGCGGGGGCGAGAACGCGCTGGAGCAGCCCGCGGCGCAGGACACCGCACAGGCGCTGGAAGAGCTCGACTATACCGCCTTCCTGGCCCAGGCACTCGGCAATGAACCGGCCATCGAACGCCAGACGGTGAAGTGTCCGGGCTGCGGTGCAGCCTCCCAACTGCCGGCCCATATCACGGCGGACCGTTGTCCGTTCTGTGCCATCCCCCTGATTGCCGGCAATGCCTATGTCGGTCGCACCATTGCGCCACGCGCCGTGGCACCCTTCGACATCCCCGAGGCGCGGGCCCGCACCCAGTTCCGTGACTGGATCAAGGGTCTGTGGTTTGCCCCCAATGCGCTCAAGAAGGCGTATCGCGCGGCGACCGGGCTCAAGGGCATCTACCTGCCTTATTGGACCTATGACAGCGAGACGCTAACACCCTACCAGGGCGAGCGCGGTGATCACTATTATGTCACCGAGCGCTATGTCGAGAATGGTGAGACCAAGACGCGGGAGGTGCAGCACACCCGTTGGCGCCCGGCCGCCGGCCAGGTGGCGGTGAATTTCGATGATGTGACGGTGCCGGCCAGCCAGTCACTGCCGCGCGATTATCTGAATAATCTGGAACCCTGGAAGCTCGGTGGCCTGCAACCCTATCGCGAGGACTATCTGGCCGGCTTCACCGTCGAGGCCTACCAGATCGGGCTGGAGGACGGGTTTGCCGCCGCCCGGGCGCGGATGGAACCGGAGATTCGTGCCGCCATCTGTCACGATATCGGCGGCGATGAGCAGCGGATCCACCAGATGGCGCCGCGCTACCACCAGATCCGCTTTAAGCACATCCTGTTGCCGGTGTGGCTGTCCACCTATCAGTATGCCGAGAAGACCTGGCGCTTTCTGGTCAATGGCCAGACCGGCGAAGTGCAGGGTGAACGGCCCTGGTCGGTGTGGAAGATCAGTTTTGCCGTACTGGCGGCATTGGTGTTGGCGGGGGTACTTATCTACCTCAACCAAACGCGATAGGATCAACTATTCAACTTCGAGGAGCTCACCGTGGAATACACCGATCGCCAAGGTATCCGCTTTCCACCCGCCGATGGCGCCGTGGCATGGATCGACCCGAGCGTGTACGAAGACAGGGCCCAGTTTAAGCCCGCCTTCGCCGCTTTGGTCGTCAACGAGGCGCTGGCAGGCTGCGGGCTGATCACCCTGAAGCATGATTGGCTCCAGGAAGGCATGATCTGCATGGTGCAGGTCGAGCGCCTGGCGCCGCTCCCGGCCGAGATCCGCTGGATCAAAGACCTGGGCGAGGGTGTCGCAAAGATTGGCGTGGTGTTTCTCGAATAGGTCGAGTACCAGGTCCATCCTAAAGTTGCATCGTCATTACGGAGAGATCAAATGACTGAAGCGCAAATCGCGGCGGTCGCACAGGTTCTTGCTCGGTGGAATCCGCTGGGCGAAGCGGCAAAAAGCATTGCAGACCTTGACGGCTACCGGGTCGAGGCCACCGACATCATCTTCGGGCTGAAGATGCGAGGAAACGCGGCCAAACCTGAGCGGTTCGTAATGGATGTCTTGAATCAAGCATTTGACCTCAATCTGACACCACAGAGTTGTACCGCCGCGGCCCGGGAAATCGTGGCAATCCTGCGTGAGAAAGTGGGCTGATTGTCCAGGTAACTGGCCTGCGGGGCGGCGTCGCGCAGGCCTTGCGCATCGTTATCCTACCCGCAGCACAGACCAGCAAAGTCGGAGATTTGCAGTTGCCTCACTATGACAATCTAAGTCGGGACGCATTGATTCAAGAGCTGCGTAAATACCACGTACTCGACAGCGTCATGCAGACGACCGACGCGATGCTGGTCCTGCTCGATCCGGCGTTCAACTTCGTGTGGGTGAGTGCCGCCTACGCGCAAGCCTGCCGGATGGCGCCCGAGGAACTGCTGGGAAAGAACCATTTCGCCTTGCAGCCCCACGCCGAAAACGAGGCGATCTTCCGCCAGGTTCGCGACTCGGGCGAGGCGGTCTTCTACAAAGACAGGCCGTTCGCATTCGCGGGCCAGCCGGAACAGGGTATGACCTATTGGGATTGGCGTCTGAAGCCGGTCAAAGACGAACACAACGTAGTGACGGGACTCGCGTTCTCGCTAACCGAGACGACGCGGTTTAGGCAGGCGGAGGATGCGCTGCGGCAGAGCGAAGAGCGCTTTCGGCTATTCATGGACCACAGCCCCGCGATTGCCTGGATGAAGGATGCGCAGGGGCGGTATGTATACATCAACAAGACCTGCGAACAGCGGTTTGGGGTGCGTCTGGCGAACTGGCAGGGAAAGACCGATGCCGATATGTGGCCGGCCGAGGTTGCCGCCACCTTACGCCGGAACGATCTGGACGTGCTCGCCGGCTGCCATCCGCTGGAAATGATCGAGGAGACCCCGCAGCACGATGGCAGTCGCGCGGTCTGGCTCAACGCCAAGTTCCCGTTCAAGGACGCGGCGGGAAACATCTTCGTCGCCGGCATCGGACTGGACATCACCGCACGCCGGCAGCAGGAAGCGGCCTTGCTTGAGGCCCAGGAGCGCCTCTCCCTGGCGCAGCGCGCCGCCGCGGCGGGGATCTGGGACTGGGATATCCGGACCGGCCACCTGAACTGGTCGAAGGAGTTCTTCCAGCTCTTCGGACTTGATCCGGCCGCGTTCGCGGCGAGCTTCGAGGTCTGGCGCAACGCGCTTCACCCGGCAGATCGGGTGGGGGCTGGAGCGCGCATTCACGAGGCCATCCGCGAGCACATCCCGCTGAACAGCGAATACCGGATTGTTCTGCCCTCTGGCGAGGTGCGTTGGGTCGATACAGTTGGTGACACCGCCTACGACGCAGCGGGGCAAGCCGTGCGCATGACTGGGATCTGTATCGACGCGACCCAGCGCAAGGCCGCCGAGCATGCGCTGCGTGAAAGCGAGCGTCGATTACGCTCCTACTTCAATCTGCCATTGGTCGGTCTCGCCATCACGTCGCTCGCCAAGGGCTGGGTCGAAGTCAATGCACACCTGTGCCGGATGCTTGGTTATTCACGGGAGGAGCTTGTGCAGCTGACGTGGGCGGAATTGACCCACCCAGACGACTTGGCGGCCGACGTCGTTCAGTTCGACTGCGTGCTGCGGGGGGACCTCGACCGCTATGCGCTGGATAAGCGATTCATCCGTAAGGATCGGTCGGAGATCTTTGTTGCCCTTTCGGTGCACTGCGTTCGCACGGCGGAAGGCGCGGCGGACCATTTCATCGCCTTGCTACAGGATATTTCCGACCGCAAGCGGGCGGAGGCCGAGCTTGAGCGCCACCATCGCCACCTGGAGCAACTGGTCGTCGAGCGGACTCACGACTTATTGCTTGCCAAGGATGCTGCCGAAGCGGCCAACTGTGCCAAGAGCGCCTTCCTAGCCAACATGAGCCATGAGATCCGCACCCCACTCAACGCGATTACCGGCATGGCGTATCTGATGAAACGGGATGGCCTTGCTCCGAAACAAACCGAACGGCTCGACCGGATTCAGGCGGCCGGTCAACACTTGCTGGAAATCATCAACGCCATTCTCGATCTCTCGAAGATCGAGGCGGGGAAGTTGTGTCTTGAGCAAGCGGAAGTCAATCTCAGCGCCATCGCAGAAAATGTTGTAGACATGCTCAGTAGTCAGGCGCAAGCGAAGAATCTCCGACTGCTGGTCGAGGTCCCGCCCGTGCCCTGGACGGTATTGGGCGATCCCACGCGGCTCCAACAGGCGCTGTTGAATTACGCCAACAATGCGGTCAAGTTTACGGAAACCGGTACGGTGAAGCTGCGTGCCACCGCCGAAGCGGAGGGGGCAGACAGCGTCCTGGTGCGCTTTGAAGTCCAGGATACGGGCATCGGCATTGCACCGGAGACCTTGCCTAGGCTGTTCGCGATCTTCGAGCAGGCCGACAACTCCTTCACCCGAAAGTACGGCGGCACCGGCCTGGGCCTCGCCATTACCCGCCGCCTGGCCCGATCGATGGGCGGGGATGCCGGGGCCCAGAGCACCCTCGGTGGGGGCAGCATCTTTTGGTTTACGGCACGGCTCAAGATCGGCAGGCCGAACCCGACAACTGCAACTTCCTCGGCTGCCGATTCCATCGAGGCGACTCTGTTGTGCCATTATGGTGGTTGCCGCATCCTGTTGGTTGAAGATGAACCGACTAACATGGAGGTTTCCAGAGAACTGCTGAAGTCCGTTGGCTTGTTGGTGGATGTGGCCGCGGATGGTGCCGAAGCGGTGGTGCTGGCCGATCGACATGCCTACGACGTGATTCTGATGGACATGCAGATGCCCAACATGGACGGGCTCGAAGCGACGCGACAGATACGGCAGCAGCCGAACGGCTCCAGGGTTCCCATTCTTGCCATGACAGCAAACGCCTTTCCGGAAGACAAGGCGAAGTGCTTTGCTGTCGGTATGAACGACTACGTTGCCAAACCGATAGCCCCGGATGCGCTGTTCAAAACGCTGTTGACGTGGCTGGCGCGACCGCGCGACCGCGCGACTGCACGCGTGCCTGAGACCGCCGTGGCGTCCGGTTGGCAGTTGGCAGGAGCCGGTCAGCCGTCGGATGACTTATGACGGCAATCGGTCGCAAGCAGCCCGGTCCAATCCATGGACCGGCCGCGCGCCGGGCGGCTCGGCCCGTGCATCTACAGCAAGTGTCAAGGCAAGTTTCAGATGTCCGCTTGCGCGCAAGTGAGAAATGTCCGGTATCCATCCCCTTTGGAGTAACACCTCCGCCGTCGGCCCCAGTCCTGGGGGCGGAGTGCGCACTCGGCCGCGGCCCGAATTCTTTTTCCTACTGCCCGCACGACGGGGGTCGCAGGCGATTGGCCTAGTCCGCCCAATGATGCTCTGGTGGCGGGCTTGAATCGGAACCCATGGTGGCAATCAGCGTAGTCGCTAATCGGTTGCCGAGCAGTAGGCGCGGAAGTCCTCCTTAGTCGCGGCGAACTCCTTCTCTTTCGCCAACTCCCCGGGCCGGAGGCACTTCTGCTCGCGCGCACCAGGATATAGCCTGCCGAGCCGGTGCCGCCCCAAACTACGCGGCAAGCCCGCCCGGCGCCGTCCCAAACGGCGGTTTGGTCCCCGCGGCTCCCCCCAGTCGACCACCGTCGGCGCCTACTTTGCCCTTGCGCAGCCCGTCGTTCGCTGCTACGTTCCCCCTGACTCCAACCGCCGTGACCGCCGTGCGGTTGGAGTTACTATCCCTTTGCTTGAGCGGAACTGAGGTGTTGGCCTGGCCAATCTCGGCA
>CAILVI010000464.1 GCA_903837595.1 uncultured Thiodictyon sp.
CACCACCACGGGCTCCGGCACCACCACGGGCTCCGGCACCACCACGGGCTCCGGCACCACCACGGGCCCCGGCACCAGTGCCGTCGTCGGCTCCGACATCGGTTCACGGGGGAACTGCACCACCGGAGTAGCCGACTCGGGCACATTCGTCGGCCCGAGAGACTCGCCACCCGGCCGCGCAGCAATAGGTGCGCCTGACGACGCCAGGGCGAGGGCTGGCACAGGCCTCAGGTCGGCGTCGGCCGTCGGCTCCGCGCTCGCGGCGGCCGCGCAGGCGGCGGCCCATGCGTCCGGGGATAACACCTCAACTTCCACGGCACCCGCATCCACAGGGTCCCGGAACGACCACTCTTGGACGTGCAGTGGCACGAGGTCGTTAGCGAACTCACCGCCATCCTCGACCAAACCGAGCGGCAACTCACCTGATTCCAGATGATCTTCGAACGCCAACCCGAGGTTGATCGCCCCCAGGGATTGCTCCAACTCGGCGACCAAGGCGTCCGCGGCGACCTGGGTGGACGTGTATGACAGTGGCACCCGATCAGCAACCAGGTCCAGCTCTTCGACCAACCCCATGGCCGCATTGGTATCAGTTTCGTCCACGGGGGCCTTGAGGGCACCGTCAGCGAACATCGGCTCAGCAACCAAGTCAGGCATCAGGCCGGACCGGTCGTCGAGGGAACCCACCGCGCCATTGGCATCCGTGTCGCCGACACGGCCAATCAGGATACCCTCACCGCGCGCCGACGCGACCGGCTGACCGCCGGACATCGGCATCAGGTCCGGCAGGTCCGGCAGGTCATCAAGGGATAGCACCGGCGCGTGGTCATCCAAGGTCCCCTCACCGAGTACCGGCGCGACAGGCTCGCCAACCGGCGTCGGCGTCAAGTCTGGCAAGTCTGGCAAGTCTGGCAGGCCGCCAAGGGACAGCGCTGGCTCATGTTCATCGAAGGGGTTAACGAAGGCCCCCTCACTGGGTACCGGCGCGACGGACTCGCCAACCAGCGCCGGCGTCAGGTCCGGCAGTTCCGGCAGTTCCGGTAGGTCGTCAAGGGACAGTGCCAGCGCCTGGTCATCGAAGGAGTTAACGAAGACCCCTTCACCGGGTACCGGCGCGATCCGCTCGCCAACCGGAGTCGGCGTCAGGTCTGGCAGGTCTGGCAGGTCTGGCAGGTCATCAAGGGACAGCACCGGCGCCTGGTCATCGACGGGGTTAACGAAGGCCCCCTCAGCCGGTACCGTCGCGACCAGCCCGCCAACCGGCGTCGGCGTCAGTTCCGGTAGGTCATCAAGAGACAGCACCAGCTCATGGTCATCGAAGGGGTTAAGGAAGTCCCCCTCAGCGGATACGGGCGCGACCGGGTGGCCCACAAACACCGGCGCTGATGCCAACGGTGCTTCGCGTTCCGGCACCGCCTCATGGCCGTTGGCGGGGACCACGAGGGCACCCTGCACGAGCCCCACGGGGTCGCTGACGAGATCGCTGGTCAGTGGCTCCACCACTGGTCCGACCGACGCTGCGGGCGTCACCTTCGCCGGGCTAGCGAAGGCAGCCAGATCGGCTGCCAGGGCGACCAGGTCAGCGGCGGCAGCACCGGCCGTCGGGAACTCTGCGACACGTCCCGCAATACCCTCAACGGCGCGACCCAGCAGGGCCAGGAGCGGGGCAGGTAGGCTTAAGGAGGCGGATTGCAGCGCCCGGAACTGTCGCTCCAAGGCCTTTGCCACGTCTGCGATGGAGTCGACGCCTGCCATGCGAGCGCTCCCACTGAGCGTGTGCAACGCGCGGACGGTGTCCTCATCCGGGGGCAGATGTGCCACCCGCGCCCGTGCCAGAAACGAACGCACGGTATCCAGGTGCTCCAAGGTCTCCTCGCGGAAAATCTCCAGCAACTCGTCGTCCGCGGCGAACATGCTGCCGTGATCGGTCAACCGCGGGGCCGCGGTCGCGTCGAGGTCCTGCGACCGGGGCTCGCCCGAGGCGGGGTCGGCCCGCCCCGCTGGCGCATCAGCCGCGGGCGACGGCTGGCTTGGCACCTCCAACCACGAACTGATCGGGGCCGGGGTTGGCGCAACGGCGGACGCAGCCTTACCCGATGATCGGCCAAACTGCGACGCGCGCGCAACCAGGTCGGCGATGTCCAGGGGGCGCCGCTGCGCCTCCGCCGCGACCAAGTCAGGCAGCCGCTCGACCACCTCGCCCAAATAGGCCACGAGCCGTGCATCCGGCATGAGGGTCAGTTCGAGCAATTTGCTGAAGAGACCCTCGGCGGCCTGCGCAAGGTCCCCAACGCGAGCGGCACCCACCATTCTGCCGCTGCCCTTGAGGGTATGAAAGCTGCGACGCAGCGTGGTGAGCGCGACCTCATCCGCCGGATTGGATCGCCAACGCACAAACTGCTCGCCGATCGTCTGTGTCTCCTCCTGCGCCTCCTCCAGAAAAATTTCAAGAAATTCAGGCGAGATACCGCCGGCCGGACCGGAGCCTGCGAGCGGTGGTGCAACGGCGACCGGGGCCGACCCGGCGTCACCGGGTAGCTCACTGGGCGCTGGGACTGAACGCGGCGGCGCAAGTGCTTGCGCAGCGTTGCCGAGCAGTCGTTCGAGCGCGCTCACCGCGTCCCCAGCCTGCCGGACCAGGTCCTCGTCGGTGCCCTGCCCTTCCTTGAGCTGATCAATGTGCAGTTCCAGCGCGACGATGGCATCCGCCAGTAACTCGAACTCCCCCCCCTGCGGCCAGCGATCCGCCGCCAGGTAACAACGCCGCACCAGGCCCGCGATGGCCTCGGCGACCTCCCCCGCCGAGGCGTCACCAAGGATATGCAGCGCCCCGGCCACGCTGGAGAGGCGATTCGGGACCTGCCGGAAGTTCTCCGGGCGCGCACCCGGGGATTGGCAGTCAAGGATCGCCTCTTTCACATGCACAAACTCGGCGCGCGCCTCCCGCAGGGTGGCGGTCAGCAGCTCGGCGCTATAGGGACTGGAGGCAGCGCCGTCACCCAACGACGACTCGCGACGCTCGGCATAGCGCTGCATCACTGACTCGATTCCGAGCAGCTCGGCCGCCAGGGGCTCCAGGCCCAGCACGTCCTCGGCGGCATCGGCCATGGCCAGTGCGCTGAAACCATCCGCCAGCAGGCGCAAACGTTCAGGCAGTTGGCCGGCATCGGCGACATCCAGGGTGCGTGCCAGATTAAGCAGGCCGGCGCTGATCTCGGCCAGTGGGGTACGATCCTCGCGAGCAGCACGCACGAACAGTTCCAGCTGCCCCTTGAGCGCCACCAGTTCGCCCAGCATTGCCTGTGCCAGGCCCGCCAGCGCCGCGGACGCCCCCTCCGGAGGCAGCGGCTGCACCTGCACCCGACCATAGCGGGCCTGGAGCTGCGCCACCAAGGGTGTTTGGACCGCCGCCCTGGTAGCCGCGTCCAGAAATGCATCGATCAATTGCTGCACGTCGCCGCCCGGCCATTCGGGGGGCACGTTGGCGAGTGGTTTGAACACCCGATCCAGTCGACCGACCAGGACCCGGTCGGGGGCCGCGGCGACGCCTTCACCGCCCTGCAGGCCGACCGCATAGGCCTGCGCCAACGCGAACAAGTCCGCCAAGTGCCCATCTTTCAGGTAGCGGTGCAACTGGTCGAACAGACGCGCGAGCTTCGCCAACCCATCCCGGCTGGTCGCGGGGCGGTACCACTCGACCAGATCCCGATGAAAGTGCGGCCGGACCTTACGAAATAACGCGTTGAGTGGCCCGAGGGTCGGCGGCGGTGCCGGTGCCGTCGCCGTCGCCTCATCCTGCGCCAGGACCGCCCCGGGACCCAACCACTGCGCCGCATCCAAAGGCGCCGCATCGCGGGCGTTGCGCAGGTCATTGATGGTCGGCAACAGACTCACGCGGGGGGGCACGGCGCCCGCATCCAACCGATCCAAATGATTGGGGAGTTGAATCAAGGCCAACATCATGGCCTCAGTCGCCGCCTGCACACTGCCTACCGCCCGATCGGCCATGGCATCGCACAGGTGCTGCATCTCTTCGACGAGGCTTGCAGGGCCGGTGAGCTCCAATGCGAGCAGGACGCCGCGGACCTCGAACAGGGCTTCGACCGCATCGCCCAGGGCCGCCGGCTCGCCGGTCTGCCCATAGGCATCCATCAGATCAGTGACCCGGCGCAGGGTCGTAGCGATCTCGCCCTTGACCCACCTCAGACCACCGCCAACCTTTTCTACCATGGGATAAGGCCCTTGACTACCGTCAAGGCAGCCTGAAACCCGCAACGGAGAGTTGCAGTTCGGCGGCCAGGCTGACCAGTGCCTCCACCGCCTGCGCGGCGCGTCGTGTATCGTCCGCGTTCTCCTCGGTGATGCCACGGATGCCCTGCACCGTCGCATTGATCTGCGCGGATTGGCGCGATTGGCGTTGGGCAGAGTCGGCGATGCGTTTGGTCAGGTCGGCGATGTAGGTCGAGACGTTTTCGATCTCACGCAAGGCCTCACCGGCATTCTCGGCCAGGTTGGCTCCCGCCACCACGCCCGCGGTGCTGGTCTCCATGGAACTCACCGCCTCATTGGTATCCGCCTGGATGGTGCGCACCAACACCTCGATCTGCTTGGTCGCATTACGGGAACGCTCGGCCAGGCGCTGCACCTCGTCGGCAACCACCGCGAAGCCGCGACCGGCGTCACCGGCCATGGCCGCCTGCATAGCCGCGTTCAGGGCCAGAATGTTGGTCTGGTTGGCGATGTCGTCGATCAACTCGACGATCTCACCGATCTCCTGCGAGCTCTCGCCCAGTCGCTTGATTCGCTTGGCGGTCTCCTGAATCTGTTCGCGGATGGCATCCATACCCTTGATCGTGGCACGCACCGTCTGGCCACCCCGACCCGCGACCTCCACCGAGCGCGAGGCCACCTCGGCCGACTCGCCGGCATTGCTGGCAACCTCGTCGATCTGCTCAGTCAGGGACTGGATGGCACCGGAGGCGAGCACGACCTGATCGGCCTGCGCCACGGCGGCCTCGGTCAAGCGCACGGCGATCGCGCTGCTCTCCTGAGACGACTGTGCGACCTGCTCCGCGGTGGTGTTGATGGTGGTCACCAAGACCCGCAAGGCATCCACCGCATAGTTGATCGAGTCGGCGATGGCGCCGGTCTTGTCCTCCGTCACCGTGGCCTCGACGGTCAAGTCGCCGTCGGCCAGGTTGCCCATCTCGTCCAGCAGCCGCAGGATGGCCTGCTCGTCGCGCTCGGTCTGGGCGCGCGAGTCCGCCTCACGCCGTTCCGCCGCGCGGATCGCACGGGCACCCAGCCCGAGCAGTCCGAGCAGGGCCAAAGCGCTGAACAATGGGACGAGCCAGAAGCCGAGCGTCAGCGGACCGAGGCGCATCGCGGCCTGTTCCACCTGGCCAAGACCAACCACCAAGTTATCGAAGGCGACATCAAGTGCCTTGCCCGCCGTCTGGAGCGGTGCCACGGCGTCGTTGGCGGCAAGCACCCCAGGCGGCAGTCTCAGCAGTTCACCAGTGCTCGGGCGCAGCGTGGCAAAGAGTTGCGCGGTCTCCTCTAAGGCCGCGCGCGCCTGCGACTTGCTGCGGGCGCCGGCCTGTTCGATCAGCGTCTGCAGGTGCGACGCAAACTGCGCGCCCAGGGTATTGGCCGATTCGCTGGCCGCGATCTCTGAGGCCCCACCGTCCAAGACCTGGTCCAGGATATATTTCAACGTCTCGATGCGGGCCAATTGCCGACCCGCCTCGAAGGCCTGATCCGCTGGCGCGCCATCCGTCACGACCAGCGCGGCGGCGCGGCTCATCGACGTCCCGAGTTCGGACAATCGGGCGGCGGTGGCCTTGTACTCTTCACGCGTCGCGAGGATATCCGTCTGCGCGTTGAGGATACTGACCACATACTCGCGCGCGCTCCGCCAGGCAGTCCCCGCGGCCTCCAGTTGCGGTTTCAGCGCGACCGGCGCACGCGCATTCAACGCGTCGAGGCCGCGCTGCAAGCGATCCCGCTCGTCGGGCAACCGGCCAAAGGCAGCCTGGTCGCCCCCGACCGCCTCCATGGCCGACTGGACCAAGTGTTGGCTCAGCGCCTTTTGCTGTTGCGCCGTGGTGACCACGGACAGCAGGCGCACGTTCGCGTCGTCTGCATTGCGCAACAGGATATAACTCGCCAAGGCCAGGGCCGCGCAGACTAAGGCGAACAGCAACCAACCGATGGTCGCCCCCCTGAGACCGTCCGCCGCGGATTTGCCCGCCCACAACTTGGTTCGCATCGCCATCTGATTTAGTTACAACTTGATTGGTTAATTAGGAATTGTATTTGGTTGCAGCACGCGCAACCGGCGCGGCTGCCGCTGGCGGCGGCGCCGACCTCAGACCGACCCCAGACTCATCAGCGGATCCGCCAGCAAACGCCCCAGCGCAATGACCGCCACCACCGTGTCGTCGAGCGGAAAGGCCGCCTGGGCAAAGGGCCGCAAAACCCCCAACTCGGCCGCCGGTTCGGCCAGACACTCCGTCACCGCGAAGCGACGAATGCCGATCACCTCACTCGCCACCAAGCCGGACGGCAGACCGTCCTGACGCACCACCAGCACGCGATCGGCATCCCGGCGCGTCGGGACACCGCCCTGCGTCAAGGCAGCCAAATCGAAGATCGGCAACAAGGTGCCGCGGTTGTTGGCGACGCCGAGCACCCAACTCGGGGTACCGGGCAACGGGGTCAGATCACCTGGCACGGTCAAGACCTCGGCGATCTGATCCAAGGGGGCGAGCAGGAGGCGCTCACCGACCCGAAACAGTATCCCTACCCAGCGCTCCACCGGTGGCGCCTGCTGCGGCAGGCGGGTCGGGAGCGCACGCAAACGCACGTCGATCCCGGCAATCAGGTCGAACAGTGCGTCGCCCGTGGCGGCCTGCGGTGGCATCTTACAAATCGTGCCGGCCGGACTAACGCTGGAGTACCGCGCGGACGCACTCGAGCAAAGCGGCCGGGGCCACCGGCTTGACCAGATACTCCACGGCACCCTGGCGCAGCCCCCAAGTGCGGTCGGTGGGCTGGTCCTTGGTCGTCACCATGATGATGGGAATGTTAGCGGTGGCTGCGTCCTTATGCAGTACGCGGGTGGCCTGGAAGCCATTGAGCGTCGGCATGATGACATCCATGAGAATGACATCGGGCCGGAGTCGGCGCGCCATCTCAACACCCTGTTCGCCATCGGTCGCAGTCTCGACCTTATAGCCCGCCTGAGACAGGGTATTGATGAAGATCCGCGTCTCGGTCGGTGAGTCATCGACAACCAAGACGGTGGCCCCACCGGCCGCAGGCCTATCGAGGGCTTCGTGGCGCGAGCCATCCTGGGAGTCAGTCGCCGCGGAGCCGGACTTGTTAGAAAAGGGGTTCATAACTGCGCTCTTATAGAGACATTTTTATCGTGGAAGTGTCCATTGGCGACGCTTCATCTCAGACTAACCAAACCCAGGCACGAAACAAGCGTCACAGGCCGTGCCAGCCGATTGAGCATTGATATAGGCAACAGGATACTCGAATCATTGCGGCGGCGCCGGGGGCACCGCTTCCACACGGCGCAGATCGCGCCGCAGATAGCGCCGCACGGCGTCGAGCAACTCTTCACCAGTAAAGGGCTTTGGTAGATAGAGTTCGGCACCGACCAAACGCCCCTTGGCGCGATCGAAGAGTCCGTCTTTGCTCGACAGCATCACCACCGGGGTATGCCGCAGGGCCGCGTTGGCCTTGATCAGGGCGCACGTATGGTAGCCATCCAGGCGCGGCATCATGATATCGACAAAGACCAAGTCCGGCTGAAACTCCACAATCTTGCCCAACGCCTCGAAACCGTCCTGTGCGGTCCGCACCTCGCACCCCGCCTTGGTAAGCAGGCCCTCAGTGGTACGGCGGATGGTCTTGCTGTCGTCGATGACCAGCACCCGCGCCCCGCGCAAGTCGACGCTATCGTCAGCGCTCACCGTCGGCAATCTCCACTGCAAGACCTCACTAAACGCCGGATCATTGGATCGGTGCCGCGGTGGTCGAACCCCAAAGTTGCCACATCTGCATCCTACCTTAGAAGAAGAAGTCGAGCGACCGGATACCCAGTAGGGCGTCAGGAATACTGCTTCATTTTATACCATAGCAGCTGAGCTTTGTCGCGTCAGGCCGCATCAGGGCGCCCCCTGATACTGCGTCAACAACACTTAAACTCCCTGACTAAATGGAAAAAAATAACTTCCCGGCGATTTTCGTAACGCACGGACCGCCAAATATAGACAAGAAACGCCAGGAACTTGGGCGCAGAAAACCCGGGAATAGATGAACACAGTGATACGCTACACGCACGGGCGCGACGGTCGCGCCCCCGACTGACGCAATCCCCGATGACCCCAGACGCCCCGGCTCCCCCCTCCCCGCTCGAGCGCCGCAAACCCGACTATGCGGGCGGCGGCATCGTCAACCTGATGGCCTCAATCATCCAGGCGCGGGGCGGTCGCAGCGACTATCCGCAACTGACCCTGATGCCGGCACTGGAACCGGCACGGGCCACCAATATCCTGCTCCTGGTGATCGACGGCTTAGGGGCAGACTGGCTGGCGGAGCACTCCCCCCAAGGGATCTTGCACCGTCACCAAGTCGGGACCATGACCACCGTCTTCCCCTCCACCACGGCCACGGCCATCACCAGCTTTCTAACCGGCGACGGCCCACTCCAGCACGGACTGACCGGTTGGTATACCTGGTTTGCGGAGCTCGCTTGCGTGATGACGGTCTTGCCGGGCGTCCCCCGCTACGGCGGCGTACCCTACCGCAAGGCCGGGATCGACCCCCGACGGCTCTTCGGGCACCGCAGCGTGTTCGACCGCATCCGCACCCGCGCCCTGGTGGTCAGCCCCAACCGGATCGCCCGTTCCGACTTCAATCTGGCCCACACCGGCGCCGCGCAGGTGCTGCCCTACGCGGACCTGCACGACCTGTTCCGCCAGAGCGCCCGGGCGCTGCGCCGCGACCGGGTGCCCAAGTATCTCTATTGCTATTGGCCGGACCTGGACTCGATCGGCCACCACCAAGGGATGGGCAGCGCGGCAGCGGTGGCCCACTTGCAGCAGATCGAGCAAGCACTCGCCGACTTTCTGGTCGCCGCCGCCGGGACCGATACCCTGGTGCTGGTGACGGCCGATCACGGCCAGCTGGATACCGGCCCCGCCGACCTGATCGACCTGGCGGACCACCCGGACCTGGCCGACTGCCTGGCGCTGCCGCTGTGCGGCGAACCGCGGGCCGCCTTCTGTTACCTGCGGCTCGGACGTGAGCGCCCTTTTCTTGACTATTGCCGCGGCCCCTTAGGCGACTTGGTCGAGGTCTGCCCGAGCCGGGACCTGATGGACGCCGGTTATTTTGGGCTGGGCCCGGCCCATCCGCGCTTCACTGAGCGCATCGGTGATTACTGCCTCCTGCCCCGGGGGCGGCGCATCCTGCGCCAGTTACTCCCATTCGAGCAGCCCAAGCCACTGATCGGCCAGCACGGCGGCCTGAGCCGGACGGAACTGCTGGTGCCGCTGTGCGCCCTGCGGGCATAACGCCGAACGATCCGCGTGAAACGAGGCCAAAACAAAAGGCCCGCACACGGCGGGCCTTGACTGGGTGCAGACGCCGCGGTCTGGCGGCGCCCGGGCAGTGGCTTAGATAGCCAGTTGCAGGCGCAGCTTCTTCATGGCGTTCTTCTCGATCTGGCGAATCCGCTCCGCCGAGACGTTGAATTGCTGCGCCAGTTCATGCAGGGTCTGCTTCTTCTCGGTCAGCCAGCGCTCGGTGAGAATCACCTTGCTGCGCTCGTCCAGACCCTGGATGGCGGCGTAGAGTCGCTTCTTATCGTTGCGCTCGGTGTCTTCGCGCTCCAGCATCCGGAAGGGCTCCATGCGCGTATCCGGCAGGTAGGTCGAGGGCGCGGATGGCGACTCGTCGTCGTCGTCCTCGTAGCCGTCGAAGGCCAGGTCCTGGTTGGACAGGCGCGACTCCATCTCCAGCACGGTCGCGGGTTTCACCCCCAGGTCCTCCGCCACCGCCAGCACCTCGGCGTGGGTGAACCAACCGAGCCGCTTCTTGGCGCTACGCAGGTTGAAAAACAGCTTGCGCTGGGCCTTGGTGGTCGCGACCTTCACGATGCGCCAGTTGCGCAGGATGTACTCGTGGATCTCGGCGCGAATCCAATGCACCGCGAAGGACACCAGCCGCACCCCCATATCGGGCTCGAAGCGTCGCACCGCCTTCATCAGACCGACCGTACCCTCCTGGATCAGGTCAGGCAGGGGCAGCCCGTAGCCGAGATAGCCCCGGGCGATGCGGATGACGAACCGCAGATGGGACATCACCATGCGCCGCGCCGCCTCCATATCGCCATGATCACGCAGGCTCTCGGCCAGGCTGCGTTCCTCCTCTGGGGTCAGCACCGGAATCTGATAGGAGGCGCTGATGTACGCATCGATATTGCCGGTGGGCATGAGAGCGAAATCTTTTGCCATGTGCTTAATACCTGAGTTGGACGCTTGGGATAAAGCCTACCAGAATGCTCTGGCTTTTTCCAGCAACTTTACCCTGGGTTTAAGGGCTTGCCGCTGCAAATGTTAAATAGACTTTATGCAAGGTCTCAGGTTTGCACAAGAGCCCACAGGGCTTGCGGGGCATCGAATGTTCCGATCTTTCCGATCCGCACTGCCGATGGCTGAATCTTTTTCTTTTTTGTCTGGATGTTAGAAACATCCCTTCAGCACATTACGGGTGAATTACAGTCTATCCATCCAGTCGGCAGGCCCACCAATTGGCCGACGGGCCGGCCCGTCGGCGCCCCAACGCCTCAATCGGGCTCCACCCCGCGCAGGTGACGATTGACCGCGATCCAACTCCCCACCAGTCCGAGCGCCATGCTGCCGCCCAGGATGGTCAGCAGCGCGGCCGCACCGAGCCCCGCGAGCGGGAATTCGCTGCGATAGAGGTTGGCGAGCCGGGACACCGGCCCCTGGAGCGCCACCACCGCCAGGGTGACCAGGAGCCAGGCGCTCAAGCCCCCGAGCAGTCCATACCAGGCACCGGCATAGAGGAAGGGCCGGCGGATGAACGAGGCGGTGGCACCCACCAGCTCCATGATCTCGATCTCGCCGCGCCGGTTTTGGATCTCCAGCCGGATGGTGTTGCCCACGATCAGGAGCACCCCTAAGGCCAACAGGCCAGCGAGCAGCAAAACCAGGGTCTGGGCCAGGTCCAGGATGGCCTGGAAGCGCATCAGCCACTGAGTATCCACCCGCACGAAATCCACCTCCGGCAACTGGCCCAGGCGCTCCTGAAGCCCCTCGATCTGCGTGGCCGTGGCGTAGGCCGGCTGGGGGGTGATCGCCAGCACCGCTGGCAGCGGGTTGGTGCTGAGTTGGTCCAGGGCCTCGGCAAAACCGGCCTGCGAGCGGAACTCGGCCAACGCCGACGCGGCACCGATCACCTGCACACGCCGGAACTCCGGCCACTCGCGCAACCGCCCGGCGACGCCCTCGGCGTCCAGGTCGCTGTTGTCTTGATGCAGAAAGAGCGAGATGGCCGCGCCCTGATCCCAGCCGCCGACCAGCTGGCGCAGGTTGTCGGTCAGCACATAGAGCGCGGCCGGCAAGGCCAGCGCGATACCGATCACCGCCACGGTCATGCCGGTGGCGAGCGGTGCACGCAGCAGCCGCCCCAGCGTCGCAACAGCGCTTTGCAGGTGATGGCCTAGCCAGACCCCCGGGAGTTCGAGCAGGCTGGGGGCGCTGCGGCGCCGGGACTGAGTACGCGCCATGGCGACTAGCCGGCCCCGGTGTCTTTGATCAGGCGGCCTTCGCTCAGAACGAAGGTGCGGTGATGCAGGTCACCCACCCGCGCCAGGTCATGGGTGGCAATCATCAGGGTCACACCGACCGCGTGGAAGCGCTCAAACAGGGCAAAGATCTCGCGCGACAGGTCCGGGTCCAGGTTGCCGGTGGGCTCGTCCGCCAGCACCAGGGGCGGGCGGGCGACGACCGCTCGCGCGATGCCAACCCGTTGTTGCTCGCCCCCGGAGAGGGCCACCGGCAGGGCGCGCTCGCGTTTCAGGAGCCCCACCTGATCCAGGGCGGCGCGCACCCGCCGGCCGATCTCCTTATGCCCCAGCCCCGTCACCACCAGCGGCAGGGCGACGTTCTCGAACACGCTGCGATCCGCCAGCAAGCGGTGGTCCTGAAAGATCATGCCCACCTGGCGGCGGTGGTACGGGATCTTGCCCCGCGCCAGGGTGGCGAGGTTACGCCCGTTGACGATGACCTGCCCCCGACTTGGCCGCTCCAGTAGCCCAATGAGACGCAGCAGCGTGCTCTTGCCGGCCCCCGAGTGACCGGTGAGAAAGACCATCTCCCCGGCTTCCATCTCAAAGCTCAGGTCGCTCAGTGCGTCGCCGCGCTCAGGATAGCGTTTGCAGACGTGGTCGAAACGGATCATGCGCGCCGCCCCTCCCGCCGGGCCCTCATGCTATTGACCCAGCAGCGCATCCAGGAACTCATCCGCATCGAATGGGCGCAGGTCCTCGATCGACTCGCCCACCCCGATGAAGCGGATCGGCACCTTGAGCTTTTCCGCGATGGCGAAGACGATGCCGCCCTTGGCGGTGCCGTCGAGTTTGGTGAGCGCGATCCCGGTCAGGGGGATCGCCTGATGGAACTGGACCGCCTGATTCAGCCCGTTCTGACCGGTGGTGGCATCCACCACCAGCAACACCTCGTGCGGCGCCTCGGGATCGAGCTTCTTCATCACCCGCGCGATCTTGCTCAACTCGTCCATCAGATTGGTCTTGGTGTGGAGCCGCCCGGCGGTGTCCGCGATCAGCACGTCCATCCGGCGCGCGGTGGCCGCCTGGAGCGCATCGAAGATCACCGAGGCGGAGTCCGCCCCACCCTTCTGGGCGATCACCGGCACCCGGTTGCGCTCGCCCCAGGTCTGGAGCTGTTCCACAGCGGCGGCGCGGAAGGTATCGCCCGCGGCCAGCATCACGCTGTTGCCCTCCGCTTGCAGGACGCGGGCGAGCTTACCGATGGTCGTGGTCTTGCCGGCGCCGTTGACGCCCACCATCAGGATCACCTGGGGCCGATCAGGGGCCGCCTGACGGACCGGGGTATGGGCGGCGGTGAGGATCAGGCGTAACGCCTCCTTGAGCGCGACGAGCAGCGCCTGCGGGTCCGCCAGCGCCTTGCGCTTCACCCGCCGGGTCAGGTCATCGATGACCCGTGAGGTCGCCTCCACCCCCACATCCGCGGTCAGCAGCAGGGTCTCCAGCTCCTCCATCAACTCGTCGTCGATCTTCTTGCGACCGAGGAACAGGGTGCCGAGCCCGCTGCCGAGCTGGGTGCGGCTGCGCGACAGGCGCTCGCGCAGCCGTTTGAAGAGCCCGCGGCGGACCTCCGGGGACTCCCAGTCCACCGGCTGGTCGTAGACCTGCCAGTCGGGCGCGGCGGGGGGGGGCGTCGGCGCACGCGCGACCGGGGCCGACTCCGGTGTCGGCTGCGGCTGCACGGGCGCCGCGGGCTCGTCCGCTACATGGAAGAGACGCTTGAGTAGGCCGGCCTTGGGCGCGGGGGGCTCGATCGCCACGGGGGTCGGCGCGGGCGGCGCAGCGACGGGCGCTGCAACCGGCTCGGGCTCAGGCGCGCTGATCACCACGGCAGCGGAATCGACCACCGGCGCCGGAGTGACCGCGACCGGGAGCGACATGGGCGCAGGCACCACCTCCGCGACCGGCGGCGGACTGATCTCGGTCGGGGCAGCGGGTGCCTCGGCCATCGGCTCGACGGTTGTCGTGACCAGTTCCGCCGGCTCAGGCGCAGGCGCAGGCGCAGGCGCAGCGACGATCGGCCCCTCGGGTGCCCCCGCCAGCGGCGCCTCGGCCACGGGCGCCACGCCCTCTTCCAGCAGCGGCCCGATGCCCTTGACCCAGCCCAGGTCCTCGTCCTCGCGCGCACCAAACAATCGCTTGAAGAGCCCCCCCTTAGCCTCTGAGGACTCCTCACCGGCAGCCGGCTGCCCGTCCTCGGTCACTGCCGTCTGCTTAAGCTTTTTTCTTCCGAAACCGAACATGGGGGATCGCCAGGGTGCGTGGTGAAAGGAAAACCGTGCGGGCGTGCAATCTTATCAGATCGACCGCCGCCGGGCCGATCCGCACGGCGCCAGCGCCCTCGGGCTTCGATCATCGTTGGGGCCAGCGGCGGTCCGTTCACAACCGTAGGTCGAGGCTTACCGTGAA
>CAILVI010000465.1 GCA_903837595.1 uncultured Thiodictyon sp.
GCACTGGGGTGCGGCGCCCCAGACGGCCAGGCTTCGCACCGCGACACCGCGGGCGTAACATGCGGCGGCAAAGTCGCTTCGGCTTGAGGACAGAGTCAATGCCGACGACCTCGACCGCACCGCACCACACCCGCAACCCCCGGCCGCACGATCGACCTACCGCCTCAAGGTCGACGCCTACCATCGTATGATCGCGGCCGGCATCTTCGCCGAAGACGACCGCGTCGAACTGATCGCCGGGGAGTTGCGCGCCATGCCGCCCATCAACGCCGAGCACGCCGGCAAGAACAAACGCCTCAACCAACTCTTGTCGCAGCGGGTCCGGGGCCAGGCCGTCGTCGCCGTACAGGACCCGCTAACCCTGGCGGAGCACTCGGAGCCGCAGCCGGAAGCGAACCCGTGTGACTTGCCGGCTGCGGCTCCGCACTCACCGCAACTCTGCAAGTAGCATTTGCACCGTCACGATTCGGCAGGTCTCAAAGCGACCAAGGTCCAGCAGACCGCGGCGGTCACCGGAGACCAGGCAGTCAGCATCGCCGGCTTGCGCAATAGCGAGGAGGAAATTATCAAAGGGGTTTGGCGATAGGTCGACGCGCGGCAGATCGGTCACCACCACCGCCAAGTCACCGAGCTGATTCACCAGTTCCCCAGCCAGGGAGGTGCGCAGGCGCTCCCTGATCTTGGGATACCGGCTCACTCGCCGCAGCTCTTCGATCTGGAGTTCGGCGGTCAGGAGCGTGAAACGTCCGCGCCGCCAGGCAATCAACAGGCGGGCCGGGGCAGAATGCTCGACCAGCAGGGCGCTGATCAACAGATTGGTGTCGATAACCAGACGCACAGGTCAACGCGCCCCGCGCTCGAAGTCCGTTAACTGACCCTCCGCCCGCAACTGCGCCCGGATGCCCGTCAAGGCTTCATCCAGCAAGGTCTCGGCCTCGTCCTGCGCCAGTCCGTGGAATCCCTGGCGCGCCTCCTCCAGGGTGCGGTCGAAGACCCGCCACCGGACCGCCTCTTCGACAAACTTGGAGAGGTCCCCCTTCTTGAAACCGCTCCGGGCCAAGAAACTGCGCACGGCGATGTCGGTCTCGCGAGTAATAGCAAGATTCCAGCGGGTATTCTCTCGGGCGGGCGTGGGCATGGCAAGCTACTCGGCAGATAAACACATAGACACAAATTAGCACCGTCGACCACCCCGGGCAAGGAGGTCGCCGCGAGCGCCAGCCCAGGATTGCGATTACCCGAGGCAACCCGACGCCGGACCGGCGATACTCTGGGACTGCCGACCCGCTCATCTACCAACTGCCACCGGAGCCTTGTTGTGCGCCCACTGTTCACTCTCACCGCCATCGCCCTGATCGCCGCCGGTCCGCTGCTCGCCGAACCGGCGCCGACGCCGGCCGCCGCTGCCGCCCCCAACGCCGAGCAGGCCAAGGCACTGATCCAGCAGTTCGCCGGCACCCTCAAAGGCGAACTGGAGACGGCCATGAAGGCCGGCGGACCCACCAGTGCCATCGCCGTGTGTAACGCGCGGGCACCGGCAATCGCCGCCGAGCTCTCAGCCAAGTCCGGTTGGAAGGTCGCCCGCGTCAGCCTCAAGCCGCGCAATGCCAAGACCGGGCAGCCGGACGCCTGGGAGCAGCAGGTCCTCACCCGCTTCGAGGAGCGCAAGGCGGCCGGTGAGGCGGTCGACACCCTGGCCTTCGGGGCCGTCGTCGAAGGCGACGGCAGCAAGCAATTCCGCTTCATGAAGGCGATCCCCACCGGCGAAGTCTGTCTCGCCTGTCACGGCAGCGCCATCAGCCACGAGGTTGCCGCAACCCTGGATCGGGCCTATCCAGGAGACCGGGCACGCGGTTATGCTGTCGGCGATATCCGGGGGGCCTTCAGCCTGGCCAAACCGATCGACTAACACGAACGCCATCGGACCTCGCCGCGCCGGGAGAGAGACGAGGGTCCCCGACACCTCATCCCCGGGCCCCGGCGCGAAAACGGCGGGGTATTACCGACAACAGCGGGTAGAACCATGTCTGATCAACGCTTCGATCTCACCTACTCGGGTCTGATCGCCCCGGGGGCTGACCCCGAGCAGACCCGGCAACGCCTCGCGGCCGTCTTCAAGCTCGACGCACAGGGCGTCGAGCGGCTGTTTACCGGCCGGCCAGTCACCGTCAAGCGTGATGTCGACGAGGCCACCGCCACCCGCTTCAAGAAGGTCTTTGCCCAGGCGGGGGCGGTGCTGACGATCGCCGCGCTGCAGCCTGCGGAGGTGGCGGACGCCGCGGACCCGGCCCCTGCCGCCGAGGCACCCCAGACGAACGGCAGCGACGCAGCGACGCTTGCCTTGGCGCCCGTGGGCATGCTGGAGCAACCCCCGGACGCCGCGCCGCCGCACCTGGACACCAGTTATCTGAGCGTGGTCGCCGGGCAGGGTTGGAGCCTGGAGGACTGCGAACCGCCGCCGACCCCGATCCCGGAACCGGACATCAGCTATCTGAGCCTTGCCCCCGCCGACATTGGCGACCACCCGCAACCAAACCCGGACTCGACACAGTAATCGCAATGACCAAGGACTTCGACCATATCGTCATCGGCGCCGGCATCAGCGGACTCGGCGCCGCCCATTTCTCGGCCCGGCGCGGGCTCCGCACCCTGGTGCTGGAGGCCGCACCACGGGTAGGCGGGTGCATGAACACCCACGCCTTCCAGGGGCTCGGCGGATTCTGGACCGAGGCCGGCAGCCACACCTGCTTCAACAGCTACGGCAATCTGCTCACCATCATGGACGACCTGGGTCTGACCGCCCAGGTCCAGGCCAAGGCCAAGACCAAGGTCGGCTACCGGCTGTGGGCCAACGGCAAGCGCCGGTCCATCGCCTCCGCACTGCATTTCCTGGAGGCAGCCGTCTCCCTCCCGCGTATTTTTTCGACGCCGAAGGCGGGCCAGCGGGTCGCCGACTATTACGGCCGGATACTCGGGCGGCGTAACTACCGCGACCTGCTGAGCCACGCGTTCAAGGCGGTGATCTGTCAGAACGCCGACGACTACCCGGCGGAGGCCCTGTTCCGGAGCAAGCCCCGCCGCAAGGACGTGATCAAGGCCTTTACCTTTACCCAAGGGCTCTCAGTCATCCCTGACGCGATCGCCGCCGAGGAGCGCCTCAGCGTCCGCACCGGTCAGACAATCAGCGCCATCGTGGCCGACGGGGACGGCTTTCGGGTCATCATCGAGGGCTCCGGCGAGGTCACCTGTGACGCGCTGACCCTCGCGGTGCCGCCGGATGCCGCTGCCCGGCTCATCCCGGCCGGCTTCGACGGGGCGCGGGACGCGGCGGGCGCCATCGGCATGGCGGAGATCGAGACACTGACCCTGGCGTTCCGCGCCACGGACCTCACCCTGCCCGCCATGGCCGGGCTGATCGCGGTGGACGACCAGTTTTACTCGGCAGTCTCCCGCGACTTTCTTCCGGACCCCACCTATCGCGGCTTCGCCTTCCACTTCCGCCCGGGAGTCTTGTCCCCGCAGGAGCAGGTGGCCCACGCCTGCCGGGCACTGGGAGTGGACCCCGCACGCATCGTCGCGCAGGGGCAGGTCCACAACCGCCTGCCGGCCATGCGCGCCGGCCATGCCGGTGTGGTGGAACGCATCGACCGCGCCACCGCCAACAGCCGCTTGGCCATCACCGGCAACTGGTTCCTCGGGGTCTCCATCGAAGACAGCCTGACCCGCTCGCGCCAGGAGAGTGACCGGCTGTTCGGCGCCGACCCGACCCGATCAACCTGAATTTCATCTACATACGGAGTATCACCTATGCGTCGCGGACTCATCGTTCTGTGCCTGCTCGGCCTCGCCCACTCGGCCAGCGCCCAGGTCATCGGCAGCGTCGCCACCAAGTTCAAATTCATGGGACCCAACGACAAAATCGTCGTCGAGGCCTTCGCGGACGAAGACCTCCCCGGGGTCGCCTGTTACCTCAGCCGCGCCAAGACGGGCGGCATCTCCGGCGCCGTCGGGGTGGCGGAGGACACCTCGGATGCGTCCATCGACTGCACCCAGGTCGGCCCCATCAACCTGCCGGACGACATCCGCAGCGGCAAACGCAATGCCGAGGAAGTCTTCAAGAAGCGCACCTCACTGGTGTTCAAGACCCTCCAGGTGGTGCGCTTCTACGACGCCCAGCGCAATGTGCTGATCTATCTGACCTACAGCGACCGGATCATTGAGGGCTCGCCCAAGAACAGCGTCACGGCGGTGGCCATCCAGCCCTGGACCACCACCCCGGCAGCCGCCGCCGCACCCAAGTAGCGACAGTGAGGGAGCCGCGTCAGTAGGACTCCTGGCAGTTGGCGGGCTCGAGTGGCAGATCCGGCCGCTCGACCCCACCACCCTCGGGACACCGCTTCAGAGGTGAGGCATGGCGGTGCGACGCTTGGCGCTCCCCGGGCACGGTGTCCGGGGCCCGGTCTGGTAATCTTGGCACCCCCATCACCGATCGGCCTCACCCATGCCCCACCTGTTGCTTGCCGTCACCGCCCATGGCTATGGCCACCTGGCTCAATCCTCGCCGGTGATCGAGGCCCTCACCCGACGCCTGCCGGGACTGCGGGTCACGCTCCAGTCCGACATCGACCCCCGCTTCGCCCGCGCCCGACTGCCGCCGGGGTTCACCCAGGTCCGTGAGGCGACCGACCCCGGCTTTCTAATGGATGGACCCCTGGTCACGCGGTGGGAGGAGAGCCTCGCCGCCTATGTCCGCTTTGAGGCCGACTACCCGCAACGCCTGGAGCGCCAGCTGGCCACCCTGCGGGACCTCGCACCGGACCTGGTGCTGGCCGACATCCCCTGGCTACCCCTGGAAGCAGCACGGCGTCTCGGCATCCCGGCGGTCGGACTCTGCTCCTTCAGCTGGTACGACATCCTGCGTGAGTCCCAGCTTCAGGCCCAGGTGCCGGTGACGCTCATGGAGCAC
Organism: uncultured Thiodictyon sp.; assembly: GCA_903837595.1. Taxonomy (GTDB): domain Bacteria; phylum Pseudomonadota; class Gammaproteobacteria; order Chromatiales; family Chromatiaceae; genus Thiodictyon. Next base: position 4,967 of record CAILVI010000465.1, read on the forward strand.
CTGCGGCGGGTCTATCGTGAGGCGGACCTCTTCATCCGCCCGGCCCCCGCCCTACCGATGGACTGGCTGCCCGCGGCGCGGGCCGTCGGCCCCATCGCCCGCCGTCGACCGGACCGCGGCTCGGAGCTGCGCAGCCGCTTCGGTTGCCCGGCGGACCGCCCCCTGGCCCTGATGCAGTTCGGCGGCTTCGACGGACTCAACCCCTTGCATGAGTGGCCGGAACAGGAACAGGTACATTGGGTGGTCGATGACCTCCAAGGTCGACCCCGCCGCGACGCCACCGCCCTGACGGGGCATGGCATCGATCTGCTGGACGTGCTCGGTTCGGTCGATCTGATGCTGTGCAAGCCGGGCTATGGGAGCTATGCAGAGGCGGCCTGCAATGGGGTGCCGGTACTCCAGGTCCCGCGGCCGGACTGGCCGGAGAGCACGACGCTCAACACGTGGCTGAGCGCTCAGGTCCCCACCCGGGAACTGAGTCTCGCGGACCTGACGGCCGGGCGGGTCGCCGGTCCGATCGCCGAGTTGCTCGCCGCCGGGCGGCCCGCGCCGGTTGAGCCCAGCGGCATTGAGGCAGCCGCAGACCTGTTGGAACCCTGGCTGCGGGGATAGCCCATACGGGGCACCGGATACCCGCGGGCATTCTTTGCCCGGCCCCCCTCCCCACACTCCGGATTCCAAAGACAATCAATGGTGCCTGCACGCCGGACCGGCCAGAGCCTCGACCAGTGGCCGGAACGACGATCAAGGCCGCCTGCGCGTATCCCCAACCATCGTCGGCGCCCCACGGCCGAACCCGGTCCGCCGCCGATGGTTCTGAAAGCACTCCCAGACCCTCGACAGTATCGCTTCTCTTGCCGACGTCGGTGGCGCCGGCAGGGGTCCGGATTGCGTATAAATGCGTCTGGATTGCGTATAACCGGGCGATTGACTGATAGGCCGCTTTTGCGACAATAGACCACGCAAGCCGTTCAATGTCCCGTCAGATCGATCGTTCACATTCACCGAGGTATCGAGTCATGAAAAAGACCGTCTTGCGGCCATTGCTGGCAGCAGCGCTGCTACTGGGGTCCGGCACGAGCCTGTTCGCCGGCGAAGGCGAGGACCTGCTCAACGGCAAGGACGACGCCAATGCCAAGGGTTACGGCCGCAACGTCTCGCAGGACTTCAGCACCATTGCGATCGTGAATAAGTTGGGCAAGCTCATGACGCTGCGGGAGAGCAAGAACGACCGCGAGAGCAGACTCAACGAGAACTCCACACTCAGCTATGATATCCCCAAGGGTGAGGACTACCAGGTTTCACTCAATGGCGGCGGCGAAAGCGATGACGTGGTCATCCGCGACAGCCGGGGATTCGTCGAGTACAAGGCCGACAGCCGCTCGATCGAAGGCCTCAAACACAAGAATGTCTGGGTTAACCTATTGACCTGGGCCGGCACCTTCTGGCAATTGGGTGTCGCACTGGACAGCGTGGACGGCACTCAGGCGCACCTCATCCCCTGGGCGGACGGCAAGGCGGTGAAGCTCCTGGTGCTGAAGAGCGACAATGGCTTCGGACGAACGATTTCGCTCGACTTCAAGGTCTTGCGGTTAGAGAACAAGTCAGGAAAGGAACTGCCGTTGCGTGTCAAAAGCAATGGCAAATGGAAGGACGACGGCAAACTGGCATCCGGTGCGTCGCGGGACTACACGATTACGGAAACCGAACAGATCTCACTCAACGGCGACGGCGACGGCGATCAGGATGACATCAAGATCAACGACGCCAAGGGCTATATCGAATTGCTCGCCGCGCGCGTGGAAGGCGTAGAGAGCGGAAATATCTGGATCACTCATTTTTGGTGGAATAGTGAGGCCAACAAATGGTATGGCACCCTATCCAAGACCGGTATCAACGGCAATGACAACATGATCCTTTCCGCTTTGGATGGGGCCAACGCCAACAAGGCCACGGGGGTCATCGGCAAGGGCGATCCCTTGGTGTTCACCATCACCAAGAAATAGCTCAGTCAGCGTACCACCCAATCCGGTTTGGCGTCAACGCCCAGGGATGCGTCGTGCGCGAATAGCGGACCACGACTCATCCCTATTGCCGGACATCTCAGCGCATGATTCGGGGACTCTATGCAATCAGAAGACCAACCCACGGCACCGCAGAGCGCAGACAGCAAGCCACCCGCATCAACCGCGGAGCGCGGACGCCGCTTGATGGCGCTGACCGGCTACGGCATGCTGGCGGCGAGTTCTATCCTACTGCTCGCGACCGTGATCCCGGTATTGGTAGATCACCACGGCATTCCCCCGTCCCCGGGACCGGAAGGGACCTTTGCCTGGTTCATGCAATACTACGGGACCGAGTCCCTGAGCATTATCGCCGCGAGCGTCCTGGCCATGGTCGGCGGACGCTTCTTGGGTGTGGCGCAGAAGGCCACGCCCAGCATCATCCCTGCCGACGACCGGGCCTTGCTTGAGCCACTGGTTCGCGACGCCAACAAGGAGGCGATCGCGCAATACGTCATCCTCAGCAGTCTGCGGGGCTTCACCGGGACCTTTCAGAAGGTCGGCTTCTCCGGTCTGCCACTGGCCACCGTCGGCTTGACATTGCTGTTTTGCGGCCTCTCGTTCTTTAAGCCCGAGTTCATCGAGTTCGCCAAACTCACGCTGGGCGCCTTTATCGGCTCCTTTGTCCAGCGCGGGATGGAGGGCGGCAAGTTGCCATCGATCAACTGGGATCAGTGAGTCAACCGTCGCCAAGCCAACGGCGCTCAGGCAGAAAGATCGGACGCGGCGCCGACTCCGGCAACCTTCGCTGCGTCAGACGACGCTGACAACAGCTGCGACCTCAGAGGAACGCACCATGACCATTCCTCGCACAGCCATTGCGTTGGAACAAAAGAAACTGCAATCGGCCGGATTCGATCCGGGGAAAATCGACGGGCAGTTGGGGGACAAGACTTACCGGGCCGCCCGGGAAGCACTAAGGGCAAGGGCCGAACAACTTCCCAAAGACTGGCAGACCTGGGGCGGCCCACGACAGGCGGTTGCCTATCTGCAGCTGCTCTGCCTGGACAATGGCATCGCAGCCGGTACGGTCGATGGCTATTGGGGGCCGCAAACGACCTATGCCGTGGAGACGCTCGACTATCGCGACCAGCACGGCCAGCCGCCGGCACTCTGGCGGGATGACGAGCCGGAGCCGAAAGACCTCAGCCCGCCCGCGCAAGCCCAACACTGGCCACGACAAGCCCAGGGGGAACTGGTCAAATTCTACGGCGAACCTGGTAAGCACCAGGTCTCGATGAAACTGCCATACCCGCACCGACTGGCCTGGGACATCGACAAGGTCGTGAACAGCTTCAGCTGCCACGAAAAGGTCCATGACAGCCTGGGGCGCGTGCTCAAGCGGGTGCACGAGCATTATGGACAGGAGCGCATCCATGCGCTCCACCTAGACCTCTGGGGCGGTTGTCTGAACGTGCGCAAGATGCGTGGTGGCAGCAATTGGTCTATGCATTCCTGGGGCATCGCCATCGATTATGACCCGGAACACAACCAACTGAAATGGGGGAAGGATCGCGCCCGCTTAGCCAAGCCGGAATACGCCGTGTGGTGGCAACTCTGGGAAGAGGAAGGTTGGCTCAGCCTCGGGCGCACACGCAACTATGACTGGATGCACGTGCAAGCCGCCCGGCTGTAACCGCGGATCGACCTAAGCCCAACCCCAAACGAGAGAAAATCCATGAGCACGCTTCGCTATAATCAAGTCCGCCAGAAGAGTTCACACAATTCCTATCAGCGTACCGAGGGCTACCTCGACCAGGCGCTCTACTGGCGCGTGCATTCACTGGAGATGGACATCCACACCAGCAACAACGATTCCCACTGGCCGGCACTCACGAGCGATTGGTACGTCTATCACAAGTGGTCCGAAGCCGAGAGTAGCGTCAACACGCTCTCGGACGCACTCGACGTATTGAAGGCCTTTCACCTGGCCGTGCCCGAGCACGAGGTCTTGACCATCTGGGTCGACTTCAAGGACAACTTCACCGCCACCGGTAACCATACGCCGGAGGCCTTCGATGAACTGCTGCGGTCCAAGCTTGGCCGCGACGCGATCTGGGGTCCGCCGGACCTGATCGGCGACAGCGCGAACCTGCAGACCGCGGTCGCCGCCAAGGGCTGGCCGACGCTCGAGCGCCTGCGGGGCAAATTCATCTTCGCCGGCACGACCGGTAACCTGTCGTCGTCCGACTCGCAGCTCAATCAATACGTCGATAACGGCAAGACCGCCAGCCAACGCCTGGCCTTCGTAGCCCCGGAGATCACCAAGAGCGGCGACATCACCGCCTACAACTACGCGGTGGTCTTCAACCTCAACTCGGACCACTACTCGGTGGCCGCGGACGTGTTCGCGAAGGGCTTCGTCAGCCGGGTCTACGGCTCTGAGAGCAAGAGTTCCTGGTGCAACGCCTGGAAATCATCCGCCAACCACCTGGGAACCGACAAGGTCAGCAGCTTCGAGGACGCCTGGGCACGCACCGACATGCCGGCGACCGGCTACCCCTTCAGCGCCATCGGCTCATCGGCGACCGACGGGCTCGTGGAGAGCGGGGACTTGTTCGCCATCGAGGTCAAGTCCGGCGACCTCTGGGACAAGAGCGACAGCTGCTACCTCCAATACGACGACCGCGCCGCCGCGCCCCAGGGCACCCGGGTCGCGTTCGTCGGCAACCCCAGCTCGCACGTCGACGGCTGGATCAAGGCCGGGCTCATGGCAAGGGCCTCGACGGCCGCCAACGCCGCTTACGTCGCGGTCCTACGCACGGGTGCCAACGGCCTGCACGTGCAGTACCGCGGCGCGGCCGACCAAGACACGAAGGCGATCGAGGCGGTGATCCCCAAAGGCGTCAACGGCCACGGCCTGGTGGACAAGAACACGCCGATATGGATTCGCCTTGATGTCGCGACCGATGGCAAGTCGGCGACGGGCTACTACTCGATCGACGGCACCACTTGGCTCGCGATCGGCAGCGGGAGCGTCGACGCGCCGCTGAAGCTGCAAGGCTGGGTCGCCAGTTCGCACGGCGCGGACACGGTCAAGTGGCTGTTCGGCGGCGCAGCCGCGCCACAGACCGCGGTCGCAATCGGGTCGAAGGCATCGGGTAGCTTCATCGGCACGAGCGCGGCCGCGGCCAGCCTCGGGGCCAAGGCGAGCAGTGCCTGCTGCAACTGACCCCGGAAGCTGCGGGTCACCAACAGCATCGCCGCCGGCGGCGCGATCCTGGAATAAACGCTCTCGACCTCAAACCTCACCAAGGTGCGCCGCTCGCGGCTGAATTCGACGCCGATCAAGTGGATCGGCTGACCGTCGGCGCGGTACTTGTCGGCGTAGCCACGGTCCTTGAGCTGGTGCCGCGCCCGCCCCTCCGGGACCAGTTCGACCACCTTGAACTCGAAGAGATAAATCTGGCCATTGAAACGCAGGGCAAGATCGAGACGCCCCTGGTTGCTGCTGTCTTCCAGGGTGAGGTCCAGCCCCAGGGCGGCGAAGTGGCTGTAGATTGTCTTCGCGGATCTCGCGGAAGGTCTGGATGCCGATGGGCAGTTTCTTGCGGGTCATGGGGACGGCCCCCCGTCCGGGGCGCCGATGCCGCGCCGCCGAGCGGCGCCGAAGCGCTCGGCCAGCCGCTGCATCAGCACAAAAGCGGCCGGCATCAGCAGCAGACCGATCACCACCGACAACAGGATGCCACCGAAGATGGTCAGCCCGATGGAGCGTCGCGCCATCCCGCCGGGGCCGCCGGCAATCATGAGCGGCAGGGTCCCGAGCAGAAAGGCCGCCGCCTGCATCAGCACCGGGCGCAAGCGCAGTCGGCCCGCATGGACCGCCGCCTCGACGATGCCCATACCCTCGTCACGACTGTGTTTGGCGAATTCGACGATCAGGATCGCGATCTTGGTGGCCAGGCCGAACAACAGCACGATGCCGATCTGGGCATAGATGTTGTTGTTGATCACCGGCACCAGTTGGTATACCAGAAACAATGCGATCAAGGCCCCGAGCACGGCCACCGGGACGGCCATCACGACGGCGAACGCGAGGGTCCAGCGCTCGTATTGGGCCACCAGGAACAGATAGACGAACACCAGGGACACCGCGAAGATGTAGCGCGCGGTATTGCCCGCGGCCCGCTCCTGATAGGACATGCCGGCCCAGGCGAAGTCATACCCAGGCGGCAGCACCGCGGCGGCAACGGACTCGAGCGCCGCCATGGTCTGCCCCGACGCATAGGCGAGCCCGGACATGCCGTGCAGGGTCACGGCCGCGACCATGTCGTAACGGCTGAGCTCGTTGGGGCCCGTGCGCCGCTCGACCTCAATCAGCGTGGACAGCGGCACCATGTCGCCGTTGCGGCTGCGCACCTGTAGGCGGCCGATGTCGTCGATCTGCCCCCGGGATGCCTCATCACCCTGCACGATGACCTGATACACCTTGCCGAATTTATTGAAGTCATTGACGTAACGTGAGCCCAGTGCATCCTGCAATAGCGTAAAGACCTGCGCAACCGATACACCCATCTGCTCGGCCCGATGGCGCTCCACCTCAATGAAGAGCTGCGGCACACCGGTCTGGAAGGTGGTGAACAGGTGCGCGACCTCCGGCCGCGCCGCCGCGGCGGTGATGAAATCCTCCAGGACCCGCCCAAAGACCGCCGGCGGATCACCGGTGCGATTGCGGATGACCAGCTCGAAGCCGCCGGACATCCCCATGCCGGGAATGGCGGGTGGCATGAACGGCATCACCCCGGCCTCGGGAATCTCCGCGGCAAAGCGCTTACTCAAGCTCTGGAGGATGCTAAAGAGCATGGTGTCGCGGCTGGTGCGCTCCTCCCATGGGGACAGGATGACGATCATGAAGGCGCTGGCGGACGAATAGGATTGGGTCAGGCCGTTGTAGCCGGCCATGGTCATGAAGTGATCGATCCCCTGGGTCTCCCTCAGGATGCTGCCGACCCGGGCCACGGCCGCGGTGGTGCGCGCAAGCGATGCGCCGGGGGGCAGCTGCACATTGATCATGAACTTACCCGTATCCTCCGGCGGAATGAAGCCGGTGGGTAAGCGTTGGTACAACACCACCGTGGCGCCCAGCACCATGGCGAACAGGAGCAGCATGACCGGCACCCGGCGCCCCAGCCGACCGACGGCCCCGCCGTAGCGGCTGCCGAGCCGTTCAAAGCCGGCATTGAACCAGCGAAACGGCGCCCAGTTCGGTGCGCGCGGCGGGCGCAGTACATGGGAGCATAGGGCCGGGCTCAGGGTCAGTGCATTGACGGCGGACAGTGACACCGCCGCGGCAATAGTCAGCGCGAACTGGCGGTAGAGCTCCCCGGACAGGCCCGGAAAGAAGGCGATGGGCACGAACACCGCCAGCAGCACTAAGGTGGTTGCGATCACCGGCCCGGTGGTCTGGGTCACGGTCTTCCAAGCGGCCTCGCGGGGCGCCAGCCCCTCCTCCGCCATGAGCCGGTTGTCGTTCTCGATCTCCAGAATGCCGTCGTCCACCACGATGCCGATGGCCAGTATCAGCGCCAACAGGGTGATGACGTTGATCGAATAACCCATGACCAGCAGGAAGGCGAAGGTCCCGATCAACGCGATGGGGATGGTCAGGGTCGGCACCAGGGTGGAGCGCGCGTTTTGCAGGAAGAGAAAGACCACGCTGATGACCAGCACCACGGCGATGATTAGGGTCTGCGCCACCTCCGCGATGGACGCCCGCACATAGACCGTGGTGTCGTAATACATGGACGCCTCGAGCCCCGGCGGGAAGTCCCGGCGCAATTCTTTGAGCTTGGCCTTGATCGCATCCACCACGGCCAGGGCATTGGCCCCCGGGCGCTGATTGACAATCATCAGCGCCGCTGGATACTTGCCGTCCAAGAGGCCGGTGGAATCGTAGTTGTGCGCACCCAGCTCCACGCGGGCCACGTCCTTGACCCGCACGGCGGCGCCGGTCGGCAGGGTCTTGACCAGGATGTCGCCGAATTCGGCCGGGTCCGCCAGGCGTCCGCGCAGCTGCACGGTGTAGGTCAACTGCTGGCCCGGGGGCGCCGGCTCGGAGCCGATGCGGCCGGCCGCCACCTGCCGGTTCTCGGCCTCGATGGCCGCGGCCACATCGGCCGGCGTCAGGGCCACGGCCGCCAGCCGCTCGGCATCCAACCACACCCGCATGGCATAGGTCCGGTCGCCGAACAGCTGCAGGGCACCCACACCGGGGATGCGCCGCAGGGTATCCACGAGATGGAGGTCGGCATAGTTGTCGATGAACACCGGGTCATAGGCCTGCGTCGGCGAGTACAGTGAGATGACGCACAGGATGTCGCTGGACTTGCGGTCCACCGCGACCCCGCGGCGCTGGACCTCGGCCGGCAGCCGCGCCATGGCGCCGTAAACGCGGTTCTGCACGTCCACGGCGGCCAGTCGTGCATCGGCGCCAATGCGGAAGGTGACGGTGATGTTGGCGCTACCATCATTGAAGCTCGACGAGTTCATGTAGAGCATGCCCTCGGCGCCGTTGATGGAGTCCTCCAACGGGGCAACGACACTCTCCAGCACGGTCTTCGCATCGGCACCGGGCCAGCGTGTCGTCACCACCACCGTCGGCGGGGTGACATCCGGATATTCCGAGACCGGCAGGAAGCGCATCGCAATCAGCCCGCACAACAGGGTAATGAGGGCGATGACGATCGCGAAACGCGGGCGGTCGATGAAGAAATGACCGATGTACATGGCGCCTACTCCTTGTGCCCGGGGGGCGTCGCCCCCGGCGCCGCGGCGTCGATGACCTGTACCGCCAGCCCCGGGCGCAACCGCTGCAGACCCGCCGCGACCACCTGCTCGCCGGCCGTGAGCCCCTCCAGAACCACGATCCGTTCGTCCACCGGATCGCCGACCGTCACGTTGCGGCGCTGCACCTTGCCGTCGGCCAAAATGATATACACATATTGACCGAGCTGATCGTTCAGCAGCGCCGCCTGCGGAATCAACAGGGACGGGATGCCGATGTCCCGCTCCAGCAGGACGCGCACGTACATACCGGGGCGCAGCCGTTGGTCGGGGTTCGGCAGGATCGCAAAAGCCGCGATGGTGCCGGTGGCGGCGGCGACGCGATTGTCGAAAAAGTCGATGCGCCCGGTCTGAGCGAACAGGGTGCCATCGGCGAGCCGCAACCGGACGGCGACGCGGTCGATGCTACCCCGGTCCGCGAAATGGGCGAGATAGAGCCGCTCAGGGACCTCGAAGCGGACCCTGATCGGGTCCAACTGCACGAGGGTCCCGACCGCCTGGCCGGCGGCTAGCCAAGTGCCGACGCTGACCTTGGACACCCCGAGCTGGCCCGCGAACGGAGCACTGATCTCGGTGTCCGCCAAGTTGATCCGGGCGCGCTCCAGATCGGCCTGGGCCTGCGTAATTCCGGCCTTGGCCTGGTCCTGCTGGGCGCGGGCGTTGAGCAGGTCGGCCTCGCTGGTATTGCGGTTCTTCCACAGGGACTCCTGGCGACCCAGGCTCACCTGCGCATTGGCGAGTTGGGCCTGGGCGGCCGCCAGTGCCCCCTCGGCATGGGTCACCTCGGCCTGGTAGCGGGCCCGGCGAATGCGATACAACGGGGCATTGGCGCTCACCAAGGCCCCGTCGGCGGCCGGTTGCGCGTCCAGGAAGCCGGCCACCGGCGCCACCAGCGTGATGTCTTTCTGACTCAGGGTCTCGCCGGGGAAGCGACGCTCAAATGGCAGCACGGCTTGCTGGACTGCGGCCGTCACCACGCGGGGCGGTCCCTGATCGGCGCCGAACAGCGCGCCTTTCGGCTTATCGCAGCCGGCGGCTAGCGCCGCCATCGCCAACCAGAGCAAAGCGGTGCGCAGGGTCGTGGTCGTCATCGGCATCTCCTGATCGGGCCGGACTGATCCGCGGTCGGTTGTCAATCAATGAACCTGATTATACGCCATCCAATCGGAGTGCCGTGTTGTCGATGGAAGCCGGCCGGCAGCGGCCAAATTCGCCCGCGCCGCCGCCGAGCGGGCCGGTCTGGCGCGTAGTCGACTGCTTGCGCCACCGGTTGCCGCGCCTGTGGGGGGCCTTCATCGTTCCGCTCATGGGCGTAATCGCCTTCTTCGGTGTCGCCTATCTGAATGTTCATCGCGCCGAGGAGGTCCAGTTACTCAAGGCCGCCCGCAATGCCAACGATGCCGCGGTCGAGCACTGTCGGCAGGCCGCCAATCAGGTGGATACGCTCCTGCATGCGGCGCGGGGCTATTATCTGCAGACCCGCTCACTGGCCGACACCGGGACCTTTATCCAGTCGCTTGGTTTCGACCGCTCCCTCATCGACGAGATCCGGCTCGTCACCGCCGATGGCCGGGTCGCCATTGCCGCCTCCCCGGCGGCCCTGGGTTTGAGCGTGGCGGATCGCGACGATTACGCCGTTCATCGTGCCGGGCGCGAAGATCGGTTGTTCATCTCGGCGGTGGAGGGCGGGCGCATGCCGGGACAGCGTCATTTCTACCTTAGCCGCCGCATCGCGGCACCGGACGACGGCTTCGGCGGACTGGTCCTGGCGGCCGTGAACCCGGATGCCTTTACCGATGATAACCGCAACCTGACCGCGGGGACGCGCAACTTCGCCGCCTTGCTGGGGCTCGCCGACCGGAAGTTGCGGGCACGGATACCAGCGCCATCCGCGGAGCAATGGTCGCAGCCGATCGAGTCGCCGCTTTGGGACGCGCTGAAACAGGCAAGCTCCGGCCAGTTCGAGGACACCAACCCGATCGATCAGGTGCGCCGCGTCCAGGTCTTCAAGCAGGTCCCCGGTCTGCCGCTGGTCATGGTGACCGGCCTGTCCACGGCCGATTGGATGCAGGGCGTGCATCGGCGCATGCTCTGGTTCCCGGTGGCCTTCGCGGTGATTGTCGGCTTCACCTTCCTGCTGGCGCTGCTACTGACCCGGGAGGCCAAGCGCCGCGACGAACAGGAGCGCTTCATGTCCATGCTGAATCATGAATTGAAGACCCCGCTCTCGGTTATTGGCCTGGCGCTGGGTTGCGCCGGCTTGCCCGCCGCCACCCAGGACCGGGTGGCGCGGGCGGTCAGTGACATGAACGCGATCATCGAGCGCTGTCTTCAATCCGACCGCCTCCGCCAAGGCCCGATCAAACCGATCCCGGCACCGTGCCAGGTCGCGGGCCTGCTCGCGCAGGTCAAGGAAGACCTGGGAGCGTCGCCAAGACTGCGGATCCACGCCGCCCCGCTACCCACCTGCACGACGGATAGCGAACTGCTCGCGGTGATCCTGCGCAATCTGTGCGACAACGCCTTGAAGTATGGCAGCCCGGAAGAGGCAGTGACGGTGGCGGCGGCGCCCGCGTCTTGGCGCCGACGGCCAGGCATCCGCATCCTGGTCGCCAATACCTCAGGCGCGTGCGGAATGCCCGATCCACAGCGGGTCTTCAAGAAGTACTATCGTGCCCCCGGCGCCCATGGCAAGACGGGTTCCGGCCTGGGTCTACACATCGCCCAGGGCTTTGCCCAGGCATTGGGGGGCTGGCTGCACTATCGCCCGGCACATGATGAGGTCAGGTTCGAGTTATGGATTCCGGTCTAAACATCATCGTGGTCGAGGACCACGACGACCTGCGCGAGGCGACCGTGGAGGCGCTGCGCGGCCTGGGGCATGCCGCCCGGGGTCTAACCTGCGCCGAGGCGCTGGACGCCGAACTCAGGGCCGCCCCCGCCGACCTGCTGGTGCTTGACCTCAACCTGCCAGGCGAGGACGGCATCAGCCTCGCCCGCCGGATGCGCGTCGCCTGGCCCGCGATGGGCATCATCATGGTCACGGTGCGCGAGCAGGTCCGCAGCAAGATCGAGGGCTACGACAGTGGCGCCGACCTCTACCTCACCAAACCGACCTCGATCGGGGAACTGGAGGCGGCCATCGGCGCCCTGGCGCGGCGCCTGCGGGCCCAGGCGCCGACCACCTCGCGGGTTGAGCCCGATCGCGCGATCGGCGATACCACCGCCAACGACCAGGCCGGCCGGTTCCCCTCCCCCCCACCGGAACCCTCGCCCGTGCAGCGGTCTCGCAAGCAGCTGCATGAGCTGCACGCTTACCTGACACAATTGGAGGGCAAGCTACCTACCCTGGAGGCGCTGGCGGCGCGCGTCGGACTCTCGGCCCGTCGCCTCAATGACGCCTTCGCCCGCGAATACGGCCTGCCGATCCATGCCTTCGTGACCGACCGCCGGCTCACCGCGGCCTATGCGGCAGTCCGCAATACCGACCTGCCACTGAAGCAACTCGCCAGCCGCCTGGGCTACAACCACGTCAATCACTTCAACACCGCCTTTCGGAAAAAGTTCGGATTTCCGCCCGGGCAGTTACGGCGTGGTCGCGGTCGCCAACGGGAAGCACCGTCGGATGAACAGGATGAAGCGCAATAGCCCCCGTCCGCCCCCCGACCTTACCAAGAGATTGACGGTATGGTCGCCGCGACTGCGGCGATCATGGCTAGATCATCTTACGCAGCTCGTACTCCAGGATGCCTTCGGCACCCGCCGCCCGCAGGCGCGGGATCAGCACCCGCACCGTAGCGGCATCGACGACGGTCTCCACCGCCAACCACTCGCGGTCATAGAGGTGGCTCACGGTGGGGGCGTGCAGGCTCGGCAGCAGGGCCACGATTTCGTCAATCTGGGTGGCCCGGCAGTTGAGCTTGAGCGCCACCTTGTGACGCGCCGCGAGCGCCGCCTGGAGCATCAGTGCGATCTGGTCGATCTTGGCCCGCTTGGCGGGGTCCTCCATGGCCGCCGGGTTGGCGATCAGGCGGGTTTCGGTGTAGAGCATATCCTCCACGATCCGCAGTCCATGGGCGCGGATGGTGCTGCCGGTCTCGGTGATCTCCACCGCGGCATCCACCAGGCCCTCCACCACCTTGGCCTCGGTCGCCCCCCAACTGAACTCCACGGCCGCGTTCACGCCGCGTTCGGCGAAATAGCGGCGGGTGAAGCCCACCAGCTCGGTTGCCACCTTGCAGCCATCCAGATCCGCCGCCGAGCGCACCGGCGACTCCTCGCGTACCAGCAGCACCCAACGGCTGCGCTGGTTGGACGCCTTGGAATAGGTGAGCGTGCAGACCTCGGTCACCTGCGCCTGGGTCTCCAGGATCCAGTCGAGCCCGGTCAGGCCCAGGTCCAGGGTGCCGTTGGCCACATAGGGCGCCATCTCCTGGGCGCGCACCAGGGCGCAGGCCAGTTCCGGGTCGTCCACCTCCGGGTAGTAGTTGCGCGAGCGCGGGGCGATGGTCCAGCCGGCCTGCTTGAAGAGCCCGAGGGTCGCCTCTTCCAGGCTGCCCTTGGGGATACCGAGTTTGAGTTTGGTCATGTGCGTGCCTTGGTGTCGTGCGGGTCCGAGGTTGGTCTGGGCGGGTACACTCAGAGACCTGGCAGTTTAACCGCTGGACCGGCAAAAAATGCAGCGCCGTCTTACAATACGGATTCTTGCGCACAACAGGCGCTGGTGACCTGGTTGGGTGCCTGGCTCAGGGACACGATGGTACCGGGTTCCAACCGGGTGAACGCCAACCTCATGCCGATGTTGCGCGCGCGTTTTTGCATATTGGGCAGACCGCGTCCCGGCTTCGGTATCGCGGCGATGCCCACGCCGTCATCGGCGACGGTGATCCGCAACCGGCCGTCAGGATGAAACAGGACCGCGATGCGGATATGTTGCGCCTGGGCATGATTGATCGCGTTGTTCAGTGCCTCCTGCAGGATACGCAGGATGTTAAGCGTGATCCGTTGCCCGATGGGTGGACAGCCTGAGAGCTCAATCTCCCAATCGACCTGCACCGCCAGGCTGGATAAACGATTATCGCAGCGATAGCGATAATCGGCGATGGCTTCATTCAGACTTTTTTCATCCTCACCCAGCGTATCGACGACTAGATAAAAGTCATCGAGGCATTCGCGCAGCAAGGTGCTCGTTTCACGTCTGGTGAGCGGACTGTGCTCGTTGCGCAGGTAAGCCGTCGCGAGTTGGGAGGCAAAGCCGTCATGCATGTCATGGAGCAGGCTTTCGCGTTCCTCGGCACGCGCCCGTTCCGCCAGATAAGCGCGCTGCACCGCTTCCGCCTGATTACGCTCCGTGACATCGATGGTGTAACCCGCCAACAGCTTGCGCTCGCCCTGGATGATCGGAAACTTCAGGGTGGTGTAGTGACGACCATTAAAATCCTCATCCAACCTGAGTGGTTGACCGCTCGATGCGACGGCCCAATCGTCGGCACTGATTTTCGCCGCCACTTCGTCGGGAAACAGCTCTCCCATCGCCTTGCCGACCATTTTCGATCCAGGGACACCAACCATCCCTTGAAAATTCTCACTGGCGATCAGTACGCGACTTTCCTGCGCAGTGACTTCCTTGATGTAGGCATAAATCGGGGAGTGCTGTACAAACAAGGAGAGCAATTCATGGTTGTCCCTGAGCGCGGTCTCCATGTACTTACGTTCGGCAATCTCGGCCGCTAGGGCGGCAGTGCGCTGCGCTACTTGCTGTTCCAGCCCGGCATTCAGTGCGAGGATTGACTGTTCGGCCCGCTTGAGCGCGCCGCGTTCTGCCGCGAACTTCAGATGCAGGGCGACGCGGGCGCGGACCACGGGGGGGTTGACGGGCTTGTTGATAACGTCGTGGCCACCGACCCCGAGGGCCTGGATTTCGCTGTCGGGATCGTTCGCGGCGGTGACGAAGACGACCGGGATGTCCGGGTAGTCGCGCAGTAAGGCGCGGCAGGTGGCGAAGCCGTCCATCTCCGGCATCATGATGTCGAGCAGAACCAAGTCGATTTGATGTCCCGCCACGAACTGAAGGGCACTTGCCCCGCTGGTCGTGACGTGTATGCTCCCCATGCCTGCCAGTATCTCGCAAAAGATCATTCCGGTCATGGGATCGTCGTCGACGATCAGGACTTGCGGCACTGAGCTCATGGCTTGAAGGACAGCGAAACACGCTTGACGATTGGATCAAACAGACTTTTCTGCCTAAGGGTAAGAAATATCAACAGGTAACGCACGCTCTTAAGCTCCGCTTGTGACTCCGGCCACGGGCTGGGGAAAGGTCCGCCGCAAAAGTCACGCCGTTGAAGCGCCCTTTCCTTAGGTTCAGAGTATAACCATTTTGGCGGATTGCGGGGAACGGTCCGACGCCAGCCGCGCATGACGATGCGTGAGTACAAAGATCGACTTGCAAAATTGCACATAAGGCATAAAATTTCAGTTTACGCTCGTATCATGGTCGTCGAAAAGCGCAACCGCGACGCGCAAGAGGCAGGCTTCAAGACCTTTTCCTGAAGCCAAATGGGCGACGGAGCGCGACAGTCCAGAGCGCAAATCAGCAGGCATTCAAAGCCACCCGTGACTACCGTTCCCTCCCTCATCGTCGACGACCGCACCAGTGGCGACCTGAATAGCAACCTGGGCACCCGCTGGGAGTTTATCGCGGACACCGTCATGGGCGGCGTCTCACGGGGCGGATTGGCCGCCGAGGTAGTCGATGGGCACCCCTGCCTGCACCTGACCGGTCAGGTGAGCCTGGCGAACAACGGCGGCTTCCTGCAGGCAGGTCTGGATCTGCGCCCCGCCGGTCTGTTGGATGCCCGGGGCTGGAGCGGGATCGAATTAGTCGTCCGGGGTAATGACGAGACCTATAACCTGCACCTGCGCACGGTGGACACCCGCATCGTCTGGCAGTCCTATCGCGCCTCGTTCCCGGCAGGGCGTCAATGGGCGACGGTGCGGCTACCCTTCGCCGGGTTTCAACCCTACCGGATCGACCGCCCGCTGGACCTGTCCGTCTTGCGCCGACTTGGGCTGGTCGCCATCGGCAGGGAGATGGCAGTCGACCTCTACCTTTCCTGTATTAGCTTTTACTGAGCCCGCGAAGTAAGCGGAATATGGGGCTAGGTTCAATTAAGTCTCGCGGCAGAAGAGAATCTAATTGAGGCAGGCCCCTTACCCCAACGACCTCGCCGTCAGCGCGGCGGCCGGGATTATGACCAAAGCCCCAAAACCGGTCATCGCCGCGCCAGGATTAGCGCGGCTTGAAGGAAGTCGCAACGCGCTTGACGATTGGATCAAAAAGACTTTTTTTCCCTTCTGGATATTCCAGGATAAAGGTAAGAAACTGATCGCCGGCCGAGAGCGTTTTCTGATAGAAAACAGTCCCGCCGTTAACACCAGAAACCACAAACCAGCCGGGCTTTATGACCTTATAAGTGACGACTCTTTTCGGATCGTCCGCCAGTCCGCCGCGGGCGGCTTCGAGATACGCCTCTTCCAAGGACTGATCTAGCGCATTGTTTGAGCCATAGACTGACAGACTTGCATCCGCATCCTTGGTCAAAAATCGCTGTCCGTCGCCGTTATCCGCTTCGCCTTGCGGGTACAGAATCCCCGCGGGATAGTCGATCGCATAACCGAAGCGTGCATTGTGGTAGGTGCGATAGTCAGCCGCGAACGCCGTCTGACTCAATGCAGTGAGGGCAATAAATATCAACAGATAACGCACGCGCTTGAGCTCCTATGGTGACCCCTGCCACGGCCTGGAGAAAGGTCCACCTCAAAAATCACGCCCTTTAAGTGGCCACTGGTTAGGTTCAGGGTATGACCATTTCGTCGGATTGAAAAGAAGTGTCCAGGTTTTCGAGCGCATCTTTGTCCCTTTATTTTCCCCTGTGACAGTCACGAGTAGCGGAAAGACCTTTTGGTCGATCTTGGTCGAATCGATGTCAAGCTGTGACTCCAGCGACGTACTCTTGGCCGCGCATGGCTCCTCAGAGCAAGTGCCGGCCTCATCGTAGGATGCCACAAACCCGGCGAGCTCACGGATACCCCTGCCATAGGGCGCCAGAATGGAGTAACGACTTCCGCAGTATCCTTGATGGCAGTCCGAAACTCTGTTTTGCCAACCCCAATAGTCTGACGGCCCGAGTTTGACGAATTTCCAGTCATTCGGCGCGGCGCCGCTGGCGCCTTTATCGATTCTTGCGCTGCCGGCAACGATTTCCGCCTTACCGTCAGGGCCTTCAACGACAAAGGCCCCAACCAATCCTGACAAGACATGTGTTACATCTGGCTTGCCCTCCTCATCGACCGCCTGGCCTGCCGCCAACACATAGAGCCGCTGACCGGTGTCGGCCGAAACCCTCTCAGAGTGGTCAATCTTCATACAGTAGCGCTGCGTCTGCTCTGCATCCATCGTCAGCCAGCAATTGCGCTGCCGATCGTATCGACCATAAACGCGATCCATTATTTCTGCCGGCTAAACTTCGGCGCTGGCGGGCCTCGGGAAAGAGAGCGACGCCGCCACCATGACGAATGCCGACAGCGCGACTGCATGGTTATTCATTGCTTGTTTCTCGCCAATAGCCCCGGACTGTAGGAATAAGGGGCAGGTTCAATTAAGCCTCGCGGCGGAAAAGAATCCAATTGCGCCTAGCCCCTTACCCGGACCGTGACGTGTATGCCCCCCCATACCTGCCAGTGAGAACGGCTGTCAACCCCGTCAATCATCCTCCCGCGACAATGCACCGATGCCGACCGTTGGCGCCCCAACCTGAAGGGAGTCGACACCACTCAGGGTCACCCGCGCAAAGCGCCGCTTGCCGACCTGGTACAGGTGCGCCGTGCCGACCTGACACATGAACCGCGGGTCATCAAGGCTCGCACCATCGATCTTGACCCCACCCTGCTCGATCAGACGCATGGCCTCAGAGGTGGTCTTGACCAGACCCGCATCCTTGAGGAGCCTGGCAATGCCAAGAGTGCCGCAGGCGTCCGCCGTGACCGACAGTTCCGGTACGTCGTCCGGTACCGCCCCGTGGGAGCGCGCGACAAATCCTTCCTTGGCCGCGACCGCCGCCTCGGCTGAGTGAAAGCGCGCAACCATCTCCGAGGCCAATTGGAACTTGATATCCATCGGGTTCACGCCGGCCAAGACATCCGCTCGCCAAGCGTCGATCTCCGCCATGGTATGGGCGCTGAGCAGTTCCAGGTAGCGCCACATCAGCTCGTCCGAGACCTTCATTAGCTTGCCAAACATCTCCGCGGGCGCATCGGTGATCCCGACATAGTTGCCGAGTGACTTCGACATCTTCTGGACGCCGTCCAACCCTTCCAGCAGCGGCAGGGTGATGACCACCTGGGGCTCTTGCCCGTAGGATTCCTGTAACTGCCGCCCCACCAGGAGGTTGAACTTTTGGTCGGTGCCGCCGAGCTCCACGTCGGCGCGCAGCGCTACCGAGTCGTAGCCCTGGATCAGCGGATATAAAAACTCATGCACCGCAATCGGTTGACCACCCCGATACCGCTTGCCGAAGTCGTCGCGCTCGAGCATCCGCGCCACCGTATGGCGGGCGGCGAGCTGGATCAGACCGGCCGCGCCCAAGGGCTCGATCCAGTGCGAATTGAACACGACCTCGGTGCGCGCCGGGTCGAGGATGCGGAACACCTGCTCCTGGTAGGTCGCGGCATTGAGCGCGATCTGATCGGGGGTCAGCGGCTTGCGGGTGGCGCTCTTGCCCGTCGGGTCGCCGATCATGCCGGTGAAGTCACCGATCAGGAAGAGGACGTGGTGACCCAGCTCCTGGAACTGGCGCAGCTTGTTGATCAGTACCGTGTGCCCCAGGTGCAGGTCCGGCGCGGTCGGGTCGAAACCCGCCTTGACGCGCAACGGCTGCCCCCGCTCCAGCTTCTTACGCAGGGCCTCTTCGAGCAGGATCTCTTGGGTACCGCGCCGGATGAGCGCGAGCGACGACTCGACTGTATCCACCGGCGTCAGACCGAGAACGAGGAGCCGCAACCACAGGTGGTGGATGCGTTGGGATTGCGGATGACGAACTGGGACCCTTGCAGACTTTCGGTGTAATCGATCTCGGCACCCATCAGATACTGCATGCTCATGGGGTCGATCAGCAGCCGCACGCCGTCGGTCACGACCTGCGTGTCCCCGTCCTGCAACGCCTCGTCGAAGGTGAACCCGTACTGGAATCCGGAGCACCCGCCGCCCTGGATGTAGACGCGCAACATCAGGTCCGGTTTGCCCTCCTCGACAATGAGTTGGGCGACCTTGGCCGCCGCGGACGAGGTGAAGACCAAGGGCGAATCGGGGGACGAATCAGCAGTGGTGGCGGCGCTCATGGGGTGTCGTGCTCGTACAGGTTGCGATTAGTGTCTAAGTTGCGTCTGGGTGGCAGGCAGTTCAACCGCCCGGAACGCGTCAGGGCAGCAGGGCGATCGCGCCCAGCCCGGCGGTCTCCTCCACCCCGAACAGCAGATTCATGTTCTGGACCGCCTGCCCGGCCGCCCCCTTGACCAGATTGTCGATCACCGACTGGACGATGACCACCGCGGAGCCGGCCTGGCGCGTGACGGCGATGCGGCACAGGTTGCTACCGCGCACGGAGCGGGTATCCGGATTGGCGCCGGCCGGCATCACATCGACGAAGGGCTCACCGGCGTAATGTTGGGCATACAGGTCAGTCAGGTCGCCAACCGCGGCGCCATTGAGCAGACGGGCATAGAGGGTCGCCTCGATCCCACGAATCATCGGCAGCAGGTGGGGGACAAAGGTCAGGCCGACCGGCCGACCGGCCACCTGGGCCAGGTTTTGCCCGATCTCGGGGGCGTGACGGTGCCCGGCGACCGCATAGGCCTTAAAACCCTCGCCCACCTCGGCCATCAGGAGCCCGGTCTCGGCCTTGCGTCCGGCACCGCTGGTGCCCGATTTGGCGTCGGCGATCAACCAGTCCGGGTCCACCAGGCCGGCGGCCAACAAGGGGGCCAGGCCCAGGGTCACGGCGGTCGGGTAGCAACCCGGATTGGCGATGAGGCGCGCGGTTCGCACCGCCGCGCGATTGAGTTCCGGCAGCCCATAGACCGCCTCGGCGAGCAGTTGCGGACAGGCGTGGGGCATCCCGTACCAGGCATCCCACAGAGCCGGGTCCTTGAGCCGAAAGTCCGCGGCCAGATCGATCACGCGCGCCCCGCGCGCCAGCAGGTCCGGGGTCTGCGCCATGGCCGTGCCATTGGGCGTGGCGAAAAACACCACGTCACAGGCGCCGAGCGCGGCCGGGTCGGGCTCGCTGAAGCACAGGTTGGACTCGCCGCGCAGGTGGGGGAAGAGGTCGGCGACCGCCGTGCCCGCCTCACCGCGGGAGGTAATCACCGCCACCGCGGCACTGGGATGCCGCAGCAGGATGCGCAGCAGTTCGGCGCCCGTGTAACCGGTGCCGCCGACGATTCCGACCTTGATCATGACCAGACCCTTTGTTCAAACCTGACCGGCGGCCCCGGTGCGAGCCGGGACGCCGGGCGCTGACGCGCGTGCGCGACAACAAAAAAAGCGGCCGGGGCCGCTCTCGACATTCACCAGCGCTCGCGTCTCACGCGGCGCCGGACCGGCGCCGCACGCCTCACCTCAGGAGCAGCCGCCGCCACCGGAGTTTGAACCGCAGCTGCCGCAGCCACCGCCCTCGGCCTTGGGCAGGTTGTTGAACACAAAAGTAGGTTGACCTTCCTCGTTTTCGACGAAATCGATCTCGACACCGCGCAGGTGGTCAAGGGTGCCGTCGTCGACCACGACCTTGAAGCCGTCACAGGCCAGCACGCCGTCGTCGTCATTGATCTCGTCGGTGAAGGTCATGCCGAAGCCG
Organism: uncultured Thiodictyon sp.; assembly: GCA_903837595.1. Taxonomy (GTDB): domain Bacteria; phylum Pseudomonadota; class Gammaproteobacteria; order Chromatiales; family Chromatiaceae; genus Thiodictyon. The sequence goes on from CAILVI010000465.1 coordinate 25,728, forward strand.
ATCCCGTGGCAGCCGCCAGAGGTCGCGAACACACGTACCCCCTGGATGCTGTCGTCGACCTGGGCGAACAGTTCACTCATCTTGGCCGCGGCAGGCGAGGTCAGCGTCAAATGGTCATTGGTCAGGGGTGCAGACATTCTCGGTCGTCTCCGATATCTCGAACGTTACGCAAAAATCTAACAGAAACCCAGCCGATTAGTCAATCAATCGGGGCAAAAAGTCACTCATCACAACTCCACCAGTTCAAAATCGTCCTTGCCGGCGCCGCACTCAGGGCACCGCCAATCGGCCGCCACATCCTCCCAGCGGGTCCCGGCCGCGATGCCGTCATCGGGCCAACCCTTGGCCTCGTCATAGATCCATCCGCAGATTACACAGATATAGGTTTTCATGGGCGTTCCGTGTGGACCACCGGGACCAAGGCGGATGCACCCGGAGCCGGCGGCGAGTGGCGCCCGCCGGGGTCCGGCAGGCACAATCAGCCGCTCAACATAGTGACCTAACCAACCCACTGCAAGAGGCATCGCCGATGCCCAGACCACCACCATCGGCCACACCCGCCCGCGCGGTGACCTACCGAGACTTGAACCATGCACCTAAACCCCAGCCCCCCGACCGTCCTGTGCATCGGCGGTCACGACCCCAGCGGCGGCGCCGGAATCGGCGCGGACGCCGAGGCGGTGCGGGCCGCCGGTGCCTTTGCGCTCACGGTCATCACCGCCCTGACTGACCAGGACACTCTTGGTGTTCGCGCCGTCTATCCGCAACCCGCCGCCCAGGTCGAGGCCCAGTGCCGCGCGCAGATTGCGGACAGTGCACCCGCGGCCATCAAGATCGGACTGATCGGCGACGCGCGGCTAGTACCCGTGCTGTGCGCCATCATCGACGCGCACCCGGGGCTCCCGGTGGTGCTCGACCCGGTGCTCGCCGCGGGGGCGGGCCGGCCGCTGGCGGACGCGGCACTGGTTGACGCACTGCTTACGCAACTTCTGCGCCGCATCACGCTGGTGACGCCCAATCTACCGGAGGCGCAACGGTTGAGCGGTACCGCGGACGCCCCGGAGTGCGCGCGGCGCCTGCGGGCCGCCGGGGCGCGCTGGGTCCTGATCACCGGCACCCATGAGGAGGCCCCGGCGGTCACCAACCGACTCTATGGGGCCGACGGAGCCGAAGAGAGCCGGACCTGGCCGCGCCTGCCCGGCGACTATCACGGCTCCGGCTGTACCCTGGCCGCCGCGATCGCCGTCCGCTTGGCGCTGGGTCTGCCCGTGCCGGCGGCAGTGGCGGCGGCCCAGACCTATACCTGGACCAGCCTGGCGCGCGCCTGGCGCACCGGGTGCGGTCAGCTCACGCCCAATCGGCTCTTCGACCTGCCCGCGCCGGCCGGCGAAGACGCGGGAACCGCGCCATGAACCAGGCGCTGCGTGGACTCTATGCCATCACCCCCGAACCGGCCGACGATGACCGCGACCTGCTCGCCAAAGTGGCCGAGGCCATCGCGGGCGGCGCACGGCTGATCCAATACCGGGCCAAGGGGCTCACCCCCGAACGCCGCCACGCCGAGGCGGCCGCGCTGCTCGCGCTGTGCCGTCGGGCCGACGTCCCCTTGATCATCAATGACGACATCGAGCTCGCCCTGGCGGTCGGCGCCTCCGGCGTCCACCTGGGTCGGGACGACGCCGACCCGGCTACCGCACGCGCCCGCCTGAGGGCGGACGCGATCATCGGCGTCTCCTGCTACGACCGCCTGGACCTGGCACTGGCCGCTGCCCGGGCCGGGGCCGACTACTGCGCCTTCGGCAGTTTCTACCCATCCACCGTGAAACCCCACGCGGTGCGTCCCACCCCGAGCCTGCTGACCCGGGCGCGCGCACAATTGTCGGTGCCGCTGGTTGCGATCGGCGGCATCACGCCACAGAATGGCAGGCTGCTGATCGCGGCCGGGGCCGACTGGCTTGCCGTGATCACCGGAGTCTTTGCCGCCCCGGATATCACCGCCGCGGCGCGGGCCTACAGCCAACTATTTGAACCGGGCGCGCGCCCGACGGAGTTTCCCTGATGAGCCGATCCCACGACCTCTTTGCCGCCGCTCAGCGCCACATCCCCGGTGGTGTCAATTCACCGGTGCGGGCCTTCCGCGGGGTCGGCGGCGACCCGGTCTTCTTCGAGAGCGCCAGCGGCCCCTATGCCTTCGATGCCGACGGCAAGCGCTATATCGACTATGTCGGCTCCTGGGGCCCGATGATCCTGGGCCATGCCCACCCGCAGGTATTGGCCGCGGTGCGGGAGCGGCTGGACAAGGGGCTCTCCTTCGGCGCCCCCACCGAACTTGAGACCACCATGGCGGATCGCGTCTGTACCCTGGTCCCGAGCATGGACATGGTCCGCATGGTCAGCTCCGGTACCGAGGCCACCATGAGCGCGCTGCGCCTGGCGCGCGGCTTCACCGGCCGGGACAAGATCGTCAAGTTCGAGGGCTGCTACCACGGTCACGCCGACTCGCTGCTGGTCAAGGCCGGCTCCGGTGCCCTGACCTTCGGTGAACCCAGCTCCCCCGGGGTACCCAAGGCCCTGGCGGAACTCACCATCACCCTGACCTACAACGATCTGCAGGAGGTCCAGGAGACCTTTGCCCGGATCGGTCACGAGATCGCCTGCATCATCGTGGAGCCGGTCGCCGGCAACATGAACTGCATCCCGCCGGTGCCCGGCTTCCTGGAGGGACTGCGCGCGGTCTGCGATCAGTACGGCGCACTGCTGATCCTGGACGAGGTCATGACCGGCTTCCGGGTCGCCTTGGGCGGCGCCCAGGCCCACTACGGCATCCGCCCGGATCTGACCGCACTCGGCAAGGTGATCGGCGGCGGCATGCCGGTGGGGGCCTTCGGCGGCCGGCGTGAAGTGATGGAGCGCCTGTCCCCCCTGGGACCGGTCTACCAGGCCGGCACCCTGTCCGGCAACCCCATCGCCATGGCGGCGGGATTGAAGACCCTGGAACTGATCTCCGCCCCCGGCTTCTATGACCAGCTCGCCAAACGGACGGTGCAGCTCACCGACGGTCTGGTGGAACGCGCCCGCGCGGCTGGCGTGCCGCTGACGGTGAACCGGGTCGGCGGGATGTTCGGCCTGTTCTTCACCGACGCACCGGCCGTGACCAACTACGCCCAGGCCACCGCCTGCAACCAGGACCAGTTCCGCGCCTTCTTCCACGCCATGCTGGACCTGGGGGTCTATCTGGCCCCCTCCGCCTTCGAGGCCGGGTTCGTCTCCAGCACCCACGAAGACGCGCAGATCCAGGCCACCCTGGACGCGGCCACCCAGGCCTTCAGCCGGATCGCCGCCTAGGGTCGCGGCCCGCGGCGCCGGTGGAAGCGCAGTTCGACCAGATCCTGGCCTGGGTGGGCAACCACCCGGGCTTGGCCTATCTGGCGATCTTCGCGGTTGCCATGGGCGAGTCGACGGCGATCGTCGGCTTGATCGTCCCGGGGGTGGTCCTGCTCCTGGCGACCGGGGCGCTGATCACCACCGGTGCCATCCACTTCTGGCCTGCCTTCGGCGCCGCGGTCGCGGGGGCGATTCTGGGTGACGGCCTGAGCTACGCCGTCGGGCGCCACTTCAACGAGCGACTGCTCGGTGTCTGGCCCTTCTCCCGCTACCCCGAGTCACTCGACCAAGGGGTCGCCTTCTTTGCCCGCTACGGCAGCTGGAGCGTCGTCGTCGGCCGCTTCGTCGGGCCCAGCCGGGCCTTCGTGCCACTGGTCGCCGGGATGCTGCAGATGTCGGCGCGCCGTTTCTACGCGGCCAACATCGCCTCCGCCATCGCGCAGAACCTCACCTATTTCATCCCCGGCATGGTGCTCGGGGCCTCACTGAAGCTGGCCGCGGAGGCGGCCCTACGCCTGGCCATCCTCGGCCTGCTGCTGGTGGCCGCCCTGTCGGCCACCTTCTGGCTGGCCCACCGGGTCTACCGCCTGCTCGCCCCCCACGCCAGCGCCTGGCTCCAGGGCCTGCTGCGCTGGTCCGACCTGCACCCCGGCATGGGACTCATTGCCCACATCCTGGCGGACCCGGCACACCCGGATGCCCGCGCCCTGACCGGGCTCGCCGTCCTGTTGATGCTCGCCGTCCTCGTGGTCGGGACCATCGCCGGCCTCACCCTGTTCGGACCCCAGGAACTGGCCTTGAATCGCGCCGCCCTGGACCTGGGCCAAAGCCTGCACACCCCGGTTGGCGACCACCTGATGATCGCACTGGCCGCCTTCGGGACCCCCAGCGTGGTCCTGCCGGTGGTGCTCGTGGTCTACGCCTGGCTGTGGTGGTGCGGCCGGGGTCGTCACGGCTATTACTGGCTGGCGGCCGCCGTCTTCCCGTTGGCGGCCACCCCGCTGCTGGGCGTCCTGCTCGCGGTACCCCGCCCCCCCCTGGGGCTGCAACTCCTCTTGCCCTGGTCCTTCCCCAGCGGACCGGTCCTGCTGGCGACCAGTGTCTATGGGTTCCTGGCCGTCGCCAGCGCCCGCGCCCTGCGGGAACCGCTGCGGTGGGTGCCTTACGCCCTGGCCACCACCGCGGTCACGGCCGTCGCCGCGGCGCGGGTCTATCTGGGCACGGAGTGGCTCACCGGGGTGCTGGGCAGCATCGCCTTGGGGCTCACGTGGGTTGCCGCCCTGGGGCTCGCTTACCACCAGCATAGCCGGCCGGGGCTGCGCCCCGGCGTGCTCGGGATGGTCGCGGCGCTTGGCCTGACGGCGGGCCTCGGCCTGCATGAGTGGACCGGCGGCGACCGCGAACTGGCCCGCCTGACCCCCGCACCGCGCACGACGGTGGTGGCACGCGGCACCTGGCACGACACCGCCTGGGCCCAGGTCCCCAACCGCCGGGAAGACCTGAGCCAGCGTCACCGCCACCCCCTGACCATTCAATACGCGGGCGACCCGGCCACCCTCCGTACGGCCCTGGCCGAGCGTGGTTGGCAACGCGCAGCGATGCTGGATTGGGGCAATGCGCTGCGACTGCTGTCCCCCTCGCTGCCGCTGGCGCAATTGCCGGTGATCCCCCAGGTCCACGACGGCCGCCAGGAGACCCTGGTCATGACCAAGACCACGGGTGATGACCTACGGGAGGTCTTGCGTCTGTGGCCGACGCGCGTGCAACTGGACGACGGCACACCACTGTGGGTGGGCAATGTCTCGCGTCAGCATAAAGACGTCCTAATTAATCTGATCAGCCTGCCGGCCACCGATCCCAGGAACTTCGCGCTGCCCGCGGAGTTCGCGGGGGAGTTGCCCGGCTTGCGCAACCGTCGCGTGGCGGATGGCAGTATCCGGCTGATCGAGGAAACGGCCATTGGCGATTTTTGATTGCTGACTACTTCAAAACCGCCGTTCAAAGGCCGTAAACGCATCCTCCAACTCCCATTGCAAGCGCGCCTTGGTATTTTGATCCAGGTAAGCGCGGCACTGGGTGCCGGCTGCTCTTGCACCCCGCAGATCGGCGGCACAGGCCGACACCGGTGTTAAACGCTCAAGGTTCTGCCACAATGCACCGCCCTCCACGAAGGCATAGTGCAGACTGTTGCGCGCCATTGTCTTTAGCTGGCGGTAATCGACTTGTTGATCCGCGACAGCCTTTAGATATTCACCGGTCATTTCGGAGCGCGAGACCCCTTCATCGTCAGTCGCGAGTGCCACCGGCACACCCTGTTTCAGGTAAGTCGACAGTGGGTGTCGGGTGCCGCTCACGCCCAGAATGCCGCTGTTGCTGGTCAGGCAGACCTCCACCAGAATCCGGTCTTTCACCATTTTCCGTAGCAGGCCAAGCGCATCGTCTTCCTGCATGACCGCGACCCCATGACCAATCCGTTCGGCGTGGCCGACCGCGATCGATTCGCGAATATGAAAGCGCAGTCCTTCCGGCGGCACCATCCCGGGAACCAGTTCGCCGGCATGCAGTGTGATATGCACCTTGGGATACATGCTGTGCAGGTAGTCGAGCAGGCGCATGTGCAGTGAAAAATCGCGCATCGGCACCAGCGCATCTTCCGGCATGACCAGGTTGAGTCCGACCACCCGCGCGTCGTTAGTGGCGAGCTCGAATCCGGCCAGCATCTGCGCAAACACGATTTCTCTGGGTTGGCCGCGGGCGACTTGATACAAATAGCGCACCGTCACGGCGCAACCGGGCGCGGCCTCGGCGGTGCCGCAGTGCAGGACATCACGCTGTTTCGCCTCGGCACGGTTCAGGTCCTCGGTCGCGGCCTTGACCGCCTCCGGCAGGCCCTGCTCGA
>CAILVI010000466.1 GCA_903837595.1 uncultured Thiodictyon sp.
CCGGCCGGGCGGGTTTCAAACCCGCCCCTACGCGGTCACAGCACCTTGGTGACCAACTTGACGGCCGGGTCTTCCAGGTCGGCGTCGATGCGAAAGCCCAGGGACTTCATCAGGGCCAACATACGGGTATTGGCGGTGAGGACCTCCCCCTCCATGACGCGGAAGCCTCGCCGGCGCGCGTTGGCCATCAGCGAACGCATGAGCCGGGCACCGATTCCCAGGTTACGCCAGGTATCGGAGACCACGACGGCAAACTCGCACGCCTCCCCCCCGGGACGGGAGTTGTAGCGTGAGATCCCGACTGCCTCATCTTGTCCATCGCGGTCGATCACACCGATCAGGGCCATCTCCCGGTCGTAGTCGATGTGCGTGAAGCGCACCAACATCTCCGGGGTCAGCTCCTTGATGGCCTGCATGAAGCGGAAATATTTGGTCTGTTCGGAGAGCCCGCGAACGAACTCCTGGGTCATGTCGGCATCCTCCGGGCGGATCGGGCGGATCACCAGATCCTTGCCGTCCGGGAGCTGGACGCGCTCCATGAGGCTGACCGGATAGGGGTGGATGGCCATGTGGCCATAGGTGGTCTGCTGCGGCGGACGGTAATTGACGCAGATCCTGGCATCCACCGCGAGCACCTCCTTGTCGTTGCCGATCAATGGATTGATCTCCATTGAGAGGATCTCGGGCAGCTCGCAGACCATCTCGGAGACGCGCTGCAGAATCTCCGCCAGGGCCACCTTGTTCATGGACGGGATCTGCTGGCGGGCCTCCATCATCCGCGCCACCCGGGTGTGCTCGATCATCGTGTGGGTGATGAATGAATTGAGCGGCGGCAGCCCCAGGGCACGGTCCTCCTGCAAATCGACCTCGGTGCCGCCGGCCCCGAAGCTGATGACCGGGCCGAAGATCGAATCGCGCTTCACACCGACCGCCAGCTCGCGGGCCGCGTGTTTGGAAACCATGCGCTCCACGGTCACCCCATCGACCCGGATATCCGGGCGCAGGCGCTTGGCACGCTCCACGATCTCGGTATAGGTGCGCCGCACCGACTGGGCGTCGGCGACATTGAGCACCACCCCGTCCACGTCCGACTTGTTCTCCAGGTCCGGGGAGTTGATCTTGACCACCACCGGAAAGCCCAAGGCCTCCGCCGCCATCAGCGCCTCGTTCGGGCTGTTGGCCCGCACCGCGTGCATGGTGGGGATGCGGAAGGCGGCGAGGATCGCCTTGGCCTCGATGATGCCCAAGAGCTTGCGCCCCTCGGACATCACCCCTTCAATGATCAGGCGCGCGCCCTCCACGTCCGGAGGCTCCTGGTGCGACAGGGGTCCCGGGGACTGCATCAGCAGGCGCTGATTACGCAAGTGCCTGGCGAGAAATGAGAATGCCTTAATCGCCGTCTCCGGACTCTCGAAGTGAGGAACATGGTATTCGGCGAACAGTGCCTGGGCCTCGGCCACGCGGTTGCCGCCCATCCAGGAGACGATCACCGGTTTCTTGTTCTTTTTCATCGCCTCGATCACCTGCTCCGCGGTGAGCGTCGGCTCGCCAAAGCCCAGGGGGGCGAAGATCACCAGTATCCCGTCGATCTCCGGATCGGCGAGACAGGCATCCAGGGCGACCCGATAACGCTCTGGGGAGGCATCGCCGATGATGTCCACCGGGTTGCCATTGGACCAGTAACTCGGCAGGGCCTGTGCCAGGACTTGGCGGGTGGCCTCCGAGAGTAGCGGCAGGCTGAGCCCCAGGTCCTGGGCGCGATCCGCCGCGAGCACCCCGGGCCCACCCCCATTGGTGATGATGACGATGCGCTCACCGTTGAGCCGCCGCCCGGTCCCGAACACCTGGGCGGCGTCGAACAACTCCTCCAGATGCGCCACCTGGACCACTCCGGCGCGCTCGGTGACCGCCCGGAAGACCTCCTCTGAGCCGACGAAGGCGCCGGTATGCGAGCGGATGGCGCGGGTACCGGCCGCATGCCGGCCGGCCTTCACGACCACCACCGGCTTGAGCCGCGCCACCGCCCGCAGACCACTCATGAAGCGACGGGCGTTACGGATGCCCTCCACATAGAGCAGGATGCACTGCGTGTGGCTGTCGAGTGCCAGGAAGTCGAGGATGTCGCCGAAGTCCACATCCGCCGCCGCGCCCATGGAGACCACGGCGGAGAGCCCGAGCTGGCGCCGCTCCGACCAGTCGATCATCGCGCTACAGATCGCCCCCGACTGGGCCACCAGGGCGACATTGCCGCGCCGCGGCATGTCGTGACCGGCGCTGGCATTCAGCCCATGCTGAGGGCGGATCACGCCGTGACAGTTGGGCCCGAGCAGGCGGATGCGGTTGCGCCGCGCCGCCTCCACCAGCCGGTCCTGCATGGCCGCACCCACATCACCCCGCTCGCCGAACCCGGCCGAGTAGACTACCGCCACCTGCACCCCATAGCCCCCACACTGATCCAGAATGCCCACCACCTGATTGGCCGGGGCGGCGATCAGCGCCAGATCGACATGTTTATCAAGCGCGCTCAAATCCTTATAGCACGGATGCCCCGCCACCTCCGTGTACTTGGGATTGACGGCGTAGGTTTGACCCTTGAACGTCCCGGCCAGGATGTTGCGATAGACCTGACCGCCGACTGAATCCGCGTTGTCGCTGGCCCCGAAGACGGCCACGGCACTGGGGGTGAACAACTGATCTACATCGGACAAATGCATGGGGGGACTGCCCTCCCGGGCACGATTCGGTTTAAGCTGCGGCCGTGCCGGCGCGGCTCACGCCGGGCGGCACAGGAGACCATCATCAACAAGTACCGCGCGGGACGCCGTGGCTCAACGTCAGCGTGCCCGCGCCTTGAGGACCGACCATGAACCTCGCCTTTATCTCCCACGAGTGTTGCCGGGAGCACCAAATGGGCGCCTTCCACCCGGAAGGCCCAGAACGGCTGCATGCGATCTCCGACCGCATGATCGCCTCCGGCATGGAAATGCTGGTCACCCATTATGACGCCCCAGAGGCCACCCGGGAGCAACTGGCGCGGGTTCATGATCGGGACTACATCCAGCGTATCTTCGCGGCCGCACCATCCGGTGACGAACTGGCCTGGCTGGACGGCGACACCGCCATGAACAAGGGTACCCTGCCCGCCGCGCTGCGCTCCGCCGGGGCGGCCATCCTGGGGGTCGATCTGGTCATGGGCGAGAAGCACCACGCCGCCTTCTGCTGCGTGCGCCCGCCGGGTCACCACTCGGGACGCGACAGCGCGGCCGGTTTCTGCTTCTTCAACAACGTGGCCATCGGCGCCGCCCACGCACTCGAGCACCATGGGCTCAAACGGGTCGCGATCATCGACTTCGACGTCCACCACGGCAACGGCACCGAGGAAATCTTCACCGGCGAGCCGCGCGTGCTCTTCTGCTCCAGCTTCCAGCACCCGTTCTACCCCGGCACCGGCGCCGACACGGTGGAGCCCAACATCATCAACCTGCCCCTGCCGCGCCTGACCGGCGGGACCGAGTTCCGCGCCGCCGTGGAGCGCGCTTGGCTGCCGCGCCTGGATGCCTTCGCCCCCGAGATGATCTTCATCTCCGCCGGGTTCGACGGACACGCCGAGGACGACATGGCGCACTTCAACCTGCGCGAACCGGACTATGCCTGGATCACCCGGGAGTTGCACCACCTGGCCACCAAGCACGCACACGAACGGATCGTCTCCTGTCTGGAGGGAGGCTATACCCTGTCGGCCTTGGGCCGGTGTGTCAGTACCCATGTGGACGAGCTGATCGGGCACGCGTGAGCGCTCGCAGTCGGCCGGACGGCCGTTGCTGCACCGCAACATCAGGATAGGCGGGAACGGTCGCGGATGCAATGCTGATGCGACCAGGCCCGCCGCGAGGCCGTCCGTCGGCGCTGGCCCGTGGTTCAGCCCGGCTGGCAGCGGCGTAGGTTGGGCTGAGGAACGGACACTGGTGGCGAATTCCGCAGCCGGGCGAGGCGGATGCCGAGCCGACAACGCGGCGACGTTCGCCTACACTGGAGGGACCGGTTGTGCCCTGTTGTTTCGGAGGCTTTCTGTGTCGC
>CAILVI010000467.1 GCA_903837595.1 uncultured Thiodictyon sp.
ACCTGCTTGAGGGTATGCACCACCTCCACCAGGTCCGCCTGGTTGGCCATGACCTGGTCGATGTCCTTGTAGGCGCCCGGGATCTCGTCGAGCACGCCCTTGTCCTTGCGGCAGATGACCCCCGCGGTCTGGGCTGCCAGGTCTTCGACGGTGAACTGGTGCTCGGCCGCGGTGCGGCTCATGCGCCGGCCGGCCCCGTGGGCGCAGGAGCAAAAGCTTTCCGGGTTACCCCGGCCGCGCACGATGTAGCTGCGCGCCCCCATACTGCCGGGAATGATCCCCAGGTCACCCTCGCGCGCCCGGATGGCCCCCTTGCGGGTGACCCAGACGTTCTTTCCAAAATGATGCTCCCGGTCCACATAGTTGTGGTGGCAGTTGACCACGGCCATGGTCGCCTGGAAGGGCGGCAGGTGCCGGGCCAGGGCCGCCAGGACCAGTTGCATCATCTGGTCACGGTTCTCTCGCGCGTAGGACTGAGCCCAGGACACCGCCTCCACATAGTCGTCGAAGTGCTCGCTCCCTTCGGGGAAGTAGGCCAGGTCCCGATCCGGCAACTGGATGAACCAGCGCTCCATGTCCCGCCGGGCCAGTTCGATGAAGTAGTGGCCGATGGCGTTGCCGATGCCCCGGCTCCCGGAGTGCAGCATCACCCACACCTGATCCGCCTCGTCCAGGCAGACCTCAATGAAGTGGTTACCGCCGCCCAGGGTCCCCATCTGGTTAACCCAGTTGGAGAATCGCCCGAAGGCCTTGAGCAGTTGCGGGTGCTTCCCGGTCATGGCGGCGAGCTGGGCGTCGAAGGGCCGAGCGACCTCGGTCAAGGCGCGCTCGTCCTTGTGTTGGTTGCGGCCGACCGGCACGTCCCGGCTGATCTGGTCGAAGAGCTTTTTCAGGGACTTCTCGTCGATGTCGTTGGCGCGCAGCGACAGGCGCACCGCCGCCATACCGCAGCCGATATCCACCCCCACCGCGGCCGGGATGATGGCCTGGTGGGTGGCGATGACGCTGCCGATCGTGGCGCCGATGCCGCCGTGCACGTCCGGCATGGCCGCCACGTGGTGGTGGATGAAGGACAGCTTGGACAGGTTCACCAACTGCGCCCGCGCGCCGGGGTCCAACTCGTCGGTCCAGACCTTGACGGGCTTCTCGCCCTCGGTGATCACTTGCTTGATGGGCATGGTTGCCTCCTGGCCCGACCAGTGCGCCGGGACCTGCGAAAAAGGTGGCAGCGACAAGGGTGTCGACGTTTGGGCACGAGGCCCCCATTGCTCTACCGACTGAGCTACACCGCCTGCGCGGTGGCGGGAATCGAACCCGCGACCCATGGATTATGAGTAACGCCGACGGCATTCGCTGCCGAAACCGAACAAAAAAGGCGACGACAAGGTGGCCGACAGTTCCTTTTCCCAGCCCGTCAAGCAGGCCGGTAACCCGGGGCGATCCCCCGGTGCGAGTTCCCAACCGCTATTGCCATGTACTGCCGAACCGCATTCGTCGCGAAACCGTTGCCCCACGAGCGGGACAAGGGAATGTCGAGAGACGATATGTTTTCAAGACATGTACTCCCGACTGCATTCCCGCCCGCGGGGCGAACCCCTTACACCTCCACCGCTTCAATAGCGGCCACCCAATGCTCGCCGTCGTGCTCGCCCCGAGCGAAGCGTCCCAGCACCTCGAACACCGCATCCGAAAAGCCGCCGATGTTGAGGATGTCCGCACGGCTCAACGCCTGGCTGCTGGCATAGGGCTGCAGGTCCAGGCACACCAGCCGCGCGGCCGGATTCCGTACCCGGAACGCCTCCCACTGGCGCAGGGTCTCGGTCGCTCCGGCATGGCGGTGGTCCATCCAGGACGCGTTGTCCGAGCAATAGAGGACCAGATCGCCGCGGGCCTGCCGTGCGTTGAGCCAGGCCAGCGGCTGGCTGGTATTGGTCCCCCCGCCGCCGGTCCGCGCCAGAACCGCCGCATTGGTGGTCACGCTGTCCCGCGGGTTGAGCGCCAGCGGCCGAACCTGGTCATCGAAGGCGATCAGCTGCGCCGACGGGTTGTGCCGCAGGATGGCCGAGGCAATCAGCGCCGCGGCGTCCCGGCAGGTCACCTGACTGCTCGCGCCCTGGCGGGCACCCGTGACCGGCGCCCCCATGGACCCGGACACATCGGGCAGCACATAGACCTTGCCCGCCAGCACCGGCACGTTTTCCAAGGCGATCTCCATCGCATCCTGCAGGGCCTCGCGCAACTCGACCGGTACGCGCTCATCCAACGCCCGCCAGGTGGCGAGCAACTGGAAGGGGAACACCCGGGCACGGCGGATGGTCTCGCGATCGCGCAACCGGGCCGCCAGGTCCGACACCAGGCCGTCGGTTCCCCTCTCCCCGAACACGCCATGCCGTGCATAGGCATTGAGATTCATCCGCAGCGTCTGCCAGGGCGCCCGGCGTGCGATCTCGATCCAGTGTGCCGGCGTGAGCGGCAGGGCGGTCAGCAACTGGAAGTTCACTGCCGGCAGCGGTGCCTGCTGATCGCCCGCGGCCAATGCCGCCTTGAACGCCTCGTAGGTGCGCACCTGCTCGGGCAGTTGTTCGGCCGCGACGGTCCGCCCCAGTAGCCAGCCATAGACGGCCTCACGCTCGGGATTCACCGGCCGCGGATGGACCATCTTGATGATGTCCGCCAGGGACGGCGACTGGCCTACTGCGTCGTTCATGAGCTGCGCGACGGCCCTATCGTCCAACCACCGTTGCACCATCCGCTTGGGCGCCGAGCCCAGGGACTTGCGGCCCAGGACACCGGAACGCAGGACCTGCACGAAGTTACGCAGCATCCGACCGTTGTCGACCACCTGCTCGAAGGCGCGGCGTGCCAGATCCGGCGAACTCAGGGTGAGCATGGCCACCAGGACCGCCGGGGTGTCCTTCATGTACCCGTGCCGGCGGGCGAAGACTGCGGTTTTCGCCACATAGAGCGGGTCCACCTGACGCGCACAGTCGAGCAGCGCACCAAGCTGCGCTTGGGCGTTGGCGTAGAAGGCGTTGCCCAGGGTGCCGGTCATGACCAGTTGCGCCAGGGCGGCCTTGGGCGGCAAGGCATAGGCCAAGCCTCCGGCCTCATTGACGGTATCGGCGCCCGGCAGCAGACGGCCCCGGCTGGATGCGAAAAGTTGCTTGTTCGCCATTGCTCCCTCCCTTTGGTGACGGGCACGGCTTGTCCGTGCCTGGACGGCGGGGGGAGTCATTGACCGGAAAGGTGGTACCGGTTCTCTTGCTGCCCCGCCAGATCGGCTGACGGGGTTGCCGGTCAGACGATCAGATGGTTTTGGACGTCGTAAAGCCTGGGCGGTTATTGCGCCGCGACTTGGCCGACTGTAGGTCGTATGGGCGGTTGTCCGCCATGACTGCGCTGCATGGGTCCTGAGCTATTCCGTTCGTCCAGGCAGCACAGCACCCACCGCCAAGGCAGGCGGCTGATAGTGTGACGGTGCAATGGTCAGGACGTTGAATGCTCACAGTACCCTAGACGATTAACTGACGAAGCCGGGCGAGTTGCCCGGCAAGGACGCGGAATTTACGCCCAACATCCATCGGCTGCAATAGACGTCAAGCGCGACGCGACGCAGTCTTAGAGTGTCGGCGGTTTCCGACCATGGAAAAGATTAAAGCACTTGTTTCGCGCCAGTGCAAGTGTTTCAATGTCGCCCATGACAGACCTACCAGTCTCTGAACCCAACTACCCCCTGTCCGAGCTCTGCGTCCTCGCTGATCTGTCCGCGCGCACCGTGCGCTATTACATCCAGATCGGTCTGGTGGATCGGCCCCAGGGGGGGACCCGCGCGGCCCGGTACGGCCCCCGCCATCTGGAGCAACTGCTCCAGATCAAGAAATGGACCGCGGCGGGGGTGTCACTGGAGCGTATCCGTGCGCTGCTGCAGGGAGAACCACCGCCCGTGCCGCCACGGCATCAGGCGCTGGGATCGGTGACGGTCTGTAGTCACCTGAAAGTCGCCGCGGGGGTGGAGGTGGTGATCGACCCGGGGCGGGCGGGGCTCACGCCCGAGCAGGTGCGGTCCTTCGTGCAGGGCGTGATGGCGGCCTTCGCCGCGGTGACCGTTGAGTCACCCGCAGACGGCGCCGCGAAACAAGAACAACAGTAAGGTAGGGGCGAGACGATGGAACAGGATGCGAGTGCGCGGTTGGAGAGTCGGGATGGTCGGCCGGCGATGCTGGAGGGCCTGGTCGCCACCGGCGATCTACGGGGGCTGTTGCTGGACATGTCTGTGGAACAGCGCTTCCGCAATACCGCCAAGACGAACATGGAGGTGGTCTATCGCTTCCCGCTCCCCTGGGGTGCCGTGCTGCTGGGTGTGGACGTCATCCTCAATGGGCAACACCTGACCGGTTCGGTGGTCGAGAAGCGCCAGGCCGAGGCCCGCTATGAGGAGGCCCTGAGCCAGGGGCAGTCGGCCATCATGCTGGAGCGTAACCACGACGGCAGCTACAGCCTGAACCTGGGCAACCTGCTGGCGGGCGAGGTCTGCCAGATCACCGTGCGCTACGCCCAGGTGCTTGCATTCGAGCAGGGCGGCCTGCGTCTCTCAATCCCCACCGTGATCGCCCCGCGTTACGGGGACCCGGTGCGCGATGGTGGGTTGCAGCCCCACCAAGTCAGCGAGTTCAACCTCCTGGCGGTCTATCCCTTCGCGATTCGCCTGCGCCTGCACGGTGACTTGGCGCGGGCGCGGGTCGCCTCACCGAGCCACCCCATTGCCGTGGGTCGCGAGGATGGCGTCGGTGCGGATGTGCTGGGCGTGTCGCTGGCCCGGCAGGGCGCCCTGGACCGGGATTTCGTGTTGGTGATCGATCAACTGGCGCAGCAGTCCATGGCCGTCATGGCGCGGGACCCGGTTGCGGACCCCAGTGGGGACCACGTTGTGGTGCTGGCGAGCTTCCTGCCGCAGATGCCGGTTCAGACCCAGGGTCAGGCGCTCAAGATCCTGGTGGACTGCTCCGGGTCCATGGCGGGCGACAGCATCGCCGCCGCGCGGCGGGCCTTGCAGGCCGTCCTGCTCCAGTTGGGGCCGACGGACCGGTTCTCGCTGTCGCGCTTCGGCAGCACGGTCAAGCATCGCTCCCGGGGGCTGTGGTTGCTGACCGAGGTGAGCCGATTGGCGGCCCAGCGGTGGGTCGGGGCACTGGAGGCGGACCTGGGGGGCACCGAGATGGAAAGCGCCCTGGTGTCGACCTGCGCCCTGGCGCATGGCGGCGAGAGCGATCTGTTGCTGGTCACCGATGGGGAGATCGAGGCGATCGACCGGCTCATCGAGACCGCCGGGGAGACCGGTCACCGGGTCTTCGTGGTGGGGATCGGGGCCAGCCCGGCGGAAGGTCATCTGCGCCGCCTGGCGACGGCGACTGGCGGGGCCTGCGACTTCGTCGCCCCGGGCGAGGCGGTGGAACCCGCCGTGCTGCGCATGTTCGCCCGGCTGCGGTCACCGCGGCTGACGGGGCTGCGTCTGGTCTGGCCGGAGGACCAGAGACCCCTGTGGGTCTCGCCACTGGCGACTGCCATCTTCGACGGCGACACGGTCAACTGCTTCGCGGGCTTTGCGCGCGCGCCGGCCGGCACGGTCCGCTGGCTGGGGGCATCGCCGGGTGCGACGCAGGCGGCGGAGATTGCGTGCGCGGTACTCGACCCGGCTCAGGTCGAGGCGGGCGATGCCCTGGCGCGGATGGCCGCCATGGATCGGCTCCAATCCCTGTCGGCAGCAGACTCGGTCGACCTGGCCGTGGGGTACCAGTTGGTCACGGACCGGACCAACTTTCTGCTGGTCCATGTCCGGGTCGAAGGGGAGACGCCGACGCAGATGCCGGAACTCCACCAGGTGGCCCAGATGGTCCCGGCGGGTTGGGGGGGGATGGGGTCGGTCGTTAGCCCGGGCGTTGGGTACTCTGCGGGTCGTTTGAATGACCTGGACTATCTGGATATACCGGCCTTCCTGCGCCGCCAGGCCGACGACGATGCACCCATTGTTGCCGAGGCCCCGCCCGAGGCCCCACCAAGCGACGACCTGGGCTCGCCCGCCGCCGCGGCCCCTGCTCTCATGGCGGCGGGGGGCATAGGGTTGGACTATCTGGAGATTCCAGAGTCCTCGCCCTTGCCAGTCGATTTGGCCGGCGCAGCGTCATTGAGCGTCCGTCGCCCCGTGGACGAGGGTCCGCTCGTGACGCCGCTCGCCCTCTCGAACTGGTTACGCAAAACACCCCACGCCCAGTGGCCGAGAACCTATCGTGAGCTACAAGCCATCGGCCTCGGTGCCGAGGTTCTGGACTGGTTGGAGCTGGTCGTAGCCTTTAGTGACCCCAAACGCTGGGAGGAAGAAACGGTGGTGACCACCTTCCTCCACTGCCTGTCCAGTGACGAATTCCACACCCTGCTAGCCCGGCGCGGTCTCGCCGACGCCGCGCGGGCGATCGTCCAGGGACTGCAAGGGGCTCTAATGGGCCAGTCTGAGGTCAAGACCGGCGGTCAGGTAGACCCCACCCTGGCCGCACGCATTCTCACCGCCCTGCAGGGGGTCACTGCCGACCACTGGCCGGAGAGTGTTTTCAGCCTGACCACTTGAGTCGCCGATCTCAACGGCAAGCTGCACATTGATGACAACCCCATCGGCGTCCTCACCAATTCCCCACCCTTCGACTGGCACCAGACCAACCTGCGTAACCATATCGACTTGACGAACATCAACGTCGATGCGCTCAAGCTGGGGTCGGTGGAGGTCAAGCCGCTCGGCCAGGGCACCGGGCTCCTGGGGCTGCCGGGGGACTACACACCACCGAGCCGTTTTGTGAAGACCACCGCGCTTGCCTTTGCGTCAACCCCCGTGGCGACGGCGGCCGAGGGGGCGAACCTGGCCTTCCATATCCTGAACGCGGTCGACATTCCACTCGGCGTGGTGGCGCAGAAGACCCCGTCCAAGACCGGAGGCGGTCCAACGATGGACTATGACCTGACCGAGTGGGCGACGGTCTATGATCTGAAGAACCACGTCGCCTACTTTCGGACCTACGGTGACCTGACGGTCCGCAAGGTCGAACTGAACAAGGTCGATTTCGGCGGCAAGGTAATCCAACACATCCCCATGCCGACGACCATGCAGGCCCAGGACGTGACGCCGACGTCGCTGATGCGTTGATTGAACGGTGCCCGACATCCAGACCGTCGCGGCCAATCCATTGAATACTGTCACAGGAGACAACCATGTCAACCCAATCGCAGTGCCCATTCTCAAGCAGCGCAAGAGTGCAGACCATGGCCAGCGGTGGCCGGGGCAACCGGGACTGGTGGCCCAATCAGCTCAACCTGGCGATCCTGCATCAGCATTCCACGCTGTCCAACCGGCCGGGCGCGACCTTCAACTACGCCGAGGCGTTCAAGAGTCTCGACCTGGACGCCGTGATCCGGGACCTGCGGGCACTGATGACGGACTCGCAGGACTGGTGGCCCGCGGACTACGGCCACTATGGCCCGCTGTTCATCCGCATGGCCTGGCATGCCGCGGGCACCTATCGCATCGCCGACGGCCGCGGCGGCGCCGGCACCGGCGCGCAACGCTTCGCACCGCTGAACAGTTGGCCGGATAACGGCAACCTCGACAAGGCGCGCCGGCTGCTGTGGCCGATCAAGCAGAAGTACGGCCGGAAGCTCTCGTGGGCAGACCTCTTGATCCTCACCGGCACCGTCGCGCTGGAGTCGATGGGGCTCAAGACCTTCGGCTTCGCCGGGGGCCGCGCGGACATCTGGGAGCCCGAGCCAGACATCAACTGGGGGCCGGAGACTACCTGGCTGGGCGACGAGCGCTACAGTGGCGACCGTGAACTCGCCAACCCGCTGGGCGCCGTGCAGATGGGCCTGATCTACGTGAACCCCGAAGGCCCGAACGGCCACCCGGACCCACTGGGTTCGGCGCGGGACATCCGCGAGACCTTCGCCCGCATGGCCATGAACGACGAGGAGACGGTGGCGCTCGCCGCCGGCGGCCACACCTTCGGCAAGTGCCACGGCGCCGGTGACCCGGCAACCTACGTCGGCCGCGAGCCGGAGGGCGCCGACATCGAGGAGCAGGGCCTGGGCTGGAAGAACAGCCTGGGCTCTGGCCGGGGTGACGACACCATCACCAGCGGCATTGAGGGCGCCTGGACCAATCACCCGACCCAGTGGGACAACGGCTATTTCGAGAACCTGTTCGGCTATGAATGGGAGCTGACCAAGAGCCCGGCCGGCGCCCACCAGTGGACACCCAAGGGTGGCGCCGGTGCCGGCACCGTGCCCGACGCACATGATCCCAGCAAACGCCACGCCCCCATCATGACCACGGCCGACATGGCCATCCGCATGGACCCGGCCTACGAGAAGATCGCGCGCCGCTTCATGCAGCACCCGCAGGAGTTCGCCGACGCCTTCGCCCGCGCCTGGTTCAAGCTGACGCACCGTGACATGGGCCCGCGCGCCCGCTACCTCGGCCCACTGGTGCCGCAGGAAGAACTGATCTGGCAGGACCCGATCCCCGCCCTCGACCACGCACTGGTGGATGCGCAGGACTGCGCCGCACTGAAGGCCCAGGTGATGGCTTCCGGCCTGTCTATTTCGACGCTGGTCAGCACCGCCTGGGCCTCGGCCGCGACCTTCCGCGGCAGCGACAAGCGCGGCGGCGCCAATGGCGCGCGCATCCGCCTGGCGCCGCAGAAGGACTGGGCCGTCAACCAGCCGTTGGAACTGGCCAAGACCCTCGCGATCCTGGAAGCCATCCAGCAGGCGTTCAACGGCGCCCAAAGTGGAGACCGGCCCGGGGGGAAGAAGGTCTCGCTGGCCGACCTGATCGTCCTGGCGGGCGGCGCGGCCGTCGAAGCCGCGGCAAAGAAGGCCGGCTTTGAGGTGCAGGTGCCCTTCTCCCCGGGCCGCATGGACGCCACACAGGCGCAGACCGATGTGGCGTCGTTGGCCGTGCTCGAGCCGCAGGCCGACGGCTTCCGTAACTACACCCGCGCGGGGCTGGAGGGGGCAGCGGCCGAACTGCTGGTCGACAAGGCGCAACTGCTGACCCTGACCGCACCCGAGATGACGGTACTCATCGGCGGCCTGCGCGTGCTGAACGCCAATTTTGACCGCTCTGCGCACGGCGTCTTCACCCACAGACCCGAGACCCTGACCAATGACTTCTTCGTGAATCTGCTCGACATGAACACACAGTGGCAGAGGTCCACGACGGTTGAAGGCGTGCTGGAAGGGCACGATCGCAAGACCGGGGCGCTGCGATGGACGGGCACCATCGCCGATCTCGTCTTCGGCTCGAACTCGCAGCTGCGCGCGCTGGCGGAGGTCTATGCGAGCAACGACGCGCCGCAGACCTTCGTGCGGGACTTCGTGGCCGCCTGGACCAAGGTGATGAACCTGGATCGCTTCGACCTGTAAATCACCAGAGGATCTCATACCCGCTGCTGCGCCCCCCCTTATCGGTGGGGCGCAGACAACCCTTCTCCACCAGATCAGCCAGCTCCCGGTAAGCGGTTGCGCGGCTGGTCTTGGTCAGACCGAGATACTTGCGGGTGTTCATACCGCCCGCGAATCCGGCCGGGCCAGCGTCCAACAGACGGTTGAGCACTTTACGCTGACGCTCATTGAGGATGGTGGCGTGGTGTCGGAGCCAGAATCGCGCCTTGGCGAGGGTGTCGGCCACCGTCTGCTCGGCGGCGGTCGCGGCCGCCTCGACCTGCATCAGGAACCAGGCGAGCCAGTCGGGACTTCCACTCCGGCACGCTGGGTGCGCTCCAGGATGTCATAGTAGGCATCGCGTTCCCGCAGGACCTGTGCGGAGAGGCTGAAAAACCGCATCGGCTGGCCTTCATCCTGGGAGAGCGCCATGTCCGTGATGGCGCGGGCCAGCCGGCCGTTGCCGTCCTCGAAGGGATGCAGCGTGACGAACCAGAGGTGAGCGAGCCCGGCGCGTACTAAGCCATCAAGGTCAGTGGGTGGTGCGTTGAACCAGGCCAGGAAACGCTCGACCTCCGCGTCCAGTCCCGCGCGGGGTGGTGCAACGAAGTGGACCTTTTCGCGGCCGTGACCGCCCGAGACGACCTGCATCGGTTCGTCGCCGCGCAGGCTGCCGACCTGGATGGCGTGCAGACCGGAGTAGCCCGTTGGACACAAGGCGGCCTGCCAACCGAGCAGGCGCCCGACGGTCAAAGTCGCGTCATGGTGCCTAGTCGCATCCAGCAGCACATCGATCAACCCATCCACGCCACGCGGCGGCGTCGGCAGCCCGACGGTCGGCAGTCCCAGTCGGCGGGCCACCGAGGAGCGCACTGTGTCCAGATCGAGCCGCTCGCCCTCGATGGCACTGGTGGTCAGACCATCCTCCACCAGGATGGCGGCCATCGCCTCCAGGGTGAGATTGACGTCGAGCAGTCGGGCCGCCCCCAGGACCTTGCCCTGGGCCAGCCGGGCGCGGGCGAGCAGTGGCGACAGACGGGCCTCGTCCCAGCGCAAGCGGGGCCAGTCGGGTTGCTGCCAGATCCAAAGGTGAGGCGTTTGCACGAATCAATCGCTCCAATAAATGAAGCGATTGTGGGGCGAAATCGCCTCATGGGCAAGGCGCGCGACGACCTGGGACGGCCCCCCAGCCGATCACAGCAGGTCCCGGTTCTTCTCCCGCACCCGCTGGTAAAACTCCTCCATCACCGCGACGAATGAACTGTCACGCTCCCACAAAGCGGGGAAATCGCCGGCCTTGCGCACCAGAATGGCCGGCACGGCCGCCGGGATCGCCGGTTCGATCTCGCTCGGCAGGCGCTGCTTG
>CAILVI010000468.1 GCA_903837595.1 uncultured Thiodictyon sp.
CAAGCAGCGCCTGCCGAGCGAGATCGAACCGGCGATCCCGGCGGCCGTGCCGGCCATTCTGGTGCGCAAGGCCGGCGATTTCCCCGCTTTGTGGGAGCGTGACAGTTCATTCGTCGCGGTGATGGAGGAGTTTTACCAGCGCGTGCGGGAGAAGAACCGGGACCTTCTGTAGCAAGGCGGTCGGTCTATGCCACTTCTCGACGGCCCGGCGCAGGGTGGACCCCACCGCACGTCCGGTTGAGCACCTGTTCCCGGGTTACGATGTGCATCCCAAGGACATCCCAGCCGTTACATGGGTGCGTCGAGCGAGTAAACTGAAGATCAATCCGAAACCGAAACGCGGAGGCCATCGTGGCAGCGGTAAAGATCGAGATCCCCGAGGACGTCTTGGATTCGGCGCGCCTGACGCCGGCTGAGGCGAAACGGGAACTGGCATTGGCCCTGTATTCGCAACAGCGGCTGTCGGCGGGCAAGGCCCGAGCCTTTGCTGGGCTGTCGCTATGGGAATTCAGGCAATTGTCTGCGTCCCGCGGTGTTCCGGTTCATTTTGACGAGTCTGAATTGGCCGATGATCTCAAGGCCATCGATTGCTGGGAGCATTTGCACTCTGATCCTGATAGACGAGTTGGACGGTCGGCATCAGGCCAGGCGACAAGGTCTCACCACGATGGGCGTCGCGGGTGTTCTCCTGCTCGGTAAACGCCGGGGACTTATCGGTTCCGTCAAACCCTTGCTCGACGATCTGCGTCTGCGTGCGCGCTTTTGGTTGAGCCAATCCGTCTACGAGCAGGTGCTCTCAGAGGCCCGAGAGTTCCCATAAACAATCAGGAGCGCGGGGGCTGGGCTCGAGCAATTGCGTACGTCCGACTTGCTGAGTTCTCGGTAGCCGCTGTTGGTACCTCTCCCAGCGGTACTGTGACAGGGTTTCGCCACCGCCTGTGGCCCACGTTGCGCGCCGCATCGGTCGTCTTCTCGCAGAAAACGTGGAGCGCCCTACCCGTTCTGTTCTGAATACGCGTCCACCACGGGGAGATAGCCGTGCTGCTGACGCCGCTTTCCGATCGCGTGGATCTGCGCCAGTCCATCCGCATAGGATGACACGCCCGTAGTGCGATAAGCGGTCTCTACGCGGCGTCGTTGTTCAGGACCGCCGGTTGTGCAAATCTGACCGCAGTGGGTTGTCGGCGAAGTGCTGCGTCCACAACCGCGGGATGAGCAGGTGGACCTCGGAGGCGGGATGGCGGTCGATGCGCTGGAGCACGTCGACCAGGTAGTCATAGGGGTCGATATCATGCAGGCGGCAGGTGACGATCAGGCTCTGCACGGTGGCGACCGCCTCGGCGCCAACCTCGGTCGAACAGAAGAGCCAGTTGTTCCGATTATGGCGAGCTCGGCATAAACGGCGTTATGTGCAGCTCCGGATTATGTGCAGTTCCGCCAGCACCTCCGGGTTCCCGGGAGGTAACTGGCCGAGCGGCTTGGATTTACGGCCCTGGTCGGCGCCGCAGCGACAGCACCGCCTGCGCATAATCAGAGGCTGTCCAGGAAAGCCAGCAGGGTCGGCGACGGCACAAAGCGCGGCTGGCCGATGGGCGGTGCCTGAAGCGTGGCCAGCGCCTGCTCCTTCATCCGCAAATCGGCTTCCAGGTACTGGTGGGTGGTTTCGATGCTTTCGTGCCCCAGCCATAGGGCGATCAGGGGTCTGACAATCATTGGAACGATTATGGAAAGCTTTCCATAATCGTTCTTATGGAAAGCCCCGGATTATGAGAAGTATGCTGTCTCAGGGCGACAGCAGTCCTCGGATATTTCGAGGATTTTCCATCTTCCAGCTCTGAAGTCGCTTTCCATAATGCTGCCGTCCTTCAGGGCACCAACTGAAGGAGAGCAGCATGCTTACGGCCTACTTCAAGAATCCCCAGACGCTGTCGCGGTATCAGGAAGGCCCCGCTGGCCCGGATCTGGAGGAGTTCTCTGCCTGGCTTACACATAAGGGATACCAGCGTTCATGCGTCCGCCGGTGCGTTCGCGCCGCTCATCGTTTCACCCTGTGGGCCAACAACGTCGGGCTGGCCTTGCCACAGCTCAATCGGGAGGCATTGGAGGCCTTTAGCAAACAGCTCCCGCAACCGCACGCCGGCGGCTTTGATCACGTTGTTGACGGCGCTCGCCACTTCGTGGATTTCCTCACGGCCATGGGTCGCCTGGCGAACCCGGAGCCGCCCCCGTCAACAGCGCCGGAGGCGGCGCTGATGATCGCCTTTCGCCGTCCTGATTACCAATGAGCCTCAGCCAACTTAAGCAACCGGTAGGGCATGGGCGGAGTGCGCACGGCCGCATAGCCCAAGCGCGGCAGCATGGCCGCCAGGTCGAAACGACGGTTGAAGCGGTAGCAGAACTCTGCCAGATAGCGCGGGAGATGGTTGGGGCTGGCCTGGTGGTAGGTGCCGTGCATCGCGTTCTTGACGTTTCCGATCATCGTGTTGACCCAGTGAAATTCAGGGCCTGCATCGGCAATGCCGCGAAAACAGCCCAGCCCATCGGAGACGACGATGCTGTCGGGATGCAGGATCTTGTTCGGCGAGCCGCGCCCCGGGGCCTCCCCGTGACACTCGCCGCCCCAGTACGCGTCGTCGATGGCGATCACCCCGGTCAGTTGCCGATCGGCGTCGCGCTCCAGCATGGTCTGCAGGAGTTTGTGCTTGATGCTCCAGGCCGTGGGATAGGACACGCCCAGTTGGCGCTTGAGCTCCAGCGCGGAAATGCCGTTTTTCTGCTGCGTCAGCAAATACATAGCCAGAAACCACACGGTCAGCGGCAGCTTGGTGTAAGCGAAAATGGTGCCCGCGGTGACCGAGGTCTGGTGGCGGCAATGCTTGCACTGGAGCAGCCCGCGGGTGCGCACCTCGACATAACCGGTACTCTGCGCGCAGGCCGGACAGACGAAGCCCGCCGGCCAGCGCCACGCGAACAGCGCCGCCACACACTGGGTGGTCGTCCCGTATTCCTCCTGAAACGCAAACAAACTCAGACCTTTCTGGAACTGAACCCGGTTCTTCGCCATGTCGATGCCCCTCGCTGCTTACGTTGCCGCCAGTGTACTATCAACAGGGCCAGAAAGCTGAGTCTTGTTGGTAATCAGGTCCGCGTTTGAACATCTCGATCGCCGTCTCGCGCGTCACTGGCGGAAACAGCGGGAGCCTCATGAGCATGGTGGGATATTTGGGGGTGCGCACATTGCAGTCGGTTCCAGCCCCCGCTGGCGTGCGACGCTATCCAGCGCC
>CAILVI010000469.1 GCA_903837595.1 uncultured Thiodictyon sp.
GACGGGCCTATCCCCGCGAGCGCGGGGGAACCCCTCCTCAAGAAGCCAATCCAGGGACACGCCGGGGCCTATCCCCGCGAGCGCGGGGGAACCAGCAGGGCACCCAGGGTGGATACCATCGGATCGGTTCTCAGCCAGGTCTTCGTGCCGTGGTAGCGCTCCCGCTCGGGCGCCGGGAGATTAGCTGCGACGAACTGATCAATCTGTGCCAGGACATTCGATCCGTCATAGGATGCTAGAGGTCCCTCCGTAATGGGTGGCATACTAGCCAGGACATATCTTCCTTGCCAGGCATCCACCGGAGCAATACTAGGGACGATCGGATCAGCAGGCTCTGGAGTATTGCCATCAGAGAGCCATGCGAGATAGTCGCGGTCGTCTAGAGTGGCAATAACATAGCCGCCGTCTATTTCTTTTCGGGCTTGCCCGCCTTGGGTTAGTTTATACATTTATAACTCCACGTCTACAGACCACCAATAAAGGAAACCTATTAAGTCGTTTACGGGGCTTTTTATACCAGTAACCACTTGTAAGAACCCAGTATAGAACAGCGCTATGCCTGTATCAGTTACAAACGGTGAAAAACTAGCAGACGTTTTTGAAATGGCTGTTGGAGCAATTCTTTTTGTTACTTTGAACGGTTGATACCATCTACTATCAACAACTGCTAGGGTAGTGCTTATTTGGTAGTGCATATACCCGACTTCATAATACCTCTGACACAACGCCAGTTCCGTTTGCATTGGCCGAAACTCGAATGGCGTAGCGTATGAGCCTTCTTCTAATTGTACCGCAGCGATGGTAAACGTCGCCCCCGAGGCTTGCCCGACAGTTCCCGACCGCGCGTTAAAGCTCGACCCGGCGTCGAACCAAAACTCTAGCGTGAGGGTATCATCGCTATTTGACCCCAGCGTTTTACCCGCGATTGATGGGACGCTAATCGAGACGGAGTAGCTTGCCATCGCGTTTGTCAGTGTGACAGACACCCCAGGGCACGCCACAGCACCCGATGGCGATCCTCCGGTGCCGAAGCCCTGCGACAAGCCAACTCCCAGCAGGTGTGTTCCTGATGCAACTTTGGCCGAGAAGGAGACCGTCACGGTCTTTCCCGCCAGGGACCGGACTCCCTCAATCTTCTGAGTCAGAAAGGCGTAATTACCAGCACCAGCCGACGAGCTCGTTGTCAGCACGATAGCTTTAGACGCCTGCTCAGAGGGCACCCCGGAGGTATTAGCGCCCGGAGCGACGGACGTAAAACTTGAGCCCGCGGCTTGGATTTGCCAGCGATCAGCGGTATACGCCGCATTTGCTGTAAACGGCCCATTCCCTCGCTGCCAGATGTCGAAGCTTCCGTTGATGATCTTATTGCGAAAAGACAACCCGCCGACCGCCGCCGACACCGCCTGCCGGACCCGCAGCGGGCTCAGGGAGCGCAGCCCGGCTTCGGTGCCTACTTCTACCTCGGCTTGCGACGCAGCCGTCTGCGCGGGCTCAAAGTCCGTCGCGGCGTGGCTTGCCGCGGTGCCCAGCTTGCCGGAGATGTAGGTCCACACCCGCGACAAGGCGCTTTTCTTGACCGCCGCCAGCGAGACGTCGTAGACCGGAATCTCATCCCCGTCCGCCAGGGCCGCGCCGATGTCGGTAAGACCGTCGATGGTCGGGACGCGGGTGTCCGTCCCCTGAGCTGCCGTAGCATAGTCCGCGGCGGCGGTGGTCGCCGCCGAGCCCAGGCCCAGATTCGACCGCGCGGTGCTGGCCGTCGCCGCGCCGGTGCCGCCGCTAGCGATGGGCACCGTGTCTCCGGCAGCATATTCGCCCAGAGCGGTGGGAGCGCTTCCTGTGAATATTGCTTTGAGTGGGGTTTTATCGGCCATTGATGGTCACCGGAATGGGCGCGGACGTGCCCGCGGCCACGAAAAAGGGCAGGGTGGCGGTAAAGCCGCTCACCTGGGAGGTGAGCGTTCCAACCTGAGAATTGAGGGTGCCAAGATTATCGACCACCGCTTGCATATGTCCAAGCCCCGCGGGGTCGTCCGAGGTCGTCAAGTCAGACTGTGTCTTTATCAGCCCGTCAACGCGCGAGATCGACTCGCGCAGGCGCCCGACATCCTCCGCCAAATCATTGTCGGGGTGCGGCAGGGGGAGAGAAAAAAATTCGGTCTTCTGGTCGATCATCAGATGATGGCCACTCGTAGATTCCTGACCCGGGGGCGCGCGGCGGCCGTCCCGGTTAGGGAGAGCTTGATCCTGGTATCGATGTGGGTGAAACCGGTCAACGCGTGCTTGTATTCGACCCAGTCACCTTCCAGGGTCGCGCTGCTGACCGCGGTCACTGTCGACCAGGTTCCGCCGTCACCTTGCTCGGCGCTCACTACTACCGCGGCACCCCCCGGCAGGATGGCATCGTAATAAACCGACAAGGCGACGCTAGCGGCCACCCCGATGTTGGTCTGGATCAGGCGCGACACGTAGTCACCGGTCGCCATGCGCGCGCCCGAAATCAACTGCACGTCACGGTACAGCACCGGAGATGTCGAGGATGTGCCCGTCAGGATCGCGGCCAGCGTCACCTCCCCGGAGTATGTGGACGGCAGCGAAAAGGGCTGCCCCTCGACCACGGTATAGGTCACGCCGCCCGCGCCCACCTCAAAAACGACATCGGTGTCGCGGGTCGGTCGCAGCACGGCGGCCATCACGATGAGCTGGTCGGCGTTGGCGACGGTGACCGGATCGAGCGCCACGCGCTTACTGGTCGAGGTGAACACACTCTCCAGCAGCCGAAAGGTCAGGTCTTTGGTCTGGTGCGCCGTCCAGGTGCGATTATTCGACGAGCTCAGCAGCACGCCGACCTGGTATGCCTGGCTCGTCACCCACCGCTGGACCGTCGCGTCGAACTCGCCCAGCGCTGCGGTGGCGACGGCCGACACCGCGTCATTGCACGCGATGACGATGGCGTATTCCTGGTTAGCCTCGAGAATGGTCGGGTCGAACAGGAAGCGGGTGCTGGTCCCCACGGTGATCGCGGCGGGGATCTTGAGCGACTCCGCCACCACGACCAGCGTCGGCACCCCGTTAGCGACTTCGCGGATTTGCACCAAAACCTTCGTCGTCCCCAGCGCCGTGAACCAAAGATCCAGTGCCGCGAGCTGGATGCGCCGGTCCAGGATGAAGGTCTGCGCCAGCGGGTCGCCGGTCCAGGTCAGAAGGCGCCGATTGATCGTGGTGTTGACCACCCGCAGCTCTTCGATGGTGACCGCGCCGCGGCCGACGAAAGTGGCCGTCGCGTGGCTAACCGCGCCAGTGAACTCGACGAGCTTCGCTCCGGCCGTGACCCGGTTCGGCCCCGGGATGGTGAATTGGCCGGCGATCCGACCGGTGCTGTCCGCTATAAGGGTCATGGCGCGCTCGCTGTCACGGTAATCCCGTCAATCGTTACGGTGTTGAGAACTTCCCCCGCGCCGAAGCCGCTCAGCGCAAACCACACCGGGATCGAGCGCAGATATTGGGCGTCGGCGTAGCGCGTCCCAACCTTCTCGATCATCGTCTGCTGCACCACGTCTTGAGCGACCACCGTATGGACCGTATTCCACGCAGCTAGGCCCATGCCGTAGTAATTGACGCTGGCGCCGAAGGCTAGCATCGCGTCGCGCCGGTCGGGGTTGGTCCAGATCTCTTCACTAAATTGCCTGGTGACGGGAGATGTCCAGTCAGTCAGGAAGCTACTCCAGAAATCGACGGCGGGGCTGAGCACCCCGACCCCCGGCATCGGTGCGAAGGAGTCATAAGGGTTGATGAGCATGGCCCCCGTCTGCAGGGTCTGCTCCAGCACCGTGGTGGGCGTGATCGAGCGGTCGAGCGTGCCGACGGCGGCCAGGGACTGGGTATGGCCGACAGCCGCGACCCCCAGGGTCAGCTCGCCGGCGAAGATGGCCGCCGTCTGGGCAATGCCAGAATCGCGTAGGTCATCGTCATAGAAGGCGTCAGCAAACACCCCCCGTTTCGCGGTCGGGTCCGCGAGCGTCAAATTGAGCGCCAGACGCTCCTCGGCAATCAAGGCAAACAGGGTATCAATGCGGGTATTGACGGCGTTGAGATCGCTCATCGGCACCATTTTGACCGCGACATTCGTCACCGTGCGGGTGCCGGTCGGGTACCAATGTTGCTCGATGAGCGCCAGCCCGAGCAGACCCGAGGGGGCCTGCGGCGGGCGCGGATTGGACGCGAAGGATACGCCGTTGACGATGACCGTCTCGCCCGTCGCCGCCAGGCACAGCAGATCGTAGCGCGGCATATTCCAGTGGTAGGAGACCTGAATGTTGGTTCCAGCGGCGGCGCCGCTTACCGTAAAGCCCGTGGCATCCGGGGACGTCGGAGTGACGATGTCGATGTAGCGCAACACCACGGTATAGGTCACGCCCGCAGCCGGCTCAAGGGCTTCTGTGCCGTGGGGCGACCAGTCAATCGCGTCGCTTGTCAGCAGGTAATCCCGGCCGGCGGTGTAGGTGGTCTCGCCGGACACGACACTGACAATCGTGGTGACAGAGGTATAGGTCGGGGAGAGGTAATCCTTGCCCCCCGCCGCGGTCCCGCGCGTCTTCGTGAGCGAGGCCTGCTTTTCGACGGCCAGCTGCTCAATGGTGGCGATCGGCGGATGCGCGACGTCGACTCGCTCGGTGCCCCCGCTCGCGATGTG
Organism: uncultured Thiodictyon sp.; assembly: GCA_903837595.1. Taxonomy (GTDB): domain Bacteria; phylum Pseudomonadota; class Gammaproteobacteria; order Chromatiales; family Chromatiaceae; genus Thiodictyon. The sequence continues at coordinate 4,694 of CAILVI010000469.1, forward strand.
CTGCTCCAGGAGGATCTGGCGGGTGTCGGCCGTTCCCGCGTAGGGAATGCGCCGCCCCTGATCGAGGATAATTTCCTCGCCATTGACCCGGGCCACGCCCGCCGCAAGGGAGTACACCTGCCGCCCCGAGGTGTCATCCGCTAAGCAGGTCACCGCAAGGCCGCTGGAGACATACATGCCCCCCGCGGACTGCCGGTCGTAGCGCGCGATGGCCAAAGACACCGCGTCAATCTGCGGCGGCGGGGTCTTCACCAGAACGACCCCGTCTTCCACTGCGTAGACCGGGTAGAAGGACCCTGGCGCCCCCGCCTCGCCCGCGTAGCCCCAGGCAATACTGACCTGTAGCCTGGCGGCGCCAGACTGGCCCTGATTGATCGTGGAGACCGCGGGATCATAGAGCCCCGGATCGGTCGCCGCGGTGACGATGGCCTCGGTGAGATAGACCCCCAGGGCCACCTTGCCCGTCGTCGCGATCGTGAACGTCCTGGGCACAATGCCCCGCACCGCGCCCGCCACATACAGCGCGCCCGCCTGCGCGACGACCGTGCAGACGCCATCGGTGGTGTGCGTCAGGACGTCCGCGCCCGAGACCACGGTGCCGTCCTCGAACAGCACATCGCTGATGCGCCGCAGCCGATTGTGCTGCTCGGACTGTATCTCATTGAGCTCAGCGGCTTGCAGCACCCGCGATGCCACGAACAGGTGCTGGTCGTAGTGTTTTGTTTGGTCCGTGCGGTCGTAATAGCCTGCGGGATAGGTCAGGGACATGTCAGATCACCAGGACAAATTCAAAGGTTTGGCGGCTTTGCACGGATCGGGTGATCTTGGGGAAGCGCTCGATCGCAAGTAGGGTCCCTGGCGAGTCCACATCCGCGGGCGGAAAGTAGCGCTGTCCGCCGGGCAGGTTCGCGGCCAGGGCGGTATTCATAAACAGCCCCCCCTCACGGATGACGCCCTCGGGCTCATCCTCGAACTGGAACTGGAACTGCAGGTGGAGGTACCGCGTGGGCGCGCTCGATACCGCGTAGCGCCCACTCGGTACACCGATGGCGCCGGCTTCGTCGGGAGCACAATACTCGACCAGCGTCGGCGCGATCCGACCGAGCTCCGCGGTGAGCGCTGTGGCCAACTGGGTGGCGGGTGCGGGCAGGGTGTCCCAGTCCGGGTCGCCGCTCCCCCATGCAAAGTGCAATGGCTGCGCCATGATCGCCGCGGCCATCGCCGTCCGGCCCGTGTTGGTGAGTACTGCCATATCGCCCTCGCATTAAGCCTGGCCTCCAGTGTGCTGTCACGACAGCTAAGCCGTGGTCTCGACGGGGGGGTAGAAATCGCCGGTTGCCGAGTCCGCCCAGGTCCGCGTATCCCAGTGGCCCAGCCAGGGGTTGCGAATGGCACCCAGCGGGGTCGACACGATCCACCCGACATCAAAACGCACCGACTCCCAGGGCGGCGGGATGAAATAGTCCGACAGCGATAGGTCACTCGACAGCGCGCCATACACCAGCTCCGCGCAAGCCGCGGACAACAGGTCGCCGCACGCCGACAGCGCGGCCTGGTCTGATACCGTGCTGTCGATCAGGATGCCCGCGGGTTGCGCATTGGGGCCGAGAAAGAGGGTCCCCGCGGGACGATCAGCCTGCGCCACCGCCATGACCGCCCCCCAGTCTGGCGACCCCCCCGCGCTGGTGAGCTGCGCGGTGTGAAACTGCCACACCGGCGCCCCTTGCAGGTGGTAGCCGCCGCTGAGCGGGGCATCCTCCGACAGCGTGAATAGCTCTTTCCACGGTTCGCGCAGCGTCAGGGTCTCCCCCGTCAGCCGGTGAATATTGCGCAAGATAGCCGCGGGGCTGGAGCGGGTGCGCTGGGTCTCGGCGATGATGCGCGCCGTATAGAGGCCGTCCTCTTCACCGGTTAAGCGCCGGATGCCGAACAGAGACCCGAAAAGGTCCGCCCAGTCTTGCCTTGCCTGGGGCAGCACCATCTGCGCAAGGGCCGCGCCGACACTCACTCTGGCACCGTCCATGCCCAGCCCGATCGCCGTCAGCAGAGCCGCCAGGGGGGCGGTGAACGCCAGCAGATGATCGCCATTACTGGTGCCCTGGGTCCCGGCACCCGCGAGCAGCACCGTAGCGCTGGTGGATGCCAGGGCCGGGTTGAGGTAGGCCACGTCGTATCCGGCCGCCGTCAGGGCGGTCGCCAGCGTGGTCATGGTGTAGGCCGGCAGCGCCACGACCGTCGACACCCCCGCTGCCGTCAGCGTCAGGACATCGCCGGCCACGCGCCAGGATGCACCCGCGGCATGCTGGACACGCAGCGCCAGCACCGCCTCGGGGTCGACGTCAAAAACGCTGTGCAGGCGCCTGGCCAGGCGCCCCGCGAGGTCGTCGCTTAGGCGGTCCATGTGACCGTCGCTGCGCGCAGATACGCAATGGAGCTGGGCGCCACGGTGATCGTCGTGGTGGGCGCCAGGATCGTCGCTGCGGACACCCCGTCCACCCCCAGGGCGGCATTGACCAAATCAATCGGCCGCACCCGATCACCCGGGACGCGCGCACGCAGCCAGCGGCCGAGCGCGCCGGACACGGCAGCCTCGACCGTCGCAGTGACCGCGCCGATCGTCGCCGTCAGCTCAAGGTCCACGTCAAAGGCGAGGTCTGCCATCGCCAGCACTTGGACCCGCATGCCAGCGGGGCGGTATCCGCCGACCCAGGTGTCGGATGCGCCGTCTCGGTAGCCGTCGACGATCTGCTGCACGGCCGCCAGCAGGGCCTCGGATGCGCCGTGCGACCCATTGTGGATATACAAGGCGACATATCCGGGTGCCTCTGCCGTACCCACGCGCTGCGCCCGCTCGGACAGGATGCCCGTCACCGGGTGATACAGCGCGGGCAGGGTGGCGGCGTACTCCAGAGCCGCCAGAGTGCCCCGGGACAGCGACAGGATGTAGGCCGCGAACCGGGACGCGCGCTGCTCGTCGGTCTCCGCGTCCTCGCCCCCCGACAGGATCGCGGGATTGGCGGCGCTCAGCACCCCGGCGCCGGCTTGCCCAGCCACGATGGCCAGTGCCCCCGGGTCGGCGTTGCCCACCGTGCCGACGGTCTCAGCAGTGATCGTCACGGCGCCCTGGGTGTGCCCGATAGCCAGGGTCAGGATGGCGTCCGTGACGTAATAGCACCCCGAGAGGGACTGCAGGCGTGTCCCCACCGGGATGTCCAGCGCCGCCGAGGTATCGCCCCCCCGGATGAACTGTGCCACCCCCGCGGCGGCCACCGCGGGTTTGATGGCGAACCCAAAACCTTGATAGACCGCCGTCGGGATCGCCCGCAGCAGCCCGGTGTAGACCTCCTGATAGTAGTCATCCAGCTCAATCGCCCCGGCCTCCAGCAGCGAGCGCGCCACCGAGCCGGTATTGAAGTCTGTCACCCGATCGGTGGATACGCGCAAGCGCTCGACCATCCCGGCCACGATCTCGGAAAAGGGCTTCGGGGTAAAAATATCAGTCACGGGTTTAGCACCATGTTGAGATCGATCGGGGTGTTGGCGCCCACCATGTCGATCTGCGCCGCCACCTGCAGTGCGTCCCCCGAGGCCCGGGCGTCGACCGCCAGCACCCGGGCAATGCGCGGCTCCTCAGCCAGGCATTCGTAGACCCAGGTGGCCGCCATCAGCGAAATGAAGGGCTGGGTCGGCAGCCCCAGGGCCAGGGCCACGTGGCTGCCGTACTCCGGGTGATATGTGATCTCCCCCCGGGGAGTCCTGATCCGATGCGACAACGCCTGGACGACATTGTCCGCACCGACGACCAGGGCCAAGTCGCCGCTGGCGGTCGCTGCCAGCCGCCCGTGGGGCAGCGCCAAGTCGACGCCGAAATTATCGATCGGGGTCGGGACGCGGGCGCTATTGCCCACCCACGGGATCAGGATCGTGTCCCCCCAGATCGCGGTATGCGGCAGCCGGTCAGCGGATTTGTACGAGGCGACGATAAAGGGCAGGCGCAAATCGTTGAGCCGAGCCAGGTCGACCCAGCGTGCCGCGTCATCGAGCTCTCGCTGCGCGAGGGCCCGTAGGTCGTCGCCCTGCCCGATCGTGGCCTGCTTGACCCGGCTCATTCGCCGACCCCGACATACCGGGTCAGGTCCGCGGCCAGGGCGTCCACCGACCACCCCGAGGAGAAGATCAATGCGTCCCGCGCCAGATTCTGCAGCGCCGGCTCAGCCCCGGGCAGGACCCGGATCGGCGCGTGGTTCAGCGTGCTCGGCCAGGTGCTCCCCAAATAGGCGCCAGCAGCGAACTCGCGCCGGGTTAGCACCACATCGGCCAGCACCCGCCAGCACATCCTGGCCCATCCCATGGCCACGATCCGCTCGTGGCGGACCCGGCGCACGGCCACCTCGTGGAGCAGGGGCAGCACCGCCGCCGCGATCCGCTCGGCGTTGGCCAGCCCGGCCAGTTCGCGCTCCTGCGCCTGATCCGCGACGGCTAGGGCTAGCAAAGGTGCCGCGCGTACGGCGATCTCGGACAGCCGGAGCAGGACCCCGGCATAGGCCCCCGCGCGGGCCAGCCGACTCTCAGCGAGCAGGGCCGCGCCCGTCTCCAGCAGCCGCGCCTGCGCCGCCACCGGGACCGCGCCCGGTTCGGTCAGAGACAGCAGCGCGGGGGTGCTCATAGGGCGGCCATGGCGCCACTGACGGCCCCGCCGATGGCGCCGCTCACCGCGCCGATCAGGTCGGATAGCCCAAACAGCCGGTTGATGCCGATCAACCGCATGCTGTACTGGTACAGCAAGGGCCTCTGCCTGTTTTTCTTCGACGTGAAGGAAACCGGATAGACCTCGTAGACGAACAGGTTAAGGGTGTCGACCCAGTACAGTTTGACGGTATCGATCGACTGACCAGCGTCCGCCTTGGTCTTGCGGGCCTGGTGGTACTGGAGCACCACCAGGTCGCGCAGAGTGTAGAACTGCAACTCGCCGGGCACCGACCCGCCCGCCCACCCGGTGTGCCCCGAGACGCTGATGTCGGTAAGGCCCTCGCCAAAATCGTCGACGAATCCGCCATTGAACGTCTGCACCACCGTGCCGCGCCCCGGGTGGGTGTATTGCAGGTCTTCCGGCCGCGGGGACAGCAGGGTGAACGCGGGCAGCGGGAAGGTCGAGTCGAGCAGCAGGAGCCCGATCGGGCGGTCTTTTTGAGAGATGGGGTCCATGATCTTAGTGTGCTGTCACGACGGGCGCTACGCGGGCGGACCGCTGTTGCTCCCTCCGGACACCACGCCGGTGTTTACGTGATTCTGCAGCGAGATACTGCCCGCGGTGACGTCTCCGGTCGCCGTGATGGCGCCGGTGACGGCCAGGTCGCCCGTGATGGTGGTGGGGGCCGTAATGGATGCCGAGGCAGCGGTGACACTCACCGCGCCCGCCGCGGTCACCGTCAGCGCGCCCTGGCTGGTGAGGGTCACAGCTCCGCCGTGCGCGAGGGTCAGGCTGTAGTTTGGTCCGCCGATGGTGACGGTGGGTGTGGAGCCCGAGTCCTCGACTTTCCAGCGCCCGTCAAAGTCGCGCCCCGTCAGGTCCGTGGGCGCCGATCCGGCACCGATCCTTATGAAAACCCCCGAGGGGTGGCGCATGTCCATGTTGCCCTCGTCGTCGATCGTGCGATAGAACCCCGACGGGTGCCGCTCGATCATCCGGTTTTTGTCCCTGTCTTTTGAAAAGGCCATCTGGGTGACCTGCGGGTACATAAACCCGAGCGCGATATGCTTGCCCTGCATATTCGCCACCACGACAGTCACGGTTCGTTTATCGGGATCATTGTGCATGTTTTCGTCGTGCCCCTCGGCGGCGGGGGAGGGAACCCCCGAGGTGAATCCGAAGTCCGACCCGCCGTAGGGCGTCATGAGCTGCACATGGCGCCCAAAGTCTCCGGTGTCGAGGAAACAGACGTCCATCGTCTGCCCCTCGGGGTACACATGGGTGACCCGCGCCAAACGGACCGAATTTGCAGCGAACGTCTCGGAAATCATGCCTTATGTTCCTGTTGCGCGCTCTTTGTCCCAGGGATTGGAGCTCGCGATTTTCTTCCGGTTAAGCCATTGGGTCCCGCGGATGTACTCCACGGTGGTGACGTAGCGGTGAAACGGCTGGAAATCGTGCGAGACCGACACGCAGTACCCGTTCCAATCGAGCAGCGGGCCACGAGCCACATGGATGTATTCCCCCACCCGTAAAGTCGGGTTGCCTTTGCACGTCACCGCGCCGCGCTCCAGCTCATGAACCTGGGACCCCGCCTTCACGGCCCACGCCTGGCGCTCCGTGATCCACTCTTTGTATTTTGCCGTGATCTCCGGAAACTCGCCCTCGGGGGCGTTTTCTGGCGACTTCTCGGTCGGTCCGAGCCAAGTGGCCAAACCCTGGGGGGCGCGGTCCCCGAACTGCTCCCGGGTATCCGGCGTCACCAGCCCCTCCTTCAGGTCTTTCATCTGCACGTACTCCGCTCCGGCCAACGCCGGGGAGTTGACCCAGACGTGATTTACCAGCTCGGCGTCATCGCGATGCGCCGACAGGGCCAGGATATCGCTGAGCGCAATCTCGAGGGCCAGGGGCGTCTTGCCGCCCGACAGGGGATTGTTATCGACATCGAGCCAGGGGGTTGGGCGGAACACCAGCTCTGGGTCATCCCGGCCCTCGCGGACAAAAAATTCATTCCAAGGCGCGTCGCTGTAGCGCGAGAGCAAGCTCCAGACCGGACCCTCCAGAGACGTGACCTGGGTGGGGATCACGTAGCCGGTGTCCACCGTGAACTGCTTCTGGAAGAAAAACGCCGCCTTCTCCATGATGCTCTTGGTCGACTGGGTGGCGACCTCCCATAGAAAGTCGCCGATCTTGTGCGGTTTCTGTGTCAGCTCTTTCCCGGTGAGCCAGCTCGACAGCCACCCAAGCGACTGAAAGAGGGGCTTGTCCTTGTTTTGCCAGGTGACGATCGTGCCCAGCGTCTGCATGAGAAATGCCGCGCCGCAGTCATGGCCGACGACCGTGACCGAGCGCTGGACCCGGCCGTCAGAGCCCACTTGCTCGTCGCGCCCGATTGAGCGCACAAAGCCGCGGAACACCGTGGTCCAGTCCTGATCAGGCTTTCGCCGGATACGGATATCCAGCGGCTGCAAAATTTTGAGGATGCCGTAGAGCGAGTCGCGTGAGTAGGTGGGCATGTCCGGGAAATGGACGTGCGCCTCGCCCGCGGGGGCGTACAGCGACTTTTGCAAATGCACCGCGCCCCGATCGCCGAGGCTCGACGCGTAGTCCGCGCCATCGATCAAGACCTTGATCTCGGGCCGGTAGGACGTAATCGAGGTGGTCATCCGAGCGCTCCGAGCGAGACCGACTCGTTCCAGGACATCCGCCCGGCGCTTGACCCGGACAGACGTGGCTCAGAGACCGCTAGCCCATGACGGCGCCCCATGACGGCGCCCCGTTCATTGCGCACGACTAACTCCATGGCGACCTGCCCGTTCAACTGGGCGGTGGGTGCCACCGGCGCGCGCGCTCCCGAGAGTGCGTCGCCCAGAGCAGGGGGCATGCGCATCGTGAGGGGCGTGCCATCCGCCGCGGGGGGTGGACCACCGAGCGCCGGCGCGCCATCCGCCGCGGGGGGTGGACCACCGAGCGCCGGCGCGCCATCCGCC
>CAILVI010000470.1 GCA_903837595.1 uncultured Thiodictyon sp.
ACGGCATTGAGACTGGGCAAGTATTCCCTGTAGGTTGGGCTGAGGAACGACGCCCAACGTGCGATCGAATGCAAGGCGTTGAAATGTTGGGGTTCGTTCCTCACCCCAACCTACAGGATTGCGGCTTTTGCGGGTCCGGAGCGAATACTTTCACCGTCTCATTGCGGTGGGGCTGCGGGCGTTGCTGTTCATCGCTGGCAAGCCGGTGCGGTTTTTTTCAATAATGCACCAATCGTGTCGCTGGCGTCGGTCGGGAACGGTTTCCATGCGCCCTCCCCGGTTCCGGCGGCCCTATGGGAGCCGACAATCTTCCCCCGGCAATAATTGTCGGCGCGATAGATCGTCTCTACTTTCTGGTAGCGGCGCTTCGCGCAATCAAACGTCATATAGACATCCGCCGATTTGTAGGTTTTCTTCTTGCCATCTAACTTTATGGACTGCGGGCGGGAATAGTCTTGAATGAGACTGACTGTCATGATGCCCTGTTTTAAGCGTACGCCATTGGGATCAAAGAACACCCTGCATTCTTGGCTCGGGGTATCCGGGCACAGGCCGAGCGCCGGGTAGGTGCTGACTTCGGCATTGACGGAACACGCGAACAAGGAACTCATGGCAAAGAGAATAGTGCGTTTGTTTTTCATTCTTATCACCCCGAGATGTGGTTAAGCAATGTCATCGATTCTCTTCTTGGGTCCCGGGTCACGGGAAACCGCTGCAAGGCGTTTCACGACCGGGGACGGGAGCGGTGATCGGTCATCAGCGCAGCCCCGCGCGGACGACGCGGGACTGCTCGCGAAGTCTAGATCATTTTCTTGTGCCGGGTAGCCGCGAGCACCGGCCGGACTCGGCCGGCCCTTCTCTCAGGTGCCGGCGCCGGTCTACTGCCCGGTTGCTCCGGCGGCCGGCAGTGCCTGGAGATGCTGGCGGTGAGTCAGTTCGGGGTGTTGCTGGGGGCATTATTTTTGCTTTCTTGTGGCGCGAAAAGCCCTTTTTCGTGGGGCCGCCCCCCGGGGCGGGGCCGGAGTTCAAGGCTTCGGCCTTGGATGGACAGGGCCAAGGCTGAAGCCTTGGACTCCAGAAGTCGAATGTGCGGGAGTGAGAATATGGCTTGGGTCGATCCGGTGGCGGCGGTTGTCTGTGAGTGGGGGATGGGTCGCAACGCGTGGCTGGGCATCCGCGCGCGCCAACGCGTCTTGCTATTAGCCAGATGACCATCGTCGTCATCGCCGAGAAGCCGAGCGTCGCCCGCGATATCGCCCGGGTCCTGGGGGCCAATCGCAAGGGGCAGGGCTGCCTTGAGGGCAATGGTTACTGCGTCACCTGGGCCTTCGGTCACCTGGTTCATCTGGCGGAGCCGGACGACTATGGCCCGCCCTGGAAGGGGCGCTGGTCGGCGGCGCAACTGCCGATGTTTCCGGATCAGTGGAAGCTCAAGCTGGATGCCAAGACCGCCGACCAGTTCAAGATCGTCAAGGCGCTGATCAATGACGCCGGCACGCAGCGCTTGGTCTGTGCGACGGACGCCGGGCGCGAGGGTGAGCACATCTTCCGGCTGATCTATGAGTACGCCCGCTGCCGCAAGCCATTCGACCGCTTGTGGGTGTCGAGCCTCACCGATGATGCGCTGCGCGCGGCCTTTCGCGCGCTCAAGCCTGGCAGCGCCTATGATGACCTGGCCCGTGCGGCGCGTGCTCGCTCCCAGGCCGATTGGCTGATCGGCATGAATCTGACCCGCGCCTATACGGTCCACAACAAGGTCCTGTGTACCATCGGTCGTGTGCAGACTCCGACGCTGGCGATGATCTGCGCCCGCGATGCGGAGATTGCGGGCTTCACCAAGACCCTGTTCTATGAGCTGCTCGCGCACCTGGCGGAGGGCTTTGTGGCGCGCTATAGCAAGGAGGGCGAGACGCGCATCGACAAAAAAGAGGATGCCGAGCGCCTGCACCAGGAGATCACGACGGCGATCGAGCCGCATCGTACCGGCACGGTGCGCGAACTGGAGCAGCAACTACAGCACAACCGGCCGCCGCCGCTCTATGACCTGACCACCCTGCAGCGCGATGCTAACCGCCGCTTCGGGTTGACCGCCGCCCAGGTCCTGGAGCTGGCCCAAACGCTCTATGAGACCCACAAGCTGATCAGTTATCCGCGCACCGAGAGCCGGCATATCGGCGAGGACCTGGTCGATCAGCTCCCCGCGATCCTCAAGGGGCTGGACCATCCCCAGGCCCCGGCCGCGTTGGCCCGGCTGGCGGCCGGCCACCGCCTGGGCCGTGCCTATGTGGACCAGACCAAGCTCACCGACCATCACGCCATCTTGCCGACCGGCAAATCGGCCCCCGCCGGCCTGAGCGGGCCATTGCGACGCGTCTATGACCTGGTCCAGACCCGCTTTGTCTGCGTCTTCCTGCCCGATCAGGTGGTCGAGGAGACGCGGGTGCTGTTGGCCATCGGCGCCGCCGACTTCGTCGCCCGGGGTTCCCGCGTGATGGACCCGGGCTGGACGGTGGCCGACGCGGGTAGTCCAGCCGGTCGTGCCCAGGCGTCCGGTGCACCGCCGGCCGCAGCGCCCGAGGGTTCCGAACCGCCGGCCGAGCAGACTGAGGAGCAGACCCTGCCGCCGCTGACCCAGGGCCAGACCGTGCACGTCGACCGGCTCGAAGTCCGCGAGCGCGAGACCAGTCCGCCCCGCCCGCTGACTGACGCGACCCTGCTGGCGGCCATGAAGAACGCCGGGCGCACCATCGAGGACCGGGATCTCGCGCGGGCCATGAAGGCGAGCGGGCTCGGCACCCCGGCGACCCGCGCCGAGACCATCGAGAAGCTGATCCGCACCGGCTACGTGGAGCGCCAACGCAAGCAGTTGCGGGCCACCGAGAAGGGGCGGGTGCTGATCGAGCGGGTCGCGCTGCCGCTCAAGAGCCCGGAGCTCACCGCCGCCTGGGAGCAACAGTTGCGCGAGGTGGAGGAGGGCACCCGGCCGGTGGCCGAGTTCAATCAGGGCATCCTGGATCTCGTGCGCGACCTAATCCCCCGGGTCTGGCAGGGGCCGGCCTTTTCCCCTGAGCAGGTCGACCATGCGCGGGCGGCCCGGGGTGCGGGTGGGCGCTCCGGTGGTGCGGGCCGCGCCGGCAAGCAGGGCGCGGCGCCCCGTCCGGCCGGGCTGGGGATCTGTCCGTTGTGTCGGCAGGGCGAGCTGATGGAAACCGCGCGCGCCTGGGGCTGTAGTCGCTACCGCGAGGGCTGCGCCTTTACGGTGTGGAAGACCATGGCGGGGTTGAAGCTCACCAAGGCCCAAGTGCGTGAACTGCTGAGTGCCGGGCGGATCGGCCCCCTTGAGGGTTTCCAGTCCAAGGCCGGCAAGCCATTCACGGCGGCGCTGCGGTTGGGTGCGGATGGGCGCGTGGAGTTCGAGTTTGGCGCCGGGCCAGCCGCGGCTGCGGTGGCAGTGCCGGATGCCGGCGCCCTGTCCGCATCCCCCGTGGTGAAATCAGCGTCCGCGACGCCGCCGGCGGCCGATCGCGGTCCCGCGGGCCTGACCTGTCCTAAATGCGGCCAGGGGAGCATCATCCAGGGCCATCGCGGCTTCGGCTGCAACCGCTATCGGGATGGTTGCGATTTTGCGATCCTGCGCGAGTTCGCCGGCAAGGTGCTGACGGACCTTCAAATCGCCGCCCTGATCCGCGATCGCCGTACGCGGCCGATCAAGGGTCTCACGGATGACCAGGGCAACCGGTGCGATGGCCGGCTCGAATTGGACGCCGCATTCAAAGTGCGGCTACGCCTGTAGGTCGCCCTTCAGGGCGACCGAGTGGGAGCGCCGCACCCCAGTGAGACTGTGAACGTATTCGCCATCGCGCCAATCCGCACACCCTCTGTAGGCTGGGTAGAGCGCAGCGAAACCCAGCAATCAAGGTTCTTACCGTGAAAGTCGCGCCGGGAGCGCGCTCCACTTTTCCCTCCCCCCTTGTGG
>CAILVI010000471.1 GCA_903837595.1 uncultured Thiodictyon sp.
CGGCCCCCCGGCCGCGACGGTTTTGATAGCAGCCCCCCCGGCCGCGTCCTGTTCTGCTATTTGACGGCCAGCGAGTCCGCCGCTACTATCTCGCTCCTGCCCTTCAGGGCGCGTAGCTCACCGGTAGAGCATCGCCTTCACACGGCGAGGGTAGGAGGTTCGATCCCTCCCGCGCCCACCAAATTATCAATCAGTTAGAGAAAGCCGGCGCAGTGCCGGCTTTTTTGTGCGCACGCGTTCTTGAAGCTGAATTTTGAGCCTGCCGAGGGCAGGCAGTCGATGGGCTCTCGCCAAGAGGCACACAGTAATGAACCGACTTGAGCCCCCGTTCCCACCGCCTGCCCAGGTCAATGCCTTTCTTGCGGACCATATCGGCCTGCTGCGGCGCAGTTACCGCCACCTCACCGGGCGCGACCTGATCGATTCCGGGCTCACCGACCAAGCCGCTGCACTGGCCTTGTTCGAGGCGCCCTTCGCGTTGCTCTCGCACGGCACTCAGGCCGATCCGATCCTAGCCTATGGTAATCGCACGGTGCTGCGGCTGTTCGAGCTCACCTGGGAGCAACTCACCGCCATGCCCTCGCGCTACACGGCGCAGGCGCCCAATCGGCAGGAGCGGGCGCGATTGCTCCAGCAGGTGACGGCGCGCGGCTATATCGATGACTATTGCGGGGTGAGGGTAGCGGCGAGCGGCCGGCGTTTCATGATCGAGAACGCCTGTGTCTGGAATCTGGTCGATGCGGGGGGCGCCTGTCACGGGCAGGCGGCGACCTTTTCGCACTGGCGCTATCTGGAGTCGAGTGCCGACTGATGTAGACCGCCGGGTGCGGTCGCATTCTGATATTATTGGCATTCTAAGAACCAAATCCGGACAAGGCGCGAATCCTGGGGAATCGACCTGCCGCCCAGGGTCGCCCGATCAACGTCCGCCCAGGGTCGCCCGATCAACGTCCGCCCAGCCAGACTCAGGCCATGCACGCCAACCCCTGTTCACGCATCGCCACACCTGCCCCCGGGGGCGGGGGACGCGCGTCAATTCGCATGCCATCCCGGCCGCTCGGTCGGTCGCGCGACTGCGCGCCCGTGCTCGACCCGTCCCGCGGACGGTGCACCGGACGTAGGGCCCCTGCGGCGTGTCGGTGAGCGCCGCCGCGACGGCCGCCGCCGTCCTGTGCGTCTTGGGACTCGCCCTTGGATGGCGCCTGATACGCCGCCGCTGGTCTGACATTTTGCTAGGTGCGGTGGTTCGCGGCGCGCCCGAGCAAGCGATCCGCCCCGCCTTAGAGGCCCAACGCGGTAGCCTGCGCGCCATCGCCGACGGCGCCGCGGAGGGGATCTTCCTGACCGATGACCGCGGGCGGATCGTCTATGCCAATCCCGCCGGGGAACAACTCCTGGGCTACCCCGCGGGCGCCCTGATCGGCTGCGATGCCCATGCCACCCTGGCGCCCCCGGAGTTACAGGGGCAGTGCCGGCACGGCCTGGAGGGCTTCGCCCGGGATGGCCGCGGGGAGTTTCTCGGCAAGGCCATTACGTTGCCGGCCATCCGTGGCGACGGCCGTCGGGTCCAGGTCGAACTGTGGGTCATCCCGCTCTGGCTGGATGAGTGCTGGCACGCCATCGCGGTCATGCGTGACCTCTCCGAGCGCCACGCACTGGAGCGCGACCTGGATGAGACCCGGCAGAATTTTCACAGCCTGGTCCAGGACAACCTCACCGGCATCCTGATCCTGGATGCCCAGGGCACGGTCCAATTCACCAACCCGGCGGCGGAGAGCCTGCTGGACGTCGGGGCGAACGGCCTGATCGGACAGCCGTTCGGCATCCCCGTCACCGGCGACCAAAGTGAGGCCAGGCAGACGGAGATTCGTACCGTCCGCCACGACGGCAGCGCCGGGGTAGCCGCCATGGGGGTGACCGAGACCCGCTGGCAGGGCCGCCCGGCCTATCTGGTCATGCTCCACGACATCACCGAACGCAAGGCCGAGGAGACCCGCATCCAACGCCTCGCCTTCCAGGACCGACTCACCGGCCTGCCCAACCGCGATCTCTTTTTCGATCGCCTGCACCAAGCCATCGAGTTTGCCTCGCGGGAGGGCAAGGGGCTGGCGGTGGTGTTCATGGACCTGGACCGCTTCAAGGTCATCAACGATACCCTGGGCCATGCGATGGGCGACGCCCTGCTGTGCGCGGTCGCCGAGCGCCTGGGCGCCCTGCCGCGCACCTCCGACACGCTGGCGCGCTGGGGCGGGGACGAGTTCACGGCGGTCTTCTATAATGTGGCCGACCAAGCCGGGGCGGACCGGATCGGGAAACGGCTGTTGAGCGCCTTCCTCCTGCCCTTCAACCCGGAGGGGCATGAGATGTACGTGACCCCGAGTATCGGCATCAGTCTCTTTCCTGCGCTGGCCACTGACCCGGACGTACTGGTGCGCCAGGCCGACGCGGCGATGTACGAGGCCAAGCGTCAGGGCGGCAACGCCTTGCGGCTGTACGATCCCAACACCGCCCTGACTGCCGAGTCCCGACTGGAGATCGAGCGCGACCTGCAAAAGGCCTTGCACCATGGTGAGTTGCTGCTGCACTATCAACCCCAGGTGGCGCTTGCCTCCGGTGAGTGTGTTGGCTTCGAGGCCCTGCTGCGCTGGCAGCGCCCCGGCTGCGGGTTGGTCGGTCCGGCCACCTTCCTGCCCCTGTTGGAAAGCTCCGGGCTCATCGTCGAGGTGGGCAGTTGGGTGCTGGAGGCGGCCTGTTGCCAATTGGAGGAGTGGTCTGCCGCCGGGCTCGTGCACTTATCCCTGGCGATCAATGTCTCGCCCATCCAGTCCGAGCGGGGGGACCTGTTCGCCCAAGTCGCCGAGACCCTGAATCGGCACGCGATCGATCCCCGGCGGTTGGTGCTGGAGTTTGCCGAGAGCGCACTTTTCGCCCACACCAACCGCTCACCGGACCTGCTGCAGCGCCTCGCAGAGCTTGGCGTAACATTGCATGTCGACGACTTTGGGACCGGATATTCCTCCTTCTCCGGACTGCGGCGTCTGCCCGTCGCCGCCATCAAGATCGACGAGCGCTTTGTGCATGATGTGGTGTCCGACGCCGGCAATGCTGCACTGGTAAGCGCCACCCTGACCCTGGCTCACGGCAATGGCAAGCAGGTGGTTGCCGAGGGGGTGGAGACCTTAGCGCAGGCCGCCACCCTCTACCGTCTGGGCTGTGACCTGGCCCAGGGCTATTATTTCGGTCGCCCGATGGTCGCGGCGGCGCTGCCGGAGTGGCTGCGGGGTTGGGGGCAGGGGAGTGGCGCGTGGCGCCTGGTGCGGGACCAGGAATTCTGAGTGAATACAAGATTTTTCAAATGCGTTATTTTGCGGACGACGACCATTCCCACCTTCCACGACACACGAGCCCCCGCGCCATGAGCGAGTCAGAGACCGCGTCGGCGGTGCCGCTGGACCAGGCGCGAGCGGGTGAGGCCGCGCCCGATCGGGGAATCGCCGTGCTGGCGATTGCGGATCCACCGGCCAGTTCCCCGGTACTGATGGTGGCGCAGGACGACCCCGCCGCCGCGCCGCTGCGGGTGACGCACGCCCCGCTGTCGCTGTCGGCGGTGTCTGCACTCCTCGCCGCAGGGGCATTCGACTGCCTCCTGCTGAACCTCGGGTCAGCGGACGCTCAAGCGACCCAGGCCCTGGCCGAGGTGCGGGCACTGGCACCGGACCTGCCGATCGTGGTCTATACGGACAGCGACGACGCCGCGCTCGGTCGGACCCTGATTGCCGCCGGCGCCGAGGACTGGCTGTGCGCGGCGGACCAGGACGCCCGGCACCTCGGGCGCGCCCTGCGCCACGCGGTGGAGCGCCACCGGCTGCGTCGCCAGCAGCGGCGTTGGGCGGAGGCCGCGGACTTGGTCGACCAGCGCGAGAGCGAGGAGCGCGGGGTGGGGCGCCTGCTCGGGGAGTCCGGGCGCGCCGGGGAGGCCGCGCGCATCTATGGCGCGGCCACCCTGCGCGACAGCAATCCCGGTCTGTTCGACGAGTTGTTGGAAGCCTATCTGGTGCTGATCGAGCACGCTGCTGCCAGTCAGATGTACCGCCTGCGGCCGGCGGCGCAGGACAGCGCCCGCCCCTTGGCCGAGCGGCTCGGTTTCATGGGGGCCGGACCGCGCGACGTGATCGAACTGCACACCGAGGCCCTGCGCCGGTTGGCCCAACGGATGGTGCCCACGGACGAGCACCACGTCGCCGTGGAGGGCCGCATCGTGGTCCTGGAACTGATGGGCTATCTGGCGAGTTACTATCGCCGGTATTATTTGAGTCGACAATCGCTCGCCGTCGAACCGGCGAACGCGCCCGACCGTCAACCGGGCTGACCCCCTCGCAATCATGGGCGCCATCATGGGAAAGTATTTATTGAGGCTGTATATCACCGGCCGCACACCGCAGGGCAACCGCGCCATCGCGAACCTGCAGCGTATCTGCCAGACCGAGTTGGCGGGGCGCTATGAGATGGAGGTCATCGACGTGATCGAGGACCCCCAGGCGGCCGAGGACGCCCGCATCATCGCCACCCCGACCCTGATCAAGGCCCTGCCGCCACCGCTGCGGCGCATCATCGGGGACCTCTCGAATAAAGATAAGGTATTGATCGGATTAGACTTGAGTGGTCCAGAAGACCCCAATGGAGACCATCATGGCTGAGCCCAAGAAGCTCCCCGCCGTCACCAAGCTGCCCACCGGCATCGACGGTTTTGACCACATCGGCCTGGGCGGCATCCCGGCGGGTCGTACCACCCTGGTGGCCGGCACTGCCGGCAGCGCCAAGACCATCTTCGCCGCCCAGTTCCTGGCCGAGGGCATCCGCCAATACGACGAGGCCGGGGTTTTCGTTACCTTCGAGGAGTCGGGTGAGGACATCCGCGCCAACGTCGGTTCGCTCGGCTGGGATGTGGCAGCCTGGGAGGCCGAGGGCAAGTGGGCCTTCGTCGACGCTGCCCCCCAGCCTGGGGACGAGGTGGTAGTAAGCGGCGCCTTCGACCTGGGCGCACTGGTGGTCCGGGTGGAGGCGGCCGTGCGGCGCATCGGCGCGACGCGGGTGGCGATCGACTCGCTGGGGGCGGTGTTCTCCCGCTTCGAGAACGAGGTGATCGTGCGTGCCGAGCTGTTCCGGCTCGCCTCTGCACTCAAGGGCCTGGGCGTCACCTCGATCATGACCGCCGAGCGCACCAACGAATACGGCGAGATCAGCCGCCACGGGGTTGAGGAGTTCGTCACCGACAATGTGCTGATCCTGCGCAATGTGCTGGAGGGCGAGAAGCGTCGGCGCACCATGGAGGTCCTGAAGTTCCGCGGGACCGTCCACCAGAAGGGTGAGTACCCATTCACCATCATGCCGGATCAGGGCATCGTGGTGATCCCGCTCTCGGCCATCGAACTGGACCAGCGCTCGTCTTATACCCGTATTACCTCCGGCAATATTGAGTTGGACGCCATGTGCGGGGGCGGTTTTTTCCGCGACTCGGTGATCCTGGTGTCCGGCGCCACCGGCTGCGGCAAGACCTTGACCTCCACCGAGTTCATCGCCGGGGGCGTGGCCCAGGGCGAGCGCTCACTGCTGCTGGCCTTCGAGGAGAGTCGCGACCAGTTGAGCCGCAACGCCTCCGGCTGGGGCCGGGACTTCGACCGCTACGAGCGCGAGGGTCTGCTCAAGGTCGTCGCCGTCTACCCGGAGGCCGCGGGGCTGGAAGACCACCTGATCCGCATCAAGCGCGAGATCGACTCATTCAAGCCCAACCGGGTCGCGGTGGACAGCCTCTCGGCCCTGGAGCGGGTCAGCTCCATCAAGGGCTTCCGCGAATTCGTGATCAGCTTGACGAGTTTTATCAAGCACAAAGAGATTGCCGGGCTGTTCACGGCCACCACCAGTAGCTTGATGGGTGGTGAGTCGGTGACCGAGACCCATATCTCCACCATCACCGACGCGATCATCCTGTTGCGCTATGTTGAGATGTTCGGCGAGATGAAGCGGGGGCTCACGGTGCTCAAGATGCGCGGCTCGGCCCATGACAAGGACATTCGCGCCTTCACCATCGACGGACGCGGCATGCATATCGGCGCCCCCTTCCGCAACGTCACCGGCATCCTCGCCGGCCACCCGCGCCATGTCCCCCCCGCGGAGATCGAACGTCTGGGGCAACTCTTCAGCAACGAGGGGCCGCTGGGGGATTGAGTGGGAGCGCCGCGCTCCCCGCCCTCGTGACACCGCGGCGGCTGTGAAAGTATTCCCGTAGGATGGGTTGAGCACAGCGAAACCCATCGTAAGCGCCTCGATAAGGCATTGATTGCTGCTTTTCGCTGCGCTCTGCCCGGCCTACGGAGGGTGCGTGGATTGGTGCGGCGGCGAATACCTTCATCGTCTCTGCGGCGATGTCGCCCATGGGTCAGGCGCTCCGCGCCGCGAGCGCCGGTGGCCACAGTTATGATCAAGACCGGAGCAAACTTCATGAGCCAAGCCCCTTTGTATCCGTCATCCGTCGCGTTGCCCGGCACCCTCACCCTGGCGCCGATCCTTACCGCCCTGGCACTCGCGGGTTGCGCCGCCTCACCGAACCAGCCGACCGGCGTCATCGACATCACCGTCAAACCCGGCGACACCGGGACCTGTGAGTCCACCCCCTGCCAGGTCAAGTTGGTGATGCCGCCGGGTAAGGGGACTTACGAAGTGACGGGCAACGAGGTGCGGGTCGGCACCTTCCCGGCAGGTCAGACGGTGGCGCTCGGCGGTTACTGGCAGTCCCAGAAATTCGCCATCGTCGGTGCCGGGGTGCCGCCGGTCTATGTCTATATCCCGGCGGACCGGTGAGCGGGCCTTGAACGTTAGGTCGCGCGCGCGTGAGACCGCTGCGGCGGTGTCACGCCTGCGTCAGGCGTTCTGCGCCGGGAGCGCCGGTGGGCCGTCATGATGATCAAAGCCGGTGAGCGACATCATTGATAACCGCCATTGAACAAGCCCGGCGGCAGGTGGCGAGTGGCACCACGGCGAAGAAAAAGGCACTGCTCGGCCAATTTTTCACGCCCGCCAGCACGGCTGAGTTTATGGCCGGCCTCTTTCCTGATGCCCGCGGTGGGACCTGTCACTTGCTCGATGCGGGTGCCGGAATCGGCTCGCTGTCCTGCGCCTTCCTAGAGCGCTGCCTGTCCGGCCGGCTCGATTTCAATCATGTGCAACTGACGGCCTTTGAGTGTGACGAGGCGATCCGGCCCGAGCTGGACCGCTCGCTTTCCAGGTATCGGGACAAACTCGGCTTTTCCTATGAGGTCGTGGGCGGCGATTTCATCGAGTCCGCGGTCAATCGCATGCAGTTCGGGCAGCATGGCTTCACTCACGCCATCCTCAATCCGCCCTACAAGAAGATCAGCAGCAACTCCCGTCATCGCCTGCTGCTGCGCCAGGCAGGCATCGAGACCGTCAACCTCTATTCTGCCTTTGTCGCCCTGGCCCTGCTGCTGATGGCGCCCGGCGGTCAACTCGTGGCGATCATCCCGCGCAGTTTCTGCAATGGGCCATATTACCGACCCTTTCGCAACCTCTTGCTGGAGCGCGCGGCCATCCGGCACTTGCACCTGTTCGAATCACGTACCCAGGCATTCAAAGACGATGACGTGTTGCAGGAAAACATCATCATCCGTCTGGAGCTTGGTGCCCCGCAAGGCCAGGTGACTATCTCCACATCCACCGATGACCGCTTTGCCGACCTGTGCCGCCACGACTACGCGTTTGACCGGATCGTGCGCGCGGACGATCCGCAGCGGTTTATTCATATTCCGACGGCTCCGGGCACCGGGACCAGCGAATGGGCGCCGGCCATTGGCTGTTCGCTGGCCGATCTTGGGATCAGCGTTTCCACCGGTCCAGTCGTCGATTTCCGGTTGAAGGAGCATCTGCGCGACAGCCCGGGGCCGGGCACCGTTCCCCTGCTCTACCCCGGCCATTTCAGCCGTGGGGGCGTCGTCTGGCCCAAGGTCGACCTCAAGAAGCCGAACGCGATCCGGCGCAATGGTGACACCGAGAAATGGCTTTACCCGAACGGATTCTATTGCGTGGTGCGCCGCTTTTCATCGAAGGAAGAGAACCGCCGAATCGTGGCGAGCGTCGTCGATCCAGCCGCGTTCAGCGATGCCCCGATGTTGGGCTTTGAGAACCACCTTAATCTGTTTCATGAACACAAACAAAGCCTGACCGCCGCGCTGGCGCACGGTCTGGCGGTTTTTCTCAATACGACCGCGGTTGATGAATGCTTCCGTCGCTTCAGCGGCCATACTCAGGTCAATGCCACCGATCTGAAACAGATGAAATACCCGAGCCGTGCGGAATTGATCGAGATGGGCGACGAACAGCTGCGGGTGTTGAGGACTTGATCGAGCAAGGCGGTGTCCGCACCGCGCCGGCCCCCGGTTTCCGGACTATGCTTAGAGTCGCCCGCCAGCTCGGGTAGGAGGCGGCGCTGATCGAGGCCCGGCCGGGCCTTGGCACCAAGCCAAGCCGTTCCACGACCCAACGAGGAGTCATGCCATGTCCACCGTATCCCGCCATCGCTCTACGTGGCTTACCGCTGTACTGATGTTGCTTGCCCTCATGGCCCTGCCGGTGCTTGCGCGGGAGCACGCACCGATCACCAAGCAGTTGCAGGCCCTGATCGAGGCCCAGCCGCAGGTCGGCGACCTGCTGACGCAATCCATCGCCGCCGCGGCCAAGGTCAACCCGGACCGGGTGACCAACCCGGTGCAGACCCTGCCTGAGTACTACGCCTTCATCGACGAGGAGACCAAGCTGATCCCGCAGCAGATCGTTGCCAATCCGCCGAGCATGATCCGCGACCAGATCCTGCAAAACATCTGCTACTTCTACTTCCTGGTGGATCAGCCACTGGATGCCTTGAAGGACAAGGGCCTGTTCGACAACACCATCCAGTACGCCGAGCCGTTCTCGGCCTGGCTGCGGGACTTCACCAATAGTTGGGGCCGGTTCCTCGACACCGAGCCGTCCTGGACCCAGGCGACCTATCAGCAGTTCCTGGCGGACCCCAGCTTCGGCCTGATGAACAACTGGTACGAGTCGCCGGCCCGCTGGACCACCTTCAATCAGTTCTTCGCCCGCTATCTGCGCGCCCCGTCGGTGCGGCCCATCGCCGCGCCCGACGACCCGGCAGTGGTCACCGCGCCGGCCGACTCGGTGCCCCAGGGCGTCTGGCCCATTGATGCGCAGTCCCGCATCCAGGTCGAGGGCGGCCTTCAGGTCAAGCTCTCGCGCTTCTTCAGCATCCCCACGCTGCTCGGTCCGGACAGCGCCTACGCCGACGCCTTCGCCGGCGGCGTGCTGACGCACACCTTCCTGAACGTCAACGACTATCACCGCTATCACTTCGCCGTCGGCGGCACCGTCAAGGAGCTGAACCAGGTCCGGCAGAACGTCGCCCTGGAGGTCACCTGGAATCCCGCGACCCGGCGCTACGACCCCGTCGATTCCACCGGTTGGCAGTTCAGCCAGAGCCGCGGCGTGGTCATCGTCGACACCGGGGACCACGGCCTGGTCGCGCTGATCCCGATGGGCATGGCCGTGGTCTCATCGGTCAAATTCGAGCCCGGGGTCACGGTCGGCAGCACGCACCAGAAGGGCGAGATGCTCGGCAACTTCCTGTTCGGCGGCTCCGACTTCGTCATGGTCTTCCAGCCCCAGGCGGGCTTTGTGCTGACCGCACAGAAGGACCCGGCCGATCCGAACGCCTATGCCCACCTGTTGATGGGTGATGCCTACGGGAAGTTGGCTGGCGCCAAGACCGAGCACAAACGGCGGTCTACACGCTAGCTCGGCCGATCGGGCTGAGTCACGTCCCTCGATCAAGGCGGGGACCGTGTCTCCGCCGTGGGGCTCACCCCCGGCCAGGTCTACTGGGTGCGCCGGTGCGCCATCGGCAGCAGTCCGGGCCTTGGACCGATCCGTTGAGTACAATGGCGGTGTTTTGGGTTATCGGCAGCCCAGCCGGGTTCCCCCCTCGACTCCGGATGCCCAAGCTCCGCTTGGGCATCCGGTCTTGGAAGCTCTGCCTCCTATGCTTGCGGGAACAATTTAACCATGCCCCTTAACTTTTTATAAGGTTATGGACCTTTACATCATGATACATGCTGATATCCAGGGAAAGACGGGGGTACCAGAGGACGTTTTGACCTCCTGTTGTCTCGGTTTGTTACGATTGCTGCCAGATGAAAATCTGATCGAACTATTGGCTCTGGCCTGTCATCATGATGGACGCAAGCTTGATTTGACAGGCATTGACACCGTGCGAGAATTAGAGTTTTGGCCTTGGCTGCGTGATGGAGGTGCCCCTGACGCTGTCGCAACTTTGGGCTCAAATTCGACACCACGTCGAGTTAAAATAGTGATTGAGGTAAAGCATGGGTCTGGAAAATCCGGCGGGGATGAGGATCAGTTGGCTAAGTATTATAACGCCGCAGCGCGACAGTACAAGAACCACGACGTTTTTCTAGTATACCTGACCCATCATCGGGATATGCCAATCGGCGACCTTGAATCAAGTCTATCGTGTTTAGCTGGCGGTGCTGTTATTTACTGGTTGAATTGGTTTGCTGTCGCAAAATGGTCTGGCGAAAAACTTCATAGAAGCCAGGCATCAACAATTGAATCGCGCATTCTCTCTACGATAAATACCTATCTGATATTGAAAGGCTACCAACGATTCGATCAACTGAATGCCGCGCCATGGGAGTCGACGGGCGAAACCATTTATGCAAGGAAATATATTGAAAAAGGCGCGCCCTTAAGGCTCTGCTGTGACCCAGCATACAGACGGACATATGTGAAGCAACTAAATCTTCATGCTATTCCCTGTCTTTATACGCGCGGAGGTATATCTAATGAGCTATGTTGAATTGGTTTCGGCGCTAAAGAGTGCTGATGTATTTCATAAGAATCTATTGCTCATGTTTGATGATTTGGTATCCCTGGTTAGAGAGAAAGCTTACAATTCTATATTGAAAGATCTAACTGGGCCAACTGGGCCTGAAGGTGGCTACTGGATCTGGAATGCAAACGCCTCTGAACACAGGCGACTGTGGATCTTCAGTCACGACGATCGCATTCGCTTTGTGGTTATGCTTATAAAAACTCATGAGGATCACTTGAAAGGAAATAGCGCTATTTTCAAAGCGATGTGCGCTCAGCTAAAACGCGACCCCAGGTTTCCTCTGCTGCTCATCTATGGCGTCTTCGAGCCTCGTGACTCCAATCGTTTTAACAAGGATCAAAATCTTCGGCGTCATTGGGCGCGGAACGCCACATTGATCGAGATAAGAGGCGAACAGGAGCATTCTGACATTGCACGGCTACACCTTGGCGATGAATTCACGTTGGAGAGCCAAGTAGACACAGATTCCTGGTGGTGCGAAAAGGGCAAGTTCGTCATTCGTGACCTGACCACAATTACCGACGCAACAGAGCTCTGCTGTGTTGCCGACCATTTGCTGAATTTTTAAGCTTCTGGCCCCAAAAGAGTTTTAGAGGACGGACGCGCAACCACGCCGGAGCCAAGGGGCTAGGGAGCGAAATGGGCCATGCTCGAATTCTTTTCCGGGAAGCAAGAGTATGGGGCTAGGTTATTTAATCAAGCATGGCCCGCTAATGGAAGATCGCATGAAGCAACTTTGAAACCAATAGTCTATATCGAAATTTTAATTGTTAGCTATCTAACGTCGCGGCCAAGCAATGATATCCGTGTAGCCGCAAACCAGAATACAATGATTGAGTGGTGGGGAAATTGCCGTCCCATATTCGATTTGTTTATCTCTGAGAATTCGGCTATGAACCGCCAATAACTTGTACACCCCAAGAACTGATGGAGGGCGGATGTCATGTGGCAAGACCCAATAGTGTAAAGAAACCCGCGAGCGTCGGGAAGGCTATGCTGGGCGGTTCAATCATGACCCCGATGCCATCCTTGAGGATATTCTTAAACGCCAGGGTCAAACGGGGAGAGAGCTGGTGACTATGCCCCCACGCGAGCCCCGATCCAAACACAAAGCGGCCTGACATAAATCACCGCATGCCCTTGGCTGGAGCGACGATCAAGACCCGGTTTGGCCTTGGCCATAACCCCGGTCACCGGACTAACCGCAAGGTCGTTGGTCCGCACAGCGGACCCTACAAGCTACGAGGACGGCGCAAGCCGTTGGCTCTGCTGTGCGGACCGATCGCCCTTGCCCGGAATGATGATCAAGGCGCTACCGCGTTTGCAACGTTAGAAAATCACTGCAAAACGGGGGCGTCGGCGTTACCTTTGGCGGCGATCCGCGCAACGTCTTCGGCACTGAATCCCAGTAACTCGGCGACTTCCCCAGCGTCAAGCCCGGTCAGCAAGCGGCGCACAATCAGTGCCTCGCGCGTCGCATCGCCATCTTCGTACCCGATCGAGTAAGAGGGCAATTGCTTGATATCGACCTGCGTGAGCATTCGTTGAGCCTTTGGCGGTCATAGAGAAAGGTTACCACGATAAAGGCTTGGCGGGTGTGCCACAAGCGGGTTCAGCACCATCACTGCAAGGGTGTCCAAGCGGACGAAGTCGCTGGCGGAAATGGTTTGTGATTTCGGAATCACAACGCCAACGCCAACACCACCGCATCCTCCCGCCCATAGCGCGCCGGATAATACCCCCGGCGGGTGCCGATCTCGCAGAAGCCCTCGGCGGCATAGAGTGCGCGGGCCGGCTGATTGGAGACCCGCACCTCGAGAAAGGCGGTGTCCGCGCCGCGCTGCTTGGCGAGTTTGAGCAGGCGCCGCAGCAGCCGCCGGCCGAACCCCATGCGCTGCCAGTCGCAGTGGACGCAGATGTTGAGTACGTGGCACTCGTCGGCCCCGATGGACATGACGGCATGGGCGACGACCACCTCGCTCATCTCCGCGACCCAGCAGTTGTAGCCGACCCGCAGACACTCGCGAAACACCTCGGCCTCCCAGGGAAAGTCGTAGGTCGCCCGCTCGGACGCCATCACCGCGTCGATATCGCCCTCCTGCATGGGGCGCAGGTTCAGGCCGATTTGCAATCCGGTAGTCACGGGTGCGGCCAGCTGCCTGGATTGGCGGTCAGTCCTCGAAAAGCGACAATGAACGCGAAGGGGGATAATGTGTTGTAAGCGCTTCCGGCAAAGGATAGGCCGCCTGGCGCGTACCGGCGAGATAGCCACCTAACGGCCATGGCGGCGGGGGCCTTGGTCAGCGTGTCGGCCGCCGGCCCTCGCGGCGCGCAGCGCCTGACACCGGCGTGACACCGCTGGAGCGGTGTGACGAGACAAGCTTTTCCACCCACAAGGGGAAAGGGGGCAAGAAGATCGGCGGTTTGCACTAGGACAGGCGCCAATGCCGCGGCAGGGGGCGGGATGATGATCTTGATACTATTCCTTTTCTCAATAGCGTTCATTGTTTTTCGTCGCGCCTTTGCGAGCTAACTGCCGAGTCCAGGTTCACCAGGCGTCCCCGTTATCATGTGGTGCGGTGCATCGGCCGCGGTCGCACACCTTAGCCACTGCACAAGGATCGCGCCAGTGGGCAATTTTCCGCCGAACAGGCACTAGACAGCGTCCCCCGGGCGGGGCTTTGGGTTTATAGTTCTCCGCTGAATTCTTGAGGGGCACGGTCCCTGGCCCGCGCCCCCGCCCCGGTCCTCCCAACTTACGAGAGCAAGCGATGTCGCAATCCGAAATGGTTACCCTCGACGGCAATGAGGCGGTCGCCTATGTCGCCCACATGACCAACGAGGTCATCGCGATCTACCCTATCACCCCGTCTTCGAACATGGGTGAATGGGCGGACGAGTGGTCCGCCCAAGGGGTCAAGAACCTGTGGGGCACGGTCCCCTCGGTGGTCGAGATGCAGAGCGAGGCGGGTGCCGCCGGGGCGCTCCACGGTGCATTGCAAGGCGGGTCGCTCGCGACTACCTTCACCGCCTCCCAGGGCCTGCTGCTGATGATCCCCAACATGTACAAGATGGCCGGGGAACTGTCCCCGGTGGTCATACACGTTGCCGCCCGCGCCCTGGCCGCGCAGGGCCTGTCGATCTTCGGTGACCATTCGGACGTGATGTCGACCCGCTCCACCGGCTTTGCCATGCTGTCCTCGGCCTCGGTCCAGGAGGCCATGGACTTCGCCCTCATCGCCCAGGCGGCGACCCTGGAGAGCCGCGTCCCCTTCATCCACTTCTTCGACGGTTTCCGCACATCCCACGAGGTCGTGAAGGTCGAGCGCATTCCGGTGGAGACCATCCGGGCCATGATCGACGAGGACCTGGTGCGGGCCTGTCGGAACCGCGCGCTCAATCCCAACCACCCGATCCTGCGCGGCACGGCCCAGAACCCGGACGTTTATTTCCAGGGTCGGGAGACGGTGAACGGCTTCTATGACGCCTTGCCCGGCATCGTCCAACGCATCATGGACAAGTTCGCCGGCCTCACCGGCCGTCAGTACAGCCTGTTCGAGTATGTCGGGGCACCGGATGCGGAGCGGGTGATCGCGATCATGGGTTCGGGGATCGGCGCCGCCGAGGAGACCGTGAACGACCTGGTCGCCAAGGGCGAGAAGGTCGGACTGATCAAGGTGCGTCTCTACCGCCCCTTCGATCCGGCCCATTTGCTGGCGGCCCTGCCGGTCACCGCGCGGCGCCTGGCCGTGCTCGACCGCTGCAAGGAGCCCGGCGCGGACGGCGAGCCGCTCTATAAGGACGTGGTCACCGGCCTGGCCCAGGCCCTGTCGGATGGCCGTCTGGCCACTATGCCGCGCGTGATCGGCGGGCGCTACGGCCTGTCGTCCAAGGAGTTCACCCCGGGCATGGTCAAGGGGGTCTTTGATGAGTTGAGCAAGGACACGCCGAAGAATAATTTCTCGATCGGCATCTTCGACGACCTGACCCATCTGAGTCTGGACTGGGACCCGAGCTATCGCCCCGACGCCCCCGGCGTCACCGCCTGCGTCTTCTTTGGCCTGGGCTCGGACGGCACCGTCTCGGCCAACAAGAACTCGATCAAGATCATCGCCGAGGAAACACCCAATTTCGGTCAGGGC
The DNA here is from genome assembly GCA_903837595.1 of uncultured Thiodictyon sp. Taxonomy (GTDB): domain Bacteria; phylum Pseudomonadota; class Gammaproteobacteria; order Chromatiales; family Chromatiaceae; genus Thiodictyon. Next base: position 15,121 of record CAILVI010000471.1, read on the forward strand.
TATTTCCAGTACGACTCCAAGAAGGCCGGTGCCATCACCATCAGCCACCTGCGCTTCGGACCGCAGCAGATCCACAGCACCTATCTGGTCGGCGATGACGAGGCGAGCTTCGTGGCCTGTCACCAGCCCACCTTCCTCGACCGCCATGCCATGCTCAACCATGCCCGCCGCGGCGCGACCTTCCTGCTCAACTCCGCCACCCCGGCGGATCAGGTCTGGAACGACCTGCCGCGCAGCATGCAGCAGACCATCATCGACAAGCAGTTGGCCTTCTATGTGATCGACGGCTATGGCATCGCCGAGGCGACCGGCATGGGACGGCGCACCAACACCATCATGCAGACCTGCTTCTTCGCCATCTCCGGCATCCTGCCGCGGGACGAGGCGATCGAGCACATCAAGTATGCGGTCAAGAAGACCTACGGTAAGAAGGGTCAGCGGTTGCTTGACCGCAACTACGAGGCCATCGACGCGACCCTGGCCGGGTTGCATCAGGTGAAGGTGCCGGGTCAGGTCACCAGCACCTTCGACCGCCCGGCGACCGTCCCGGGCGACGCCCCGGAGTTCGTGCGCAACGTCACCGCCTGTCTGATGGATGGACATGGCGACCGCCTGCCCGTCAGCCTGATGCCCGCGGACGGCACTTGGCCGACCGGCACCACGCGGTTTGAGAAGCGCAACCTGGCGCTCAAGCTCCCGGTGTGGGACAAGGACCTGTGTACCCAGTGCGGCAAGTGTCCGCTGGTCTGCCCGCATGCGGCGATCCGCGCCAAGGTCTATCCGGAGTCATTGACGGCCGCCGGCCCGGACAGCTTCCAGCATGTACAGATCAAGGGCAAGGACTTCCCCGTCGGCCACCACGTCAGCTACCAAATCGCCCCGGACGACTGCACCGGCTGCGGGCTGTGCGTGGAAGTCTGCCCGATCCGCGACCGTAAGGACCCCACCCACAAGGCGCTCAACATGGTCGATGCCCATGAGCGTCATGGGATCGAGCTGCCCAACTGGGACTTCTTCCTGACCCTGCCGGAGTACGACCGCCGCGAGTTGGACCCGAGCAAGATCAAGCACGCGATGATGCTCGAACCGCTGTTCGAGTTCTCCGGCGCCTGCGTGGGCTGCGGTGAGACCCCTTACATCAAGCTCGCCACGCAGCTCTTCGGCGACCGGATGATGGTCGCCAACGCCACCGGCTGCTCCTCCATCTATGGCGGCAACCTGCCGACCACCCCCTACACCAAGAACCCGGACGGGCGCGGTCCGGCGTGGAGCAACTCGCTCTTCGAGGACAACGCCGAGTTCGGCCTGGGGATGCGCCTCGCGGTGGATAAGCAGGTGGAGCAGGCGCGCGAGCTGCTCCACGTGCTGGCGGAGCCGCTAGGGGGCGAGCTGGTCGAGGCCCTGCTCAACGCCGATCAGAGTAGCGAGGCTGGAATCTTCGAACAGCGCGAGCGGGTCGCGGCACTCAAGACCCGCCTGGCCGGGATCGACCGGCTGGAGGCGCGTGTGCTGGAAGGGATCTGCGAACAGCTGGTGAAGCGCAGCGTCTGGATCATCGGCGGCGACGGCTGGGCCTATGACATCGGCTACGGCGGTCTGGACCATGTGCTGGCCTCCGGGCGCAACGTCAACATCCTGGTCCTGGACACCGAGGTCTATTCCAATACCGGCGGGCAGAACTCCAAGTCCACGCCCATGGGCGCGGTGGCGAAGTTTGCGGCCGGCGGCAAGGCGTCATTCAAGAAGGACATGGCGATGATGGCCATGGCCTATCAGAACGTCTATGTGGCCTCGGTGGCCTTCGGTGCCAAGGACATGCAGACCGTGCGAGCCTTCCTGGAGGCGGAGAGCTATGACGGTCCCTCGATCATCATCGCCTATGCCCCCTGTATCGCCCACGGGGTGGATCTCTCCAACAACCTGCGGCAACAGGACCTGGCGGTGAACTCCGGCCACTGGGGGCTGTTCCGTTATGACCCGCGCCGCGCCGCCGCCGGCGAGAACCCGCTGCTGATCGACAGCAAGGCGCCGAGCGTCCCCTATCGGGACTTCACCAGCAGCGAGACCCGTTTCTCGATGCTCACCCGCAGCCACCCGGAGGTCGCCGAAGGGTTCTTGCAGCAGGCGCAGAAGCATGTGCAAACCCGCTTCCAGCTCTATGAACAGCTCGCGCACCTGGCCGCTCAGACGGCCGATGTGCCGGTAGGGGCCAAGCCCAAGGAATAAGCAAGCGCACCGCTTGGACGCACCGCCACTGCCGAGCGCGGCGGTGTCGGTGCGTGCCGTGCGGTCACTGATCCTATTCGCTCAACCCCCATTCAACCCATTTCGGAGCAATTGCCGTGGACCTGAGCACCAACTATCTGGGCCTTGCCCTCAAGAATCCCCTGGTTCCCTCTGCCTCGCCGCTCTCCAAGAGCGTCGCGACGGCGCGGGCACTGGAAGACAACGGCGCGGCGGCCATCATCATGTGGTCGTTGTTCGAAGAGGCCGTCACCGCCGATGCCGAATCGATGGTGCGCTTTCTGCACCAACAGGAGACCGGCTTCGGCGAGGCCGAGGGCGGCTTCCTGCCCGCCTTTGAGGACTTTGACAACATCCTGGATCTCTATCTGGACAATGTCCGCCGCCTCAAGGAGTCCTTGAGTATCCCGGTGATCGCCAGCCTCAACGGGGTCACCCCGAGCGGCTGGATTCGTACCGCCAAGGACCTGGAGCAGGCCGGGGCCGACGCGCTGGAGCTCAATGTCTATTACATCGCCGGCGACCTCGACCAGAGCGGCGCCCAGGTGGAGGAGCGCTATCTGAGTGTGCTGCGGGAGCTGCGCGGGCAGGTGAAGCTTCCCATCAACATGAAGCTCTCCCCGGCGTTTAGTTCATTAGGGTATACGGTCAAGCAGATGGCCGCGGCCGGGGCTAACGGGGTGGCGCTCTTCAATCGCTTCTATCAGCCGGATATTGACATCGACGCCCTGCGGCTGCACCCCATCCTGAAGCCGTCCACCTCCGCCGACGCACTGCTGGCGATGCGCTGGATTGCCATTCTCTACGGACGGATCGACGGGCTGTCACTGGGCGCCACCGGCGGTGTCCATACGCCGGCCGACTCCATCAAGCTGCTGCTCGCCGGGGCGGACGTGGTCCACCTGTGCAGTTCACTGCTGGCCCGGGGGCCCAAGCACTTGGCGACCATCCTGACCGGCATCACCGATTGGATGGGCGAGCAGGGCTTTGAGTCGGTCACCGACTTCCGTGGCCGGGTCAGCGCGCTCACCGTCCCCAACCCCGCCGCATTCGAACGGGCCAACTATATGAACACCCTGGACAGCTATAGCGCCGCGGCGGGGGTGATGGTCTAGGTCCGGCGGCGGCATGCAGGCGACGCGCGAGCATTAAGCGGACGCGTCGCCGCCGCCCGCGGGACCGTGCATGCGCCGCCCTTATTAGGTAGTTCGTCCCGCGAAATCTAGTTGGGCCAGGAGAAAGAGAATGGCCACATACATTGAGAAAGAAGAAAAATACGGGAAGGAATTCGATTGCATCATTGTTGACAAATCGGATCCAAACCACACAAATCGGGTTTTCTCGATCTGCGAAGATTTATATCCGTTGGAGAACTCGAAGTTTTATCGCTTTCGAGTGCAAGGAGTGGAATATCATCCAGATATAACTCTAGATGAGTCGGAATTTCTTGAGTTTGTGGAAGCGGTAAACAAGATCGCAGAAAAGATCACAAAGTCCAGCCCGAACCACGGCCACTGAGCCGCCCCCGGCGGAGGACCGGTGGATTCGCCAAGCCGGCGCAGTCCTGCCAATTTGGGATATTGCATAGGAGAGGAGATCGGACTCATGGGCCTAACCTACGCCGATATCGTGCTCGAAAGTACGTTCAGGCAGCGACGCCTGCCGGTGCGGGCGCTGGTGGACTCCGGGGCTGTTTTCATGATCATCCCCGCGCACGTCGCGTTACAGCTCGGCTTCGATGTCGAGGAGGTCAGCACGCGGGAGGTCATCCTGGCGGATGGCTCCCGGAAGGCCGTGCCGATGGTCGGACCGCTGCGTGTCCATTTCGGGGATCGCTATTGTGACCTGTCCGCCTTGGTCTTTGGCGATGAACCACTGCTGGGCGCGGTGCCGATGGAAATGATGGACCTGGTCCTGAACCCCGCGACCCAAACGCTGTCTGTCAATCCCGCCAGCCCCTACCTGCCGGTGGCGTTGGCGAAGTAGCGCCGGCCCCCCGTGCGACCCCCCGCGGTCTGTTAGGTAGTTTGTCCGGCAAAACGAATGAGGCACGCATCGCGTCGCCCTTTGTGAGGAGTCCGTTCGCATGGGTATGACCTATTGGCTGCAAACCCTGCAGGGTCGCCTGATGTCGAGAGACGATGATGACCACTCTCTCATGCACGGGCTTTCCGATGAGCTCGACGCCGTCTGCGACGAGCTGAAGATCCCCAAGCTATCCTCCTTCGCTGACTTCACCGATCTCGAATTGAACATGTCTGATGAGGATATGGACGACGAAGCTGACGAGGAAGATACGGTCGATCCTGAAACGGGCTCTGGGTACGGGATCGACGAGATGCAGTGGTTTGATCTTTCCTCTGGGTTGAGGTGCCTCGAGACCTTGCGTAGCCATGTGGCCGCGGGCTGGAACCCCAAGCTTGAAGCGGAAACGAAGGCCGAACTCCTTGAAGAACTGGATGACTGTATTGCTAAGCTCCGGGCTGCACCGGCAGGCACCGACAGGTTCCACCTGGCCGTTATCATGTGACGCCTGGCCGCTTGCCCAAGCGCCCGTCTTCACTCGAACGTAGCCGTTTTTCCAAATGCGAGAGGAACTTCAAGTGCCTTCTGTTCGCATTGAATTCGACTTGACTGACGTCGCGGTAAGGCAGGCGGCCCGCGAAGAGTGTGATAGCGTGTTTCGAGAACATCTGCGGCTCCGAGACGCGCTGATTGTTCTGGGAGGCACGATCTTCCTGCAATCATTCTGGCTGGTGTGCCTCCGGTCTGGTTCCCGGATTCCGCTGCCGGTCGACGCACTCCCACCAGAGGCAGTCAGTATCTTCGAAGCAAGGTCTGTCGCGGCAAAGTAGCGTGGATGGGCCGACGGCCGGTGCCTAACGGCGGTCATTCAACCCTGCCAGTCCCTACCGGTCGGTCGCGCTGGCGAAGTAACGACCGGAGCCCCCGGCGCGACCCCCGCCCGCCGCTCCGGCCTGTCCGGAAGGCAACAAACCCATCCAGAGCGGGTGGGTCTCACGTTAAGTCGCCAAAACGCAAAGGTTATTCAGTGCTTTGTCAGCCTTCTGCGACTTAACCGGCAAGTGATCTCAGTGCGTGGAGTCCGTTGTTGTTCTTGGCGTCTTGGCGCCTTGGCCTGAGAATTCTTAGGTCTTGGGTCGCGCACCAGCTTCCACCTGGCACTAGTTTTGCTTCGGTCTTGGACCAACGACCGCAACGAGCCACTGACCATGCCAACCGACCTCTCACTGACCACGCTGGCCCACGGCATCGTAACCGGCGAGATCGTCCCTTATCTCGGCCCCGGAGCCCTGACCGGGGTCATCGATCCCGCCAGCGGTGAGCCCATCCCGGCCGACAGCGACAGCCTGATCATCGCGCTCAACGACGGCAAGCCCATGTCGCCCCGACTGATGTGGGAGTTCCCCCGGGCGGCGATGAACGTGGAGCTCAAGCGCGGGCGAGCGGCCGTCCACCGCTTCCTCGACACCACCTACGGCGTGCGCACCTGGACCCGCGCCCCGGTCCATGACTGGCTCCAGGCCTGCCGGCCACCGTATGTGATCGACATCAACCGCGACACCCAACTTCAGGACTCCTATGCCGGGGTCCCCCACACGCTGGTGCGCGGGATCTCCCGGGTCGGCGGCACCGACTATCGCTTCCGCATCCATCACTACGACGGCGCGGCCTACCGTGAAGTGGATCAGGACGCCGTGGACCCGGCGTTGCCGGTGCTCTTCAAGCCCATGGGGAGCCCGCGGCCGGATGCCACTTACATCGCCTCCGACGCGGATTATGTCGATTACATCACGGAGCTGATGGGCGGCTTCGCCATTCCCTCCTTCCTCAAGACCTACCGCCAGGGCCGCCGCTACGCCTTTCTCGGTCTGCGGTTCTTAAGAGATACCGAACGCATGGTCATGTCGGATATGATCTACAGCGCCGGGGCACCCCCCGGCTGGGCCCTCATTTCGGAGCCGACGCCCAAGGAGCGGCGGTTTTGCGAGCGCTTGGGCATAGAGATCATCGCGGCGGGCATACCGGACCTGCTTGCGGCAGCGGACCTGCCCCCCACCCATCATGAGGCCGGTGGCTGAAGGAGACCCATGCTTCTGATCGACGACTTCAAGACCCGTTTTCTGCTCGGTGTGCCGGCGATGGACCGCACCCACCGGGAGTTCGTCGATCTGGTCAACAACTTGGGTGAGGCGGGCGCGGCCGTCTTCGCCTATCTCTATCCTGACCTGGTCAATCACACCCACGCCCATTTCGCTAACGAAGACATGTTGATGCGCGAGACCGGCTTCCCGGCCATCAAAGAACACCGCGACGAGCATGCCCGGGTCCTGGGCGAGATGGACGGCTTCCGGTTACGCGTCAACAGCGGACGCATCGCGCTCGCCAGGGCCTATGTGACAGAACAACTCCCCGCCTGGTTCGCCCAGCACGCGCTCACCATGGACAGCGCACTGGCGGCCCATGTGAAGGCGCAAATGAAGAAAAAGGGGCAGGGCTAGCGCGGCCTGGGAGCGCCGACCTCCGGTCGGCCCCCTAGGGGCCAAACCCCACCGGCAGGCGCTGCGCGCCCCAGTCGCCGGGCGGGCCGTCGAAGACCCCGGCGCAGGGCGTGCCGCAGGTGGTGCAGCGGCCCGTGGCGTCCAACCCCCAGTGACCGAGTTGGTACCAGTCCCGTTCGATCAGCAGCGCCTCGCATTGGTGACACCAGGTGCTGCCGCCGCGCGTATCATGGACATTGCCGGTATAGACATAGCGCAGGCCGTTACGGCGGGCCAGCTCACGGGCGCGGCTCAAGGTCGCGGGCGGGGTCGCCGGGGCGTCGCGCAGCTTCCAGTCCGGGTGGTAGGCGGTGAAGTGCAGCGGAACCTCCAAGCCCAGGTTGTCCACGATCCAGGCCGTCATCGCGTCCAACTCCGCGTCGCTGTCGTTGTAGTCGGGGATCAACAAGGTCGTGAGTTCGAACCAGACCCGGGTTTCGTGGCGCAGATAGCGCAAGGTCTCCAGCACCGGCTCCAGGTGGCCGCCGCAGACCCGGCGATAGAAGTCCTCGGTGAAGCCCTTCAGATCCACGTTGGCCGCGTCCATGGGGGCGAAGAAGGTCTCGCGGGCACCGGGACTCACATAGCCTGCGGTGACGGCCACGTTGCGCAGGCCGAGCGCCCGGCATGCCAGCGCGGTGTCTACCGCGTATTCGAGGAAGATCACCGGGTCATTGTAGGTGTAGGCCACACTGCGGCAGCCAAGGTCGGCCGCGCGCCGGGCGATCAGTTGCGGGCTGGCGGCGGCGGCCAGGGTATCCTGGTCGCGGGACTTGCTCATGTCCCAGTTCTGGCAGAAGCGGCAGGCGAGGTTGCAGCCGGCGGTGCCGAAGGACAGGACCGGGGTGCCGGGCAGAAAGTGGTTGAGCGGCTTTTTCTCGATGGGGTCCACGCAAAAGCCGCTGGAACGCCCATAGGCGTCCAGGACGATGGCCCCGTTGCGCGCGCTGCGCCCGAAGCAGAAGCCTTGCTGGCCGTCGCGCAACTGACAGGCGCGCGGGCAGACATCGCATTGCACCCGGCCGTCCGGGAGCAGCTGCCAAAACTCGGTGGGATGGCTTTTCATGGCGTGTACTCGCTTGTTTGGCCCGGTCACCAGTGCCGGTCCGATTCGCCCCCGGGGGGAGCACCTACTAGAATGGTGACAGAACGCCCGCCTTGCCGGGCCTGACTGTGAAGTTCTGGTGCCTATGTCGTTTTCTGAACCCACAATGTTAGACGATGAGTCGCGCCGGCAGCTGCTCGGGGCGGCCTGGGAATCGATCCGTCATGGCCTGGCCCAGAGGGTGTCGACCCAGCCGAACCCGGCCGACTATCCGGAGCCGTTGCGTGCGCACCGTGCCGCCTTCGTGACCCTGCACCACTTCAACACGCTGCGCGGCTGCATCGGCCACCTGGAGGCCTACCAGCCACTGGTCCTGGACGTGGCGGACAATGCGTACGGCGCGGCCTTCCGCGACCCGCGGTGTGAGCCGCTCCAGGCCTGGGAGTTGGACGACCTGACGCTCTATATCTCGGTCCTCTCCGCCCCCGAGCCGATGCACTTCAGCGACGAGGAAGACCTGTTGCGGCAGTTGCGGCCCGGGGTCGATGGCTTGATCCTTTCCGATGGCGGGGCGCGCGGGACCTTCCTGCCCGCGGTTTGGGAGTCGCTCCCGCAGCCGCGGCAGTTCCTGACCGAGCTCAAGCGCAAGGCCGGGCTTTCCGGCAGCCATTGGAGCGGGACCCTGCGGGTCTCGCGCTATTACACTGAGGCCTTCGGCGGGTGAACTGCCGATCGCCTCGCCATTCACTCAGGGGTACCGGCCGACCGTGAACGACATCCCGCTGACCGGACTCTTGATCGCCCTGGTGATCCTGATCGGGCTCTCGGCCTTCTTCTCGGGGACCGAGACGGCCCTGTTTACGCTCAACCGCTACCGGCTGCGCCATCATGCGGATAAGGGAAACCGGGGGGCGCGGCTTGCCCGTGTCCTCCTGGAGCGGCCGGACCGCCTGATCGGGCTGATCCTGCTCGGCAACACCTTCGCCAATATCCTGGCCTCCTCCATCGCCACCGTAATCGCCATGCACTGGGGCGGGGAGGCGAGCATCGGCATTGCGGCCGGGCTGCTGACCTTCATGGTTCTGATCTTCGGCGAGGTGGCACCCAAGACCCTGGCGACCCTCAAGCCGGAGCGCATGGCCTACCCGGCAGCCTATGTCTACACCCCGCTGCTGAAAATCCTCTATCCCGTCGTGTGGCTGATCAATTTCCTGGCCAACGGGGTGCTGCGCCTGATTGGTGTGCGGCGCGGAGCGGGATCGGGCACGGCCTTAAGCCGCGAGGAGTTGCGCACCGTGGTGAGCGAGGCCGGTGCACTGATCCCCGAGCGCAGCCGCTCCATGCTGCTCGCCATCCTGGATCTCGAAAGTGCCACGGTGGAGGACATCATGATCCCCCGCAATGAGGTCGAGGGCATCGACATCCAGGACGACGCGGATGAGATTATCCAGTCCATCCGCCATGCTGGCTACACCCGCCTGCCACTGTTCGACGGCGGGATCGACAACCTGATCGGCGTCTTTCATTCGCGCAACGCCCTGCACGCACTGCTGGATGAGGGGCTTGGCAAGGACCACCTGCGAGCCATCGCGCAGGAGCCCTATTTCGTCCCCGCTGGTACACCGCTCTACCAGCAACTTCAGAACTTTCAGCGGGAGAAGGAGCGTATCGCGCTGGTGGTGGACGAATACGGCGATTTCCTGGGTCTGATCACCCTGGTGGACCTGCTGGAGGAGATCGTCGGTGAGTTCACCACCGACCCCTCCGACAGCATCACTGAGATCCACCGGGTGGATGACGGCAGCCTGCTGGTGGATTGCGGCATCGGCGTGCGCGACCTCAACCGGGCGCTGCGTTGGGAGCTGCCGACCGATGGCCCCAAGACCCTCAACGGGTTGATCCTCGAATACATGGAGACCATCCCCGAGCCCGGCACCAGCCTGGTGCTGCATGGCCATCCCATGGAGATCATCCAGACGACCGAGAATACGGTGAAGACCGTCAAGCTGCCGCCGCGGGCGGGGCGCAAGGGGCGGCGGACGGAGCGAAAGGGGTAGGGGAGGGACGCCATTCCCGCCGGGACGCCGGAATCCAGGCCAGGGCGGGCCAGCTCTGGGTCGGCACGAACCCGAGGGCCCAAGCCGAACACATCTGCTGTTCTCGTTCGTTCTCGTTCCCAAGGTCCCCTTGGTAATGCGGTCTTGGAAGCTCTGCTTATCGTCTCCCCGGGCCTTGGTCATCGTTTCGGCCATTTGCCCCAGGGATAAGCCAGAATTTCCCATTCTCTGCGTCTCCGCGCCTCTGCGTGAGACATTATTGACTTACGCAGAGACGCGGAGGCGCAGAGGAAGATCAGAATAGCCCGTCGGCATCGCGTTTGGTGGATCCGGCGCGCCTGGATCATCGCTCCGGTCGCGGGCCTCAGGGCGCAGAGCGCCCAACACCTGCGTGACACCGCCGGAGAGACTGGGCCAGTATCCCCGTAGGATGGGTAGAGCGCAGCGAAACCCATCGTTTGCGCTTAGGTCAAGCGTTGATTGCTGGGTTTCGCTGCGCTCTACCCAGCCTACAACGAGCGCGGCGCTGCTCCGACCTGCGTCGCCGTCAAATCAGAAGGGCTCGAACAGGGCCGCCTCGAAGGTGGTGCGGGCGGATTGGCGCAGCTTGGCGGCTTCGCTGCGTTTTTGCTCGGCCGACAAATGACTCGCATCAAGCAGCAATAGCAGCGACTTTTGCTCAGCGATGGGTAGCAGCGGCACAGATAGTGCGGCGACCTCACGGCTATTGATCGAAGCCAAATTGGTTGTCTGCTTGGCCTTTGAGCGGAAATAGCTCTGCCCGTGCCGGCTATTGATGACCGCCAAGACAAACTCGGGAAGCATCACATCTTGATCAAGGCGGACGCGCAGTATGTGATTCTGATGTACGCAATCGCGAATTTCGCCGCGCCATATTGCCGCGCGCCCGACCAACTCAGCGCTGTTTCCCTCGCAGAGCAGAAGATCGCCGACCTTAAGCAGTACCTTGGGTAAATCGGCGTCTGATACTTCGATAAATTTGATTTCCCGCAGGTCCAGTGTCCCACGCTGAACATTCGCGACGCGCAGATAGGGGCGGGCGAAGGTGCCCGGCCTGTTACCCGACCATTTCTGGATACCGTAAGCAATGGTTCCAACCGAACCTAATGCAACCATGGGCCAAACAGTGCCGCCGATGGTCGGCGGAAGGGATGCTCGGAGGATTCCCTCATGGCTCCATTGGTCTAGGTCCTTGAAGCGTGCGATGAACAACGGCCGATCAGGCAAAGGCGGCGGGGGCAACATTCCCAGAGCCTCTTCAAAGCCATGCAAGCCCGCGCTTTCGATCTTCTCTGCCTCCTTTTCGAGCGTGGCAGCCCGCTCAATGGCATCCATATAGGCAGCGACCAATGCATCTTGGTCTGCCAGGCTCGGTAGCGGAATCGTCAAAGCCTCAAAGTCGCTCGGCTTGATACGCGCCTTCGATGTATTGCCCGAGCGTAAGGCCGAGACCCGCGACTTAAATGGCGCGGAACTGACCATCAGTCGCAGGAACTCCGATACTATTTGGGTGTCGTCGAGCCCATAAACCGGATATTCGGGACTCACCGCCAGATGCTCGAGATCGCTTGGCACAATACACAGCGAACCCTGGGCAACACGAATCTTGGAGATGATTAGATCGCCGGGACGAGCAAGAAGCAGTGGCCCTTTATAATTTCGCTTGTCTTCAGCCGTCCGTAAATGCAATGCCCCGCCAAAGCTGATCTTGGCAATGACATTGAGTTGTTCGAGCGATACTTCGTCTCTTGATATTGGCTCGATCCTACGGGCCAATAGTCCTCTTAGGGCATGTTCGGCATATCGGCTGATGTATGCGCTTATTCCATCCTCGATCCAGCGCTCGATGTCCCTCCATCTGCGGATCAGGCAGTGGAGGGCCGCTGAAAATTTGGCGCATTCTCCGCTTTGGCCCCATTCTCCATCCAAGATAAAAAGGCTCGCCAGGCGGCCAAGGTGGTCTCGAAATCATTGGCCACCCCTTCCCCCGTCTCGCCGGTCGACGTGATCCCCACCGTCTTGGGGGCGGCAACGAAGACGGGATAATCGAATAACTCGCGGACCCGTGCCCAGAGTGCCGCATTATGCGCCTCATCAATCGGGCGGTAAGCGGCCTTGAGTGCAGCCAGGGCCACGGCACTCGCCCCCTGCGCTTGAGTCAGGGCCACTTGCGCCTGACGTTTGAGTTCCGCTGCCTTTGCACCTTGGCCATGCTGGGCCTTGCCGGTCCAAGCCGGGGCGGCCTGGGTAGTCCGGCCAATCGCGCGCGGATAGGGCGGTGGTTCTCCGAGCTTCCAAGGCGGCAATTCCCGCCGTACCCCTAAGGTCGCAAGCTCAGACAGCAGGCGCGCGGCTTCGGTGTCACCGCCGGTCAGGATAGCCGGTGCGCTGGCGGCGTGCAGGGCATTGCGCTGTGCATCGAATCCGTTATCCAACTCAGCCTGAGCTTGTGCCCAGGCGGCATCCCAGGCAGTACTATCTGTCTCGGTGAAGCGTCGCAGAAAGACCAGCGATGCCTTTACAGTTGCATCGCTGGAGCGAAAGGTTTCGGGCGGCAGGCTGACCACGGCCATGAGCCTGGCACGGCCCTCGGCCCAGCGGCGTAGCCAGGCGAGCGATGGATTATTGAGATTGCCATCGGGCAGGACGATGCCCATCCGGCCGCCAGGCTTGAGCAGGTTCAGGCAGCGTTCGACGAAAATCAGCTCGGTGGGTCTGTTGTTCTTACCCTTGCCGATCTCAAACAAATCGAGAATGGGTGTCTTGGCGATTTCCGCTTGCCGATGGAGTCGGTGACTCAACTGCCAGGGTCGCCCATAGCGTATCTCGCACCGGTCCAGATAGGCGAGATCGAGGGAGACCTTGGATTCCGCGCTGGCCCCGACCTTTTGATCCGAGCCGACATTCGAGCCGAACGGCGGATTGGTCAATACCACATCGAAGCGCCCGCCGAAGATGCCGTTGATGTCGAGCAGGCCATCATGGTGATGGATGCCGCCATGCCCGTCGCCGTGCATGATCATGTTCATCTTGGCGGTGCGGGCGGCGCGCGGTTCGGCATCGGTGCCATAGATGCATTGCCAGGCCAGACGCCCGACGCGGCTATCGATCGGCTGATTGTTATCACCGCTCGGGAGCAATTGTTCATTGAATCGCGCAAACGCGGCCTCGATTTCCCGATCTTCTTCCTCCTCGGGCAGGGCTTCCGCCTCGATCAGTGCGCGTGCCTCGTCCTTCTGCGCCTGGATATCGGCGACGATATGGTCGCGAACATACTCGAATGCGCGGATCAGAAAACCGCCCGATCCGGCGGCGGGGTCACAAATCAGCTCCCGCTCCCGCGGATCGATGAGTTGGACCATGAAATCGACGATCGGGCGCGGCGTAAAAAACTGGCCCAGTTCGCCGCGAAAGGTGGTTCCCAGGAACCGCTCAAAGGCCAAGCCTTTGATATCGTCGCCGGTCTTTGAGAGGTCGAAGCGCTCCAGTTCCTTGACGATGCGGCGAAAGGTTTCCTTGGAAATGTCGAGCAGGTCGGTCTCTGAGAACAGGTCGTCCGCCCGATAATGCTGTTTGGTCAGCTCGAACAGACCGTCATGCACCAGCGGATCGTTGGGCATGCGCGAGGCATCGCGCCGGTCGAGATAGTCCGTCGTAAAAGTCCCATGCAGGCCGGTACGCTCGACATACATCTTGATGAACAGCACCTTGGAGATGGTGTCGAAGGCCCGTCCCGGGTCCATCTTATGCACATCCCGCAGGATACTGTGGCACTTGAATAGCAGGTCCTGAAATTCCTTGCGGTTGAAAGCGCGCAATGAGTCGCGGATTTCTTGCAGCCGCTTGGCATTGCCCCAGTCCGCCGCCTTTGGGATCTCGTTGATGGCGACGAATTCGCCGGGCAGGCCAGGCACCAGCCGGAAGGTCGCCGTGTGCCGGCTATTGGTCGCGATAAAGAACTCGCATCCCACGGCCCGGGTGTAGGACTCGCCTTGATAATAATCACCTACCAGGATCTCGATGCCGTCCGCTTTGCATTCGATGACCAGTATGGGGGTACGGCTCGCCGTCTTTTCGTCGAGAGATTCCCATACCACGATATCGGCCCGCGGACTGCGATGCCCATGCAGGGTCCGCCGTTCCTGATCCATTTGCTCCAGTGAGTAACCATATTCCTCTATCAAGATGCGAATGAAGCGCTGCCGCACGACCTCCTCTGGCTTGTTGCTGACGTCGCGCCATTCGTTGCGCAGCGGTACCCACAGGCGGTCGCCGTCCCGATGCAACTCATTGGCTGACGCCGGAAATGCCGTATTGGGGTCGGCGATGCGGGATATTTTCTTGGCCATCAGCTGGTTGTCTCTGGTCAAATAAAGAAAAAGCCGCCAGGAGGCGGCTCTTTCTTGCTGAATCACACGCTAAACCGCGAGTGACTCAGGACGCTTCCTGAAAAAGTATGCTGTGCCGGCGGCCTAGTTGCAATCAGCCTGCTGCCAAGTGGCGAATTACTCGTTTCAAGCAGCGTTTGGCACGGCGCTCATCAGGGCGCGCAGTTTACCACGATTTCATCGCTGAACTGCCCGAATTCCTTGTAATTCTTGACATAAACGGCCGTATACCGCCGCAGTTCGGGCTTGCCGGGCACCAGCAGGGGGCGCCGGTCGATAAAAGGCGAGACATTGGCCAAGCCCAGCAGCACCCAGCCGGTGTCACCTTCGCGCTGGCAGTAGAGGTGGATGGCGTCGCTCATCGGCCCCTTGGTGAAGTCGATCTGGATCTCGCCATCCGACAGATCCAGGCCACTCAGGCTCGGCTTGGCCGTGGCGGGCTTCGGGGTGTAGTCCGCGCCTTCCAGTCCCATCAGGGCACCCAGGGCTGGGGTATATTTGGCATGGGCCTTGATGCGGCGGCCAACGGCACGGAAGTTGCGCTCAACGCGGTCGCGGATGTCTTTCTTGCGCGCGACCGCATTTTTGTGCGCGGTGGCCGACTGGTCGGCCTCGGCCACCCCGGCATGGAGTTCCGCCGCCCCGGTCTGCAATTGCGCCAGGTCCTCGGGCAACAGACAGTCTCCGGCCTCCTTGGCACGGGCGAGAAATTTATCCAGCAAACGGAGAAAGTCGGCATCTGAAGGGGGAACATAGTCTGATTTTGACATCGTGCCTCTCCTGATTGGATCGATCTTGAGGATTGCGTGGGTGTTAGGCTTCCGGCGCGATCTTGGGATACGCCAGACGCTTTCTACCGCGTCCGATGCGACGGCCTCCTTGCGGTTGCGCCTTCGGCTAGGCGCCAAATAAGTATAGCTGGTTCGCCAGAATCTGTTCGCGGGTGTGTTTGGATGCAGCGCCTGGCCCCGAAGGTCATCTGCCGCGCAGCAGAAATAATCTGCCGTCCGGCAGAAATCGTGTGGGACCCGGTAGGCAGAGTCCGCAAGCTGGCGGAGATCATCTGCCGCCCGGTAGAAGCAGTCTACCGCCAGGCAGTTTACATCTGCCTTCTAGAATCGAAAAAAACGGTTATTTTTCATTAACGTAGTCATGCGCGACAGAGGGCTTCTGCCGGCTGGTAGGAAGCCTCTGCCATCTGGCAGAAAGTCGCTACCAGCCGGCAGGAAGTGTCTTCCGCCGGGTAGAAGAGGTCTGCCCCACGGTAGAAAGTATCTGCCAGCCGGCAGAAAGGGTCTGCCACCTGGTAGACGGTTTCTGCCGGCTGGCAGATGCCTTCTACCAGGCCCAAGAAGGGCTCCGCATTACGATAGCAAGGGAGTCGCTATCGCCCAGGACCGATATCGCAAGTTTCCTATCACAGCTTGGCGCCTTGGCGTGACAAACTGCTTTTTCTAGGTTCAAGGTAACCCCCTGTGAGATATCCAATCGCAATCGAGCCGGGCGATGACTGCAACGCCTTTGGCGTGGTGGTTCCGGACCTGCCCGGCTGTTTTTCGGCAGACGACACGCTGGATGCGGCCCTGGCCAACGCCGGCGAGGCCATCGCCCTGTGGGTTGAAACGGTCTTAGACGCTGGGGGGCTGTACCGCCCCCGGGACGGCTGGAGACCCATCGCGCCAATCCGGACTTTGTCGGCTGGGTCTGGGCTTTCGCAGAAATCGATCCGGCCCCGGTCTCGGATCACGCTAAGCGGATCGATATTCCCTGTTAGGTCCTACAGGTTCGTTCCGGTACATAAGGTAACGAAGTCCCTGGCATCTCTCCGCAACGCGGCGGGCGCTTCTGCCAGATCGGGCAGGCTCACACGCTAATCCCGTCCCGCTCTATCTCGCCCATGAGCAGTCGCGGCACATCGTGGCCATTTTCCGCCAGGGCGATGGGGTGGATCGCCTGACCGCTCTCCAGGATCAGGTCGTAGGCCGCGTCCGCCAGTGTGTCCGTGTCTGCACAGGTGGCACCGTGGCGCAGGAACACGGCCAGGTCCCAGCGGAGGCCAAACCGGCTTGCCGACGCGCCCTGGACCCGAACAGGACGACGCGCGCGACTCGGCCAGGCAAGGCCGCCTCCGCGCGCTCCTTGAAGCGGCGCATCAGGTCCAGATCGGGTGTGGGGTTCATGTTCGGAGAGGGCCAAGCGGCTAGAGATGACAGTAGACGATAGCACTCTCCTGGGGTGTTTGCCGCTTTCTGGCCTACCCCGCGAGCGGTAGAGGGGTCTGACCGGTTACGATGCACACCATCGTTCAGTCACGCACAGCCCTGGGCTCCCCGGTGTCGCTGTGCCACACGAGGGTTGCGGTCATGGGGTGGTGGGGTAAGGCGGTCGGCGGGACCCTGGGTTTCCTGGTGGGTGGCCCACTGGGGGCTGTGGTCGGCGCGACGATGGGTCACGGGGCGGACCGCGGGGCGGCGCACTTCGCGGACCTCTTCACGCCGGCGCGGATCGCCGAACGGGCGCGCAACCAGGAGACCTTTCTGGAGACCACCTTCGCGGTCATGGGCTACCTGGCCAAGTCCGACGGGCGGGTGAGCGAACTGGAGATCGCCTATGCGGAATCGGTCATGACGCGCATGGCGCTCAACCGCTCGGTGCGGCGCAAGGCCATCGCGTTCTTCAACCAGGGGAAGGCGGACGGCTTCAATCTCGGCGCGGCCCTGGTTGCCTTCCGGCAGGCGAGCGCCGGGCAGACTCAGTTGCACCACCTGTTCATGGAGATTCAACTGGCAGCGGCCTACATGGATGGGCCGCCGACGGCGATCAAGCGTATGATTTTGGAGCAGTGCCGCCAGGGGCTCCAGGTCTCCCCGACCAGTTTCCGACGCCTGGAGCAGTTGATCCAGCTCCAGTACAGTCTCTTGGGCGGTGCCGCCGGTTGGCGCACGGCCGGCGGGCGCACCAATGCCCCGGGCCGGCAACCGGGCCAGACCTCGCTGGCTGGGGCCTATACCACGCTCGGCATCACGCCCCAGGCGAGCGACGATGAGGTCAAGCGCGCCTACCGCAAGCTGATGAACCGTCACCACCCGGACAAGCTGATGTCCCGCGGCGTGTCCGAGGAGGTGGTTAAGCTGGCCTCCCAGAAGACCCATGAGATCCGCCGTGCCTACGAGACCGTGACCCAGGCGCGCGGGACGTGAGGCGCGAGTGAAAATCTCCGGCGCTTCGGTTAGAGTTCTGGGCCTTCTAACAACACACCTGGCCGATACCGCATCACACGGCCGGGGAAACCCCGGGGGACCGACTGCCATGGCGCTTGACCTGATCGCACCTTCTATCCTTTCCGCGAACTTCGCCCGGCTGGGGGAGGAGGTCGACAACGTGCTGGCCGCCGGGGCCGACATCGTCCACTTCGACGTGATGGACAACCACTATGTCCCCAACCTGACCATCGGCCCGCTGGTCTGCGAGGCCCTGCGCAAGCACGGCGTCACCGCCCCGATCGATGTCCACCTGATGGTCAAGCCGGTGGACCGCATCATCCCTGACTTCGCCGCCGCCGGGGCGACCTACATCACCTTCCACCCGGAGGCGAGCGAGCACGTCGACCGCACCCTGCAGCTCATCCGCAACGAGGGGTGTAAGGCCGGCCTGGTCTTCAACCCTGCCACGCCCTTGAGTTATCTGGACTATGTGCTGGACAAGGTCGACATGATCCTGCTGATGTCGGTCAACCCGGGCTTCGGCGGTCAGGGCTTCATCCCCTCGGCACTGGACAAGCTGCGGCAGGTGCGCGAGATCATCGACGACTCCGGGCGCGATATTCGCCTGGAGATCGACGGCGGCGTGAAGGCCGACAACATCGCCGAGATCAAGGCCGCGGGGGCGGACACCTTCGTCTCCGGCTCCGGTATCTTCAGCCAGGCGTGCGACACCGATCCCCACCGCTATGACAGCATCATCCGTAAGCTGCGTGAGGCCATGGCGGCGGTGAGCCGCTAGTCGCGACCAGGACCCAGGAGCCGCCGCATGCTGACGCCTAAGATGATCCTGATCGACCTGGACGGGACCCTGATCGACAGCGTCCCGGACCTGGCCTACAGCCTGAACGCCATGCTGGCGCGACTCGGACGCGCGCCGCAGGGCGAGGCGGCGGTGCGCAACTGGGTCGGCAATGGGGTGGAGCGGCTGGTGCAGCGCACCCTGGTCGGGGCGCTCGACGGCGAGCCCCCGGCAGCCGATTTGGCGCTGGCCTTGCCCATCTTTATGGAGGTCTATGCGCAGAACACCTCCGGGCGTTCAGCGGTCTATCCCGGGGTGCGCGAGGGGCTTGACTATCTGCGCGAGGCCGGCTATCCGCTCGGTTGTGTCACCAACAAGGCGGCCCAGTTCACCTTGCCGCTGCTGCGCGACCTGGAACTCTTCGACTATTTCGGCATCGTCGTGAGTGGGGATACCCTGGCCGAGAAGAAGCCGCACCCGGCGCCGCTGTTGCACGCGGCGGCACACTTCGGGGTCGCGCCCGGGGATGCGCTGATGATCGGTGATTCGGTGAGCGACGTGACGGCGGCGCGGGCGGCGGGCTTCCACATCATCTGCACCAGTTACGGCTACAACCACGGTCAGGACATCCGGAAGGCCGGTCCGGACGCGGTGATCGACAGTTTCATGGACCTGCGCGCCCTGGTCGCCTCCTCGATCGAGCGCCGCGAAGCATGACGCGTGATGCCAAACTGGCTATTGAACAACAGTCAGGAAATTGGACAGGATTAACAGGATTAGGCAAGATTAACAGGATTCTTGGTTGCGAAACGCAACAGCGATACATCCTGTGAATCCTGAGAAATCCTGTTAATCCTGTCTATTTCTTAAATGATTTTTTGGGATAACGGAATGGAGCGGTGGTTTGTGGTTTTCGGTTTTGAATTGAGGGCGACGATGGTCGGACGGCGATGGCGACGCTTGTATTGAATCAACCGTCGTCCGTTTGAATCCTCTTGCCGGAGCCTCCAATGACCCCTGAAGTTTTTGCTGACCTGACCGCCGCGGGCCACAACCGTATCCCACTCGTCTGCGAGGTCCTCGCGGACCTGGACACCCCGTTAAGTGTCTACCTCAAGCTGGCCGAAGGGCGCTATTCCTATCTGTTCGAATCGGTCCAGGGCGGCGAGAAATGGGGCCGTTATTCCATCATCGGGCTGCCCTGCCGCACCGTACTGAAGGTCACCGGCCATCAGGTCCAGGTGGAGCGCGACGGTGCGGTGATCGAGACCGCCGAGACGACCGATCCGCTCGCCTGGATCGGTGAGTTCCAGGCGCGCTTCCGGGTTGCCACTCACCCCGGCCTGCCGCGCTTCACCGGCGGGCTGGTGGGCTATTTCGGCTATGACACCATCCGCTATATCGAGCCGCGCCTCGCCCACTGCCCCAACCCGGATCAGCAGAATACCCCGGACATCCTGCTCCTGGTCTCGGACGAGGTCGTCGTCTTCGACAATCTCAGTGGCCGCATGTACATCATCCTGCACCTGGACCCCCACGCCGGGGATACCCTGGAGTCCGGTCGGGCGCGCATGCAGGACCTGATCGGGCGTATGCAGCGCGGCGCCCCACGACGGCCCCCGCAGGGCGAGCGCCGGGTCCATGAGGACGACTTTGTCTCCGGCTTCACCCAGCAGGGATTCGAGTCGGCGGTCGAGCGGATCAAGGACTATATCCTGGCCGGCGACTGTATGCAGGTGGTGCTCTCCCAGCGACTCTCCATCCCCTTCCAGGCCCGGCCGCTCGACCTGTATCGGGCGCTGCGCGGACTCAACCCCTCGCCCTACATGTACTTTTTGGACCTGGGTGACTTCCAGATCGTCGGCTCTTCGCCCGAGATCCTGGTCCGTCTGGAAGATGGGCTGGTGACGGTCCGCCCCATTGCCGGTACGCGGCGCCGCGGCGCCACCGAGGCCGAGGATCAGGCGCTGGAGGTCGAGCTGTTGGCCGACCCCAAGGAATTGGCTGAGCACCTGATGTTGATCGATCTCGGGCGCAACGACGCGGGGCGCATTGCCCGGACCGGCAGCGTGAGGCTCACCGACCGCATGATCGTGGAGCGCTATTCACACGTCATGCACATCGTCTCCAACGTGGTCGGTGAGCTGCAGGAAGGGCTCAGCGCCATCGATGTGCTGCGCGCCACCTTCCCCGCCGGCACCGTCTCCGGTGCACCCAAGATCCGCGCCATGGAGATCATCGACGAACTGGAGCCGGTGAAGCGGGGGGTCTATTCCGGGGCCGTGGGCTATCTCTCCTGGAACGGCAATATGGACACGGCGATTGCCATCCGTACCGCCGTCATCAAGGATGGCACCCTGCATATCCAGGCCGGCGCCGGGATCGTGGCCGATTCGGTCCCGCGTCTGGAGTGGGAGGAGACCATGAACAAGGGGCGCGCCATCTTCCGCGCCGTGGCCCTGGCCGAGGCCGGCATTGACCGCGGTGGGGTCGATTGCTGAGCGGCGTCAGCCTACCTCATCCGTCCAGACCCTGAACCCGGTCAGCGTATTGGGGCCGAAGGTGCTGCTGAGCGCCACGTCGGCGGCATCCCGGCCGCGGGCGATCAGCACCCGGCCGATGCGCGGTACGTTGTTGCGGGCGTCGAAGGTATACCATTGACCGCCCAGGTAGACATCGAACCAGGCCGAGAAATCCATCGGACTGTCGGCCGGCGGGACCCCGATATCGCCCAAATAGCCGGTGCAGTAACGGGCCGGGATATTCATACAACGGCAGAAAGTGACGGCAAGGTGTGCGTAATCGCGGCACACCCCGCGCCCTTCATTGAATGCCTCCCAGGCGGTGCGGGTGGCGCGTGCGTGCTCGTAGCCGAAGGTGATATGGCGATGCACGAAGTCGCAGATCGCCTGCACCCGCCCCCAGCCGGTCGGTCCCTTGCCGAACAGGTCCCAGGCCGTCTGGGAGAGCCGATCGGTCTCGCAATAGCGGCTGCCCAGCAGAAACACCAGGGCCTCCTCGGGCAGGTCCTGCACCGCGTGCTGTATGGCCGTAGGGACTATGACGTCCGGCGCCCCCGAATCATTCACCACCGCATCAGTCGACAGGCGGAACTGACCCTTGGGTGCCACGATCCGGCTGCACCAATTGCCGAAGCCGTCGCGATAGGCGGTGATGGGGACCGACGGCTGGGTGACTAGGTGGTCGGGGACCATGAGGTCGGACACGCGCGTAAAATGCACATGCAACGTCAGGATCATCGGCGTCGGCTGGGGACAGTCATAGACCAATTCGTAGCCAACTCGGATCTTCATACTAAGCCTCGTGTTGGTGGGTTCACCGCAGTTGCATTGCCATGTCGATGGCGGCCCGCAAACTCCCCAGGTCGGCCCGATCGGTGCCGGCCAGGTCGAGCGCGGTACCATGATCCACGGAGGTGCGGATGATCGGCAGCCCGAGCGTGATGTTGACGGCCTGGCCAAACCCCAGGTGCTTGAGTACCGGCAGACCTTGATCGTGATACATGGCGAGCACCGCATCCGCACCGGCCAGACGCTCGGGCACAAAGACCGTATCGGCCGGCAGCGGGCCCCGCAGGTCCCAGCCGCGCCCGCGTAGCCGCTCCAGTACCGGCTCGATGATCTCGATCTCCTCGCGCCCCAGGTGCCCGCCTTCCCCGGCATGGGGGTTGAGTCCGCAGACCAGGATGCGCGGGTCCGCGATACCGAACCGTCGCACCAGGTCCCCATGCAGGATCGTGAGTACTTCAGCGAGCAGGGGCGCCGTGATCGCCGCCGCGACCTCCTTCAAGGGCAGGTGGGTGGTGACCAGGGCCACCCGCAAGCCCGGTGTGGCGAGCAGCATCACCGGGTGCGCCGCGCAGCGCGCGGCCAGGAACTCGGTGTGGCCGGTGAAGGGCAGGCCCGCGTCGTTGATGATACCCTTATGCACCGGCCCCGTGACCAGGGCCGCGAAGGCGCCCGCGCGCGCGCCGTCGCAGGCGACCCGGAGCGTTTCCAGCACATAGGCCGCATTGGTGCAGTCGAGTCGGCCCGGGTAGACTGGGGCGCCCAAGGCTACCGGGACCACCATCACCGACCCCGGCGGGTTGGGGGCCCGCGCCCCCTCGGATTCATACTTAAGGCATTGCAGGGGCAGTCCGAGGGCGCGTGCGCGCGCGGTGAGCAATCCCGGGTCCGCCACCGCCACCAACTGGGCGTTGAGCGGCTCCTGGACCAGCCGTACCAGGAGGTCGGGGCCGATCCCGGCCGGCTCCCCGGGGGTGACCGCGAGCCGCGGCGTGGCCTGGCCGGGTCTGGCCGTGGGCCACTCAGCGCTTGGGGGCAGGGTCATCGGAGCGCAGCTGGACATAGGCCTCGTCACGCAGCCGTTTCAGCCAGGCCTGCATGGCCTCCTCGGCCTTGCGCCGCTGGATGGCTTCGCGTGCCCGCAGGCGCAGTAGCTCGTCCGCGGTGTCCTGGGTCCGGCGCTCCTGGACTTGCAGTAGGTGCCAGCCGAATGACGAGTGGAACGGCTCGCTCAACTCGTTCGGGTTGATCTTAAGCATGACGGACTCGAACTCAGGTACCGTATCACCCGGGCTGACCCAGCCCAGATCGCCGCCCTTCAGCGCCGAGCCGGTGTCGTCGGAGTGGGCGCGCGCGAGGGTGGCGAAGTCATCGCCGCCGGTGATGCGCATCCGCAATTGATTGAGCCGGGTCTTGGCGTCGCTATCGGAGACCAGCTCGTTGGTGCGGACGAGGATGTGACGCGTCTTGTACTGGGTGACGTTGCTCGGCAGGCCGCCCTGGATGTCTGTCAGGCGGATGATGTTGAAGCCGCTGGGGGTGCGGATCGGGTCCGTGATCTCGCCCTTGGCCATGGTCTGGGCCTTGTCCGCGACCAGGCTCGGGACCGCGGCCATCTCGAACCATCCCAGATCCCCGCCCTGCAAGGCGGTGCGCCCCTCTGAGTTGGCCGCCGCGACCGCCGCAAAGTCCGCCCCGCCGCGCAGTCGCCCGACCAGTTGCTTGGCCTTGGCCTCGGCCTGGGTGACCTGGGCGGGGGTCGGCTGATCCGGCAGGGCGATCAGGATGTGCTGCAGGCGCACCTGTTCACGCGGTATCAGTTTGCCCTTCTCGCGCTGCAGAAAGCGCTCTACCTCCTGATCCGAGACCTGGATGCCGGGCATGACCTCTTGGCTCTGCAATCGGCCCAAGAGGATCTGCATGCGCGTATCCTCGCGAAAATCCTGGAAGCGGACGTGCCCGCTCTCCAGCGACGTCTTCAGTTCCTCGACTGACAGGCCATTGCGCCCCGCGATGGTCTGGATGGCGGCGGTCAGGGTGGCCTCGTCGACGGTGATGCCGAGTTGCTTGGCGCGCTGTTGCTGGAGCCGCTTCATGATGAGCCGATCCAGCACCTGCTTGCGCAACTGCTCCGACGGCGGCACCGGGCTACCTCGCTGTTTGAGTTGGGGCACCGTCAGGTTGATCTCGTTGAGCAAATCGCTCTGGACGATGACATCTTCGTTGACCACCGCGACGATTGAGTCCAGGGCCTCGGCCGCCGCGGCGCAGTCCAGCCAGCAGACGCCTAACCACAACCACAGCAATAAGGCAACGCCCAGCGGCAGAATCCCGGCGGCGCCGGCCCCGGGTCCGCGGCGGTCGCGGCGTTCAGTTTGAGTCATCACCATAGCCATAAATTCGTTGTTCCAAGAGGTTGTCGATCTTGTCGCCAATGGAGCCTAAGCCTGCAAGTTCCAGTTCCAACATGATGCTGGTGGTGCCGGAGCTGGTGGCACTGGTCTTGAGTTGACGCCCGAGGATGCGCAGCCGCCAGCAACAGCGACCGCCGTATTCGATGCCGCCAAAGGCCTCGACGGTATTGTTCTGCAGGAGCGAATACAGCCAGCGCCCGACTACGCTGATATTCGAGCCAATCGGCATGCGAAAGGAGACGTCGGTATTCTTGTAGGTCTCGGGTGTGGTCGCACCCAAGCTGTAGCGATAGGCCAGGTTGAACAGGCGATCACCGCTCGGGGCATAGCTTAACTGGAACACTTGCTGTTCCCACTCATTGCGGGTTGTGCGGTTGGGCCCCCATTGAAAGCTGGCGCGGGCGGTCAGACCCGCGATCGGATTCGTCGCCAATTCGCCGGCCAAGGCCGAGCGCGGGGTCGTGTCCGGCGCCGTCCCCGTGGCCTGGACCCGGCGTGAGTCGAAATAGAAGATTTCACCCAGGCTGGCGCGCAGCCACTCGCGACCGTCGCGCCCGCCCAAGGTGCGGGAGGTCAGACCGACGGTGAGCCGGTTTTCATCGCTGATGCGGTCATAACCGGTGAAGCGATTGGGTCGAAACAGGCTGGAGTAGCTGAACGTCAGTGGGCTGGTGTCGAACAGCGGGGTGGTGGACTGGTTTGCGTAGGGTGTGTACACATAGTAGAGCCGGGGTTCCAGGGTCTGCAGGACCGCCTTACCGAACCAGTTGGTGTTGCGATCGAAGACCAGGCCGCCATCCACGTCCAGGTTCGGGATCAGGAAGGATTGTTGTTTCGACACGTTCGGCCCCGTGTTCGCCAACTCGTAGGCGGTGGCGTAGAGACGCACCCGCGGGATCAAATGACCGAAGCTGCGGCGCAGGGGCAGGCGTGCCGAGGGCAGGAGGACGCCCCGGCTCCCATAGGTCTTGGCCGTGTTCTCGAAATAATCGTACTGGCCGTCAAAGGTATATTCCACGGGCCCCCACTTGCGCGGCGGCACGACCAGCTGGAGGTGAGGGCGTTGGGCATAGGGTCTGCCGGCGCCCGTGATTCTCGGGTCGACGGTCTGGAACTGCTGTACCCAGGCGAGTGCGTAATACCCGGTGCCATAGTAAGCGAGACTGGCCGTCTGCGTCAGGTTGACCAGGCTGGTGATGTCGAGATTGTTGCCGAAATCAGTGATGAACGTGCTGTCGGATACCGCGTTGTAGTTGATGCCGGTAGCCCAGCGCCCCATAGCGCCGCTCTGCGTCAGATGGATGTCCCAGCGGGTCCCAAGCTGCGGGGCCTTGTCATCATGTGGCAGCACCGCACCGTCCAACTCGAACTTCTGGTTCTTGGTGAGGCCGCGGACCTGGGCACCGAGCATCGGCCCCCGCATGCTCATGATGCGTGGGAAGAAGGTTGCATCCAGGTTGGGGGCAATATTCCAGTAGTAGGGGACGGTGATGTCCACACCGTTGTTAGTGGAGTAGCCGACGCTCGGCATGAGTACGCCGCTGCGCCGCCGGCTATCGATGGGAAATTGCAGGTAAGGGGTATAGAACACCGGTACCGGCCCGAACCGCAGCCGGGCGTGACGGGCGGTGCCCAGACCCTCCTGCTGGTCGAGTTCCAGCTCGCTGGCGCGTAGCGACCAGTCGGAGCGTCCCGGTGGGCAGCTGGTGTAGATGACGTCCTTGTAGTGGGAGATATTCCCGGCCAGGAGTTGCGCCGTGGTGGCGGTGCCGCGCAGATTCGTCGCGCCCGAGAGGCGGTAATGGACGTCGTCCAGTTTGCCCTGCTTCGTCACCAGGTTGATGTCGGCCGTCTTGGCCAGCAGCCGTGTCCCCGGATACTCGAAATAGACGTTGCCCACGGCCTTGGTGGCGCCGCTCTTTTGATCGTAGCTGGAACGGTCTGCCTCCAGGTGCTGGTTGCCCTGGGTCATCTTGACGCCGCCGCTCAACCGAACGATCTGGGTCACTTGGTCGTAGTCGGCACAGTTGGCATCGGCCGCGACCGGGAGCGTGGAGTCAAGCGTTGGTGGGGCGAGCTGATTGAGGCCGGCGGTCGGCTGGGCGCGTCTGCCAGGTCGGGTTTGCGCTCCGCAGTGATTCCACGGCAGCCCGACATAGAGGCGCGACTCGTCGACGTTCTGCAAGGGCGCCGCCGTGCGCGGGCCCGGCGCTGCCGCCGGGCGAGTCTCACCCGGCGGCGGGACGCCGCAGGACCCGCTGCCAGTTCCGTCGGGCCGCGTCGGCGCCGCCACCGCTGGGCGGTCGGGCACGGGCCGGCCCTGTGCTTGCGCACCGGCGGGCAACGCCGACGACAGGGGAAGATCCACCGGGGTCGACACTGTGGGCTCGCGCGGTGGGATGGGGTCGGGCACGGCCGGGGCGCCAACCGTGGCGCCCTGCGGCGTGGGCTCGGGTATGACGGGGAGCGCCAGCGGGGTGTCGCCCGTTGTCACCACGGGCAAGGTGTTTGGTTCGGTCTTGCGCTCCTTGGGCGGGGTCCCCGCCGGGGCGGGGGCTTCGCCTACGCCGCTGGCGGCGGGGGGCGCCGCCGGGGCGGCGGGAACCTCAGGGGCCGCCGGGGTTGCCGGGGGCACCGGGACGGTCGGTGGTGCCGGCACGGCGGCCGTCTCGGGGACCGTGGGAGCGGCAGGAGTCACAGCGGACGTCGGCACGGGTGCCGGCCCGGGGCGAGCCGGTGCGGCGGCGTCGGCGGCGGCCCGCTCGGCGAGGGTCGCGGTCGGCGCGGCGAGTGACAAGATGAGGGCGACGGCGAATGGACGCACGATGGTTAAGTTGGTGATGTAGAGCGGTGCCGGTGGGTAGGCCATGGTACCTGGTTCCGGGGGGTAATCGGCACTGGCCGGCGCCTTAAAGGTTGGGATTTTGGCGTAACCATGTCACATTCCGCGGGGTCCGGCAATGCGGGTCATTGTCGCCCGGGCCGCCCGACGGCTACCACTACCAGGGGATTTGCGTGACGACACGGCATGATTTGTTGAGGCGATGGGTCGCCTCGGTCCTTGGCAGGAACGATTTTACCCTCGAACCGGCCTCTTCCGACGCCAGCTTTCGTCGCTACTGGCGTGTTCGCCACAGTGACAATACGCTGATTATTATGGATGCCCCGCCCGCGCAGGAGGATTGCGGCCGCTTTGTCGACCTGGCGCGGCGCCTGCGTGCCATCGGCCTGCACACCCCTGAGATCCACGCGCAGGACCGGGCCAACGGCTTCCTGGCACTCTCCGACCTGGGCGACCGGCTCTATCTGGCGGAACTCGACACCGCGAGCGCGGACCGGCTCTATGCCGATGCGCTCGCCGCCCTGGCCGTCATCCAGGCGCGCGGACCCCAGGACGGCCTGCCGTGCTACGACGCCCCTTTCCTGCGGTGCGAATTGGAGATCTTCCGCGAATGGTTCCTCGGCCACCACCTGGGGCTCACGCTGACCCTGGCCGAGTCGGCCGGCTGGGACCGCGCCTGCGACGCCCTGGTCGCGAGCGCACTGGAACAGCCCCAGGTCTGCGTCCACCGCGACTATCACTCGCGCAATCTGATGATCATCGAGCCGGCGGGCCCGGGCATCCTGGACTTCCAGGACGCGGTGGTCGGACCCGTCACCTACGACCTGGTCTCACTGCTCAAGGACTGCTATATCCAATGGCCGGCCGAGCGGGTCACCGATTGGGCATTGGGTTACCGGCAATTGGCGATGGCGTCCGGCGTGCTGCCGGCCGTGGACCCGGTGCGTTTCATGCGCTGGTTCGACCTCATGGGCACCCAGCGGCACCTGAAGGCATGCGGTATCTTCGCCCGCCTCAACCATCGCGACGGCAAGCCCAATTACCTGAACGACATCCCGCGCACCCTGGGCTACGTCCGGGAGGTGGCGGCACGCTATCCGGAGCTTGGGGATCTCCAGCGGCTGCTGGCCGAGAGGATTGACCCAGCGATGGCGGGCGAGGGGGGCTGAAGTCCCCTTCGTTACCAAGCGTATTCCCCGTAGGATGGGTTGAGCGCAGCGAAACCCATCGTCAGCGCTTCGTAAGGGCTTGATTGCTTGGTTTCGCTGCGCTCTACCCAGCCCCCCGGCCGGACGGGGCATGCGCCCCGTCCGGAACGTTTTCGACCTCGTTGCCCTCGTTTGCCCTCGTTTGGTAACGCTGGCCCGGGAAGCTCTGCTACCCATGGCCCCGCGCCGCCCCTCGCAATAGTCGCCCCGCCCCCGCCCCCGCCCCCGCCCCATCCCTTATGATCCAGCAATGGCAACCACCCTCATCAGTTGGCTCGGACGCACAGACCTTCGCGCTGTTACTGAGGCCGACC
>CAILVI010000472.1 GCA_903837595.1 uncultured Thiodictyon sp.
CCCTTCGGGGCTTGAGCAGGCGCAAGATTCGGCGGAATAAGGACCGGGGTGGTCTCAGCTGTGCTTGGGCGTGATGATGCTGGCGAGCCAGATCAGCAGCGCACCACCGAGCACGGCGGTCATGACGCTGCCGATGAGCCACACAAAGCTCGCCGCGCCCCCGGCGATCGCGATCAGAACACCACCCAGCGCACCGCCGGCCATACCGAGAATCACATCGCCGACCATGCCAAAGGGCGGATCTCCGCCGATCAGCTTACGGGTGGCCACACCGGCAAATGCGCCGATCAGCATCCAGATCAAGATTGTCCAAGAGAACATGATAACTTCCTCCGTCGGTTGAAAAACTGATCAAGGCCCACCTTTCGCAACCCGCGGGATGGTCCCGTCGGCGGTCCTCTGCATCAGCGCACGGTCAGGCGTTCGATCTCGCGCAAGACCGGGATGAGCAAGCCCGGTCTGTTCAGATGAGCACCAAGAGCTTGCCGCCAAGTGCCCCGCTAAGCGTATGCGATTGGCATACGTGCTCGCCGGGACATCGATCACGCACCACGCCGCGGCGGCGACCGCAACGGCAAGCCATGGACCATATTCTGGTGTCATACATTGACTCTTGCGTGATGCTAATCGGGGTCAAGTGTCTCGTCTGAAACAGCAAGCCGCGAGGATCACCGGACCGGAAAATAGTCGCGCCTGAAAGGGCTAGTTTCCGAACCAGCCATTGTTGCTGGTATTATAGCTTCCACCATTGTTGTAGCGGTTGTTGTTACTGTAACCGTTGGTGTTGTTGCGGCGATTGCTATTATTGTAGCCGTTGGCGTTGTTGTAGCCGTTCGCGTTGTTGTAGCCAGTACCGTTGTTGTACCCGGTGCTGTCGTTGTAGTAGCTATTGTTGCTGGGGCTGATCGCGCGCCCAATGAGCCCGCCGACCGCCGCCCCGCCCAGCGTGCCCAAGGCACCCCCATCTGACAGGGCCGCACCCGTAGCGCCACCGAGACCGGCGCCGGCAAAGGTATACTGATCTTGCTGCGACATACCCGCACAGCCGCCTAAACCGATTAAGGTGACGAAGACCGCCACGCCGCGGACGAATTCACGTTGCGTTTTCATTAGAGATGCTCTTGTTTCTTGCCATAACGGGCAACTGATGGGCGATGCCGATTGAAGCGCAGATTCAAGGCATCCAGTCCGGCGATACGGTGACTCGTCGGGAGTGAGGATGGTGGAAGGGGTATCGCAGCCTGGAATAGAGATTACCGAAAAGACCAGGCACGGTCGGTACGGTGGCACACATTAGCTCGAGATCGGCCATACCGGAACCATCGCCGAGCATTCCAAACCCGGCACTTGCTCAGGCCGGAACGCGACAAAATAAGGAAAAACAAGGACTATTGTGCTCGTTCGGCAGGCGCTGCGATGGCATAGTCCTGCATATACGCAACGACATCCTTCACCGGAACCATCCGGACTTCGGGCCGTGCGTGGGCGTATTTCATAAACGCCGCCAGCGCAGCCCAACGGGCTTCGCGAACGGCCAGGCTAGGGGTATCGGAATTGTCGACCTCGCCCGCGGCGTTGCGAACCCGGTCGAAGGCGTAGAGGAATGAGTGCGTGCACAGGATGAATGGCACCCGATTCCCGGCCAGAGGTCGATCCAGTGTGTATCTTAGGATCGCGAGCATCTCAGCGGGTGCCACTCCGGCGTCGATGATCAAGCCGTAGTCGAGTCCGGAGAAGGCACCGGTGGTCGGATCAAACACCGTCGGGTAACTGAAGCGGCCCTTCATTGGCCGACCGGCCGGGCTAGTGAATTGGGCGAGCGCATGTCCATGCCAAGCACCCAGGCGCCGCCGTTGTAGTGGGCATAGGTATGGTCGGCCATCTCATGGCCCGCGGCGAAGCCCGCCCGCTAGATGGGGAGATCGTTGGAGCGTTTCCACCGGGCATCCATGTACCGGGCGGTCAAGAAAAAGGTGCCCCGCAGGGGCGTGGCGTCGAACGGCATCCTGCCATTGCGATCCACCGGGTTCTTCCAGTCCGCCATCAGCTCGAGATAACTCGCCATGCCGCCCACCGGACGGTAGAGCGCCTCATCACCAAAGTTGTCGTCGGAGGTAATGGAGACGAATTGCGGTACGTCCGCAATGCGTTGGGCACCCGGCGGGATGTTCGACCAGGGCAGCGATGCGCGGGTCACGCGCGCCGCCCGGCCAGCGCCCGACTCGCCCGGCAGCAGGCCACAGCCGCCACCGGCAAGGCCAGTGATAGCACAGATTGCATAAGAGAGGCGACGAACGGCGAACGCTGGGTGCATCCCCCCTAGATCCGACAATTGCTCACGCCAAGGCGTGATAACTTCTCCTTTCAGGATAACAGACGACGCCGTGGCGAGGGTGAACCGGCAACGCCGCACTGGCGTGCGGCGCTCCCGGCGCACTAGGCCGCCTGCGCCTGACCGACCGCCAAGGCGTCCAGCGCCGCCACTGGCACCGCCCGATTCAGGGCGGCGAGGACCGCTTTGAGCGAGGCCCCGACGACATCCCGGTCGATGGCTGCCCCGGCCACCCGGGCGCCGTCCAGAGTGAGCAGTACATAGGCGGCGGCCTCGGCATCGGTCCCGGCGCCGATGGCATGCTCCTGGTAATCCAGCACCTGAATGGTCTGACCCACCCGGCCGGTCCAGGCATCGACAAAGGCGGCGATCGCCCCTTGGCCGTCCCCGCGCAGCGTGTAATCGCCCGTGGGGTCGCCGATCCGCACCTCGATCTGGTCGTGCCGGTTGCGGATCAACCGGTAACTCAAGAGCCGGCGCGGCCCCTGCGCCCGCACGAAGTGCTCCCGGAACAGACGCTCGATCCCCACGCCATCGACCTCACCGCCGCACCGCTCGCTCTCGCGCTGCACCAGCTGGGACAATTCGACCTGAAGCCAGCGGGGTAGGTTCAGCCCGTACTCCTGCTCCATCACGAAGGCCACCCCCCCCTTGCCTGACTGGCTGTTGACCCGCACCACCTCCTGGTAGGAACGCCCCAGGTCGTGTGGGTCGATGGGCAGGTACGCCACCTGCCAGGGCGCGTCCGATGTCTGACGCTTCAGTGACTTACGGATCGCGTCCTGGTGACTGCCGGAGAAGGCGGTATAGACCAGTTCACCCACCCAGGGGTGTCGGGGGTGGGTCGCAATCCCCGTGCACTGCGCCACCACCGCCAGGATCTCGTCCGGGTGACGCAGATCGAGCCCCGGGTCGACCCCCTGGCTATAGAGGTTCATCGCGAGCGTCACCAGGTCCATATTGCCGGTGCGCTCGCCGTTGCCAAGCAGGGTCCCCTCCACCCGATCCGCCCCGGCAAGCAGCGCCAACTCCGCCGCGGCCACCGCCCCGCCCCGGTCGTTGTGGGTGTGGACCGAAAGGACCAGCGATTCACGCCGACTCACGTGGGTAGAAAACCACTCCACCTGGTCGGCAAAGCGGTTGGGGCTCGCCACCTCCACGGTCGCCGGCAGGTTGATGATGCAGGGGCGCTGCGGGGTCGGCTCCCACACGTCCATCACCGCCTCACAGACCTCCAGTGCATAGTCGGGCTCGGTGGCCGTGAAGCTCTCCGGTGAATATTGGAAGGTCCAACGTGTCTGCGGATAGCGCCCGGCGGCCTCACGCACCCAGCGGGCGCCCTGCACGGCGATCGCCTTCACCCCCGCCCGGTCGCTGCCGAACACCCAGTCGCGTTGCACCGGGGAGGTGGAGTTGTAGAGGTGGACGATCGCCCGCGGCGCCCCGGCCAGGGACTCGAAGGTCCGGCGGATCAGGTCCTCGCGCGCCTGCACCAGCACCTGGATGGTCACGTCGGCAGGGATCTGGTCCTCCTCGATCAGCCAGCGCACAAAGGCGTAGTCCGGTTCACTGGCGGCCGGAAACCCGACCTCGATCTCCTTGAGCCCCAAGCGTACCAGCAGTTGCCACAGGCGCCGCTTCTGCGCCAACCCCATCGGCTCCAACAGGGCCTGATTGCCGTCGCGCAGGTCCACACTGGCCCAGACGGGGGCCTTGACGATGGTGCGGTCGGGCCACTGCCGGTGCGGCATGGCCAACACCGGGGCGGGGCGATACTTGCGGTGGTCGAAGGAGATCATAGGCTGCTCACTGACTCAAATGTGCGTTCACTGACAAAGCTGCGGGCGCTTCAGGGTCACCATCTGCCTCACCCTTTTGGGGTATCGAGGCCGCCCCGGTCCCGGTAAGGACTCAAGGGACTTTAGTGGCGCGGGCCTGGTGGGCCTCTGCCAAGTGTCGGCGGGTTCGCTGACGAGGCAAAGGTTACGCCCAAAGGCGCGCCAGATGATTGCCATCTCAACCACCATTCGGATCGATTGCGCAATTTACTGCCACTTTTTTGAGCGATGAGCCCTTTGGGCGCCCATGAATGCACCCCCGATACCACTCTGACGGTCGAGCAGGCGGCAGAAAATTGGACAGGATTAACAGGATGACGCAGGATTATCAGGATTATTCGCAGGAAGGTGGATCGACAACACATCCCGTAAATCCTGAGAAATCCTGTTAATCCTGTCCATTTGCCGGATTTCGGCTTAAACCTTGGGGAGCCTTATGATGAAGCATCGCTACTTCCTGGCCCTGAGCGTCCTCGCCCTGCTCGCCGGGGCACCGGCACTGGCGGGTGACCGCTTCGATCCGCCGCCGCTCGCGGTCAGCCCCGCGCCGACGGCCGAGACCAGCCTGACCCTGGGCGCGGGTGAGACGCCGATCGACACCGACGTCTCGCCCGCGGGGACCATCGTCGCCGCCCTGGTGCGGCGTGCCGACGCCACGCTGGTCCTGCGGCTCTGGACCCTGGACGGTACCCGGCCGGTCGCGGACTGGCCGCTGCCCGACGGCCTCAATGCACGGGCGCTGGCCTGGCACCCGCGCGGGGAGCGCCTCTTTCTGGCCGGAACCCAGGGCGGCGAGCAGGTCATCGCCCGGATCGCGGCCGACCCGGCCCACCGCCAACTGGAGATCGTCTATCGCTCTCCGCGCGAGATTCGGCGCCTGCTGGTCGGTCCCCGCCCCTTCCAAACCGGCCGCGATAAGGCCGGCAATCCGGTCCTGGCCTATCGCCTCTTCTTCGGGCTCAAGGGGGCCGACGGGCGCTACGCGATCCGCTCCATCACCGAGGATGGGCGGCGCGACTATCAGGCGATCGGCCCCAAGAGCGGCTTTACGCGCTTCCCGAACACGGGCGGCCCGCCCAGCACCATCGCCGCCGACGCCGCTCTGCCGCTGGCATTCCACCCCGGCGGCCATCTGCTGCTGTGGGAAGGTGAGGCGCATCGCTTCCAGGTGGCCACCTATGCCGGGGACCACTGGGCCGAGACCCGCAAGCTCCTGGACGGTGCCCTGGAGGGGGGCTCGGTGACCGTCACGCCCAACGGCCTGGGGCTGATCCAGTGGCGGCCCGGGACCGATGGGGCAACCGTCATCCTCGACCGGGGGCGGACCACGACGGCACAGTGCACGGGGCACCGGTTCACCGGTACGCCCTCCTCGGTACCGGACGGCCGCGGCCTGGTCGGGGTCGAGCGCACCGACGCCGGCTACCGCCTGGTCTATTGCCCGATCGCAGTCCCGCTGGCGGACGTGACCAATGCCTGGCTATTCGCGCAGGCGGCGCCAGACCGAGACCTGATCGAGCGCCGCGGCGGGCTCCTGCGCGACCTGGACCAGGACCAGGTCTACAGCCTCTATGAAAGCGAGTCCTATTCGATGGACGACTGGGGCACACCGACCCCGGCACGTCCCTATCTGGTCACGACCGACATCTTTTGGGAACTGCTGGCGGCCGCCTACGAGGGGCTCTTCATCAGCACCGAACGCCACCAGACGATCCCCGCCTTCTGGGACCTGGTGACCGCAGCCGACCGCCATTACCGCAGCACCGCGGCCACCTCGCCCTGGGCGCGGGTCTTCGCCACGCTCGCCGCACTGCGCGACCCCAAGGCCGCGGACCCCGAGGTGGCCTTGATCCGGCGCGCCAAAGGCAAGGAGCAGTCGCCGGCCCTGCGGGTGCCGCTCGATTACGGCGAACTCTTGCCACGCGGGCACTACAGCGCGGACCCCGAGTTCCAGATCTATTTCAAGGCCTTCACCTATCTCACCAAGCTCGCCCCCGCGGGCGCACAGGTGGCGGACCTGCGGGACCTGCCACCAGCGCTAATGGAGCAGGCGTCGCGTTGGATATCGCCCTACCGCGCCTTCATCGCACCCTCGCGCGCCCCCCTGGTCTGGGGCGGCGGCGGCGCCCTGCCCGCCTACGCCCGGCATCCGGCCGACGAGGCCGCGCTCTTCCCGCTCTCCTGGGGGTTCGACAACGAGATACTCCTCTCCGCCGTCTTCCACCCCAGTTGGCCGGTGCCCGAGCAGATCACCGGCCCCGAGGGTCCGCGCATCCTCCCCTCGGCCCTGGACATCGCCGCCGCGCTGGGCAGCCCCTTGGCGGCCAAGCTGCTGAAAGAGGAGTTCGACCGCTACCCGCCGCTGCGCCCGGTCCTGGCGGAACTCACCCAGCGCCGGGGCGCGGGCACCGGCGGCGACCTTTACAACCGCTGGCTCGACGCACTGGCCATGCAGTGGGCGGGGGACCTGCCCGCCCCCGACCAGGGTGACGGGGCCTTATGGGCCGCGAAGCGGTTGCAGACCGGCCTGGCCTCCTGGGCGACGCTGCGCCATGCCACCGTAATGGTCAACGAGCGGGCGGTCGCCGAGGCCGGCGAGTCCGGTTTCGAGAACATCGTCTTCAGCCCGCCGCGCGGCGCGGTGGAGCCGGACCCCCGCACCTTCGAGGCCATCGCCGCCCTGTTCGACGCGTTGCAGCGCCTGGTGGACGACAACCAGGGCCTGCTGCGCGGTGAGATGGCCACCGACGACGGGGGCGACCTGGAGCCCGTGCGCCAGGCGGTGTCCGTGCGGCTGCGCGGCACCGCGGACGAGGCCAGACGGTTCAAGGCCATCGCCGAACGGCAAGCGCGCGGCGAGGCACTGAGCAGCGCGGACTATGAGGCGATTTATCACGTCGCCCGGGTCGCCGAGCACCATTTCCTGGTGTTCAAGAGCCTGGCCAACAAGGAACTGGCACTGTCGACCCCGGACCCCATGCCCAAGATC
>CAILVI010000473.1 GCA_903837595.1 uncultured Thiodictyon sp.
GTGACAGTGACATCGTAGAGCCTCCGGATCACCAAAAACGGGGCTCCTACGCTACCGGGCCAGGGACGCGATTTCATGCAGCCTTGCCGGAGGGACACCTCTCCCACCGGATGGGTTTTCTTGCTAAAGAATGAGCGCGCATTGCCATTAAACCAGGCATGGTCCGCAAGCGCATTCTCGTCGCTGCCGAATGACCACCGGGTCGCGGTCCCGGCACGGGCAGCATATTCCCACTCCGCTTCGGTCGGCAGACGGTAGTGCTGGCCAGTCTGCTCCGAGAGCCAGGCACAGTAGGCCACGGAGTCATCCCGGGAGGCATTGATAACCGGGCGGCGACCACGGCCTGAGCTATTATCACCTGGTTTCTCATAGCCAGAAGCCGCGCAGAAGCGGTCGTACTCATCGAAGGTAACCGCGTAGCGTCCGATGGCGAATGGCCGGGGGATGCTTACCCGGTGCTGGGGTTTCTCGCTGCCAGACGACTGCTCGTCGTCGTCCGAGGCGCCCATGAGAAAGGACCCTGGAGGAATCAAGACCATCTCAGGTCCCTCGCCGCCGTCTTTGAGTCGGTCGCGAAAGGCCGGTTTAAGCCCCAGCGATTCAGCTACCGACCGTTGTAGCCCTTGAACCCGCTCAGTGGACCAGCCGCAAATGTCCTGTGGCGCCGTTGTCGTCCAACGATCGGTCTTGGCCCGCTGGTGCTCCCGCTTCTGTCGCTCAAGTTCCAAACGCTCCCGTTCCTGGCGCTCCTGTTCTAGCCGCACTATTTCTTGGCGCTTACGCTCAAACCGGTGCTGGTGTTCTCGTTCCTGCCGCTCCTTTTCCAGTTGCTGTCGTTCCTGGCGTTCCCGCTTGATCTGCTCCTGCTCCTGGCGCGCCGCTGCCGCGCTCGCCGCGCCCCCCAACCGTGCCATCAGGTCGGACCGGTCTAAATGGCCGATGGCATCGACCAACCCGGCGAGGAAATCCGGGTCCAAAAGGAGTGCCGGACCAACCGGGCCATCAGCCGCGCCGACCTGGGCGCAAAAGCCATCGATCACCCCGATACCAGCCCTCGCAATGGACGGAAGCCCTCGCAAGCCCAGCCAGTCTTGAATGGCGAGTACGACCTGTCCGATAGCCCACACCGGATCGGGCAATGCGGCCAGCGGAACCGCCAGTTGCAGCGCAAGCTCCGGCGCCCAGGCCGGGCGCTCCGCGACCACAGCCCGGTAGCTGCGGCAATAGTGGTCGATGAAGGCGTGGGCGACCTCTGGTGGGAAGTCCGGGTTCAGCAGGTCAGGCAGCAGCTTCGGCAGGAGTGGCGGGGTGTCCCGATAGGAGAAGTGGTAGAGATCGCCGATCCATCCCATGGTCAGGCAATGCCAGGTGATCAGGAATTGGTGGATGGCACGCCAATCCTCCTTTACGAGTTGAAAGGGCGGCAGGTCCACTTGGTCGAGTTCGATACCGGCGGCAGTCAGTGCCTCCTCCTGCTCGAGCCGTTTGAGGTTGGCGGCGCGCACACCGCCGAAACGCTGGTCGGCATCCGGGTTGTCCTTGGCGACGCCCTGCCCGACCAGGCGTTCGCGCGCCTGCCGCCATTGCCGCGCTGCGGCGCGGGCGGAATCCTCCACCACGGGGCGATAGGCGATCTTCTCCAAAGACTGATAGAGATACTGATCCTGGGCGGGGCCCCAGTAGGCCAGATTGACATAGAGGTAGTCGTCACCCTCCGGCATCTGGGTCTCCAGCACCAGGGTCGGCTCGGAGCGTAACCGCTCGTGCAGTGCCTTGATACTGGCCGCACCCTGGAACTGGCCGTCTTTCCAGGCCCCATCCAGCAGTTCGATGGGGCGTACCCCGAGATTGAAGTTGTAGTGGGTGGAAAGGAATTGCTGGAGTGCCTGGCGTACCGGTCCTTCCAGGTCGCGCGGGCCGTTGGTGGGCAGCGAGAGGAACACCCGCAGCGGGGTCGGCCCGTCGCAGCGGTGCGATTGCATGATCTGGGAGGGGAA
>CAILVI010000474.1 GCA_903837595.1 uncultured Thiodictyon sp.
CATTCGTCGCGGCCTGGGGGCCGCTCCTACGCCGTAGGAGCGGCCCCCAGGCCGCGACGGGTTGCAAGAGGGCTCATGGTCGCGGTAATGGCCAAGCCCAACCAGACCTACTCACCGGATAATTCCCTGGGCACGCGCCGCGCTCAGCCACTGCGGGAACTGCGCAAGCAACCGGTCATAGAGTTGCTCATCGGTCAAGTCGTGGAGATCGTCGATGGCAAAGAATCCGCAGTTATCGACCAGGCGGCCGGTCATGGTGTCGAGTCTTTCCAGTGCGCCATAGTTGCGCCCGCCAAGCCCCATGAATTGCCAGAAGATCGGATAGCGGGCGGCCTCGATCATCAGCTCGGTGATTTCTTTGTTGCGGTGAACCCCGCCGTCGGTGACGAACAGCACATAGGCCGGCGGTGCATCCGGGGTGGCGCGGTAGTGGTCGATCACCAGCCGCATGACCTTGGGCTCGTCGTTGGCACCCCCGTACCAGGCACGCCAGCCGCCCTCCGCCGTTTCGGTGTACCCGGCAATGTTTTGGACAGTCGCCGGCGGCAGCGTCTTGGGGGTGTCGTCGAAGGCCCAGACATCGAGCGCCCCATCGTCGTCGAAGTGCAGAGCCAGGGGCAAGGCGTGATCGAGCAGGTCCTGGACCCGACCGGTCTTGTATTGCCGGTTCATGGAGCGGCTGGCATCCAGGACGACGCCGACCCGGGCCTGGGTCGCTTGCAGACCTTGCTTGGTCAGGCTGATGGTCGCTTGCTTGGCGAGATTGATCAGCAGCGGCGCGTCCTTCTCCAGACGCTTTTCCAAAGACAGGCGGGCTGGTGGTGGGGGCGGGGTAGCGGCCAACTCGCCGCCGAAGTGCCGCACCAGGGCGTCCATGCCCCCGCTGAACCCCGCCCCGGTGGCGGCGACTCGCCAGCCCCCTGCCTTGCGGTAGAGTTCGATCAGCATCAGTGCGCGCTCCTGCCCGAAGTCGTGCCCGGTGAACGGGAAGACGGCCTGATGCTCGCCCGCCGCGAGCACCACCTGACCGCTGATCAACTCGCTCATGGTGCCCGGCCCGTCGATGGCGGCCACGAACACCAGCCGCTCGATCGTGTCGGGTAGCCGGTCGAGTGCGAGGTCGAATCCAGTCGCGGAACCTGCCGTCCTGGCGATCCGCACTCCTGCGCAAGGGGTTGCTGGCTGGTTGAAAAAGACCAGGTAGCGGTCGTCTGAGAGTTGGCTGCGTGCGTCGAGGCCGAAACACGAGACATCAACCGTCAGACCCTTCAGATCGATATCGACCCGCAGCGTGGTCGAGCCGATCAAATCCGCGAGGGGCACACGTTGGCCGCGGGCAAGGTGCATAGTGAACCTCATTGTTGCTGATAAGCTGGGCGAATTTTACAGCTAAACGCAAGCGGCGTACCGGCGCGCCAGTGTTGCGTGCTTGACTGTGCGCGAGAAACCTGCTCGAATTATATGCCCCGCTGACTCAAGGGGTAGGTCGGTCGCGGAAGTTTGGTTAGACAAGTATTTGAGGGGATCTATGTTTGGAGTAGAAACATGTCACGAGATTCACGAAGAGAAGTTGACTTGGTTAAAGCCAATCATCTTGCAGTGGCTTCGACTGAATCGCGACTACATTGAGGACTGCGACTGTAGGGATTCCTTGTATTGGTATAACGAGCGCGCCAATATCAGTGCCTTCGCCGGCGCCACGTGGAGGTCCGGTGGGTTTGCATTAGAGGAGTACAATGCAATCAAGGGAAAAGAAGAAACAAAAGGCAAGGGAAGGGTGGACCTCTATATTCAATATGCAGGGCACCGCGCTGTTTTCGAAGCCAAACAGCATTGGCTGCATTTGAGCGCGAAGCAGAAGCAGGATTTCACCGGGTTTATTTCGGCCGCATGCGAGAAATCCATGGCGGACGTGATGCATACTCAAAATTCTCTAAATCACCCATATGGTATTGCGTTGAACTTTATTCCGACCTATTTTAAGAAAGAGGAAAACGTTGGAGGCTCGCTCATTTTATTCCGTGAGGCCGTGGAGTCATGCGATTGTTCTTTCTACGCTTGGTTTAATAATGCGTCCGGAAAGGATGTTATTAGTAGCAAGAAAAATATCTGCAATTCCGTGGCTTTAATCGGCAGACTGGCCTGAACTAAGGGTGAAAAATAGGGCGCAGGCTCAATTGCACAAAGAGAAACTAGCCCAACTCAGGTTTTATGCCGGAGCGTTGACCATCGTTCCGGCCAGCCGGCGGTCCGTTCGCAACCGGAGGTCGAGGCTTTAGCCGGTGGCGGTTTCCGCCCTATCCAAGAGAAATCAGTTGCGCTTGCGCGCCGGACCGGCTAACGGCCATGGCGCCCGCGCCACCCCGAACGATGAAAGTGGCGGGCGCCTTGGCCGTTCCCCCACCCCGCCCTCCCCCAGAGGGGGAGGGAGAAATGGGCCGCGCTCCCGGCGCGACTTTCACGGTAAGGCCTCGACCTCCAGTGGCCGGAACGACGATCAAGGCCCATGCCGTGCGTCCCGCCCGTCATGCATCTTGATTTCTCTCGAACAATAAGGATTTCTTTTGACTATGACTGCTGAACAACCGAAAAATCCATTGCACGGGGTGACTCTGGAAGCCGTGGTCCTGGCACTTGTCGATCATTACGGCTGGGATGGTCTCGCCGACAAGATCAACATCAATTGTTTCAAGAGTGAGCCTTCAGTGAAATCCAGTTTGAAATTTCTGCGAAAAACCTCTTGGGCCAGAGAGCAAGTGGAGGCTTTGTATATTTCTACATTCACAGTGCCAAGCACGGTGTGGGGGAATCTACCTGGCGCGAACGATGTATCATCTGCATGATCAGGGCCAAGACGCTTGGCCTTGATCATCATTGCGGCCGCCGGCACTTCCGGCGCAGAGCGCCTGACACAGGCGTGACACCGCTGCAGCGGTGTCGCGAGGGGGCATCGCCGCAGCGGTGTCATGAGCGCGGGTTGCCGCTATCCACCATAACCGCTCTTGAGCAATGGGCGGGGCGATGCACTGGCTACCACTCTCACTGATCTGTGCGCTGAGCCTCGCCAGTGCAGACGCGGCGACCAAAGCGTGGTTGCAAGGCTTCTCTGCGAGCGAATTGGCGGTGGTGCGGTTCGGCTTGGCGGGGCTGCTCATGACCCCGCTGCTCGCGGGCCTGCCGCCCTTGAGCGGCCTGCCGGCGCAATTCTGGTGGACCATGGCCGTGCTGGTGCCGCTGGAGGTCTTGGCCATCGTGCTCTACATGACGGCGATCCGCGACCATCCGCTCTCCCTCACCGTGCCGTATCTTGCCTTCACCCCGGTCTTCGTGATCGGCGTCGCCTGGGTACTGCTGGGCGAGCGCGTGAGCGCTAGGGGCGCCGCCGGGGTGCTGTTGGTGGTGGCCGGGACCTGGTTGCTCAATGGCGAGCAGGCGCGGGCGCTCGACTGGCGCAGTTGGGGGCGGCCCTTCCTGGCGAT
The DNA here is from genome assembly GCA_903837595.1 of uncultured Thiodictyon sp. Lineage (GTDB taxonomy): Bacteria > Pseudomonadota > Gammaproteobacteria > Chromatiales > Chromatiaceae > Thiodictyon. Next base: position 3,480 of record CAILVI010000474.1, read on the forward strand.
CCTCCATGAGCGCGGCTCGCGGCTGATGCTCGCGGTGGCCGCCATCTATGCCGTGACCTCCACCCTGGGTAAGGGCGCTATGCGCCATCTGGGTCCTGAGCAGTTCGGGTCTTTCTATTTCGGGCTGCTGGGCCTCGCGGTCATCCTGGTTTTCGCTCTTCCGCGCCCGCGATTGTTGCGCAAATTCGCCTCCCGGCCCCTGCCGGTACTGGCCGTCGGGGCGCTTACCGCCATCATGGCCTATACCCATTTCCTGGCCATCCAGCAAGTCGAGGTGGCCTACATGATCGCGGTCAAGCGTACGAGCCTGCTCTTCGGCATCCTCTATGGCGTACTGTGGTTCAAGGAGCAGGGGATCTTGCGGCGTCTGCCGGGCGGAGGGTTGATGGTGATGGGGGTGGCGTTGATACTGTTGTAGGGTGCGCTGAGGCACGCACCGCGCCCTACAAGGTCAAGGCGCCGGTGTTCTGAGGTATTAAAGCTTGCGCCAGGCGTCGGTTGGATCAAAATCGTTGGTCGGCAGATATTTTGTTGACTGGCCGTTCTTCTTGGCAATCAGTTTCTGTCGGCGGTTGCCGCCGCCCTTCTTAATGGAGGCATGAACCCAGCCGGAATTCTTGTCGCCCTCAACATAAAATTCCAGGATCACCTGGTCATGCTCAAGATTTTCGGCCACCCAGTCGGCCAACACCTTATTTGAAATCCCTTCGATTTCAAAATCAATCGCCTGGCCTGTGAGGTGTTGAGACGTCTTGGCACCGCCCACCGCGGCATTCAGTTTGGCGGAGCGATACGAAGAGTTGACCTTCAGTGGCTTGCCAAAGTGAGCGCGCACCGGCTCCAGAATCTTTTCGCAACAATATTTCATATTGGCAAGATGCTCAGGGGTCGGCGTATTGGAAATACCCTTGGCCGTTGCGGTCGGCGAAGCGATCAATTCTTCTACCGTAAAATGCTCTGTCAGTTGCGTTGCCATGAAAAATCTCCTCAAAGCAGCAGTGCTGCAACGGCATGGATGCGAACAGGAAATTCAACCACCCGAGATTGGGTAGAGGCCGCATCTTAGGCCCGTTGCGGGTGCCTCGCAAGCGCCGTGACGGTTGCTGGTATCCGGTGCGGGCTTTGGGTTGAAGCGGCGCGGCCGAAGCCCGACCTTTGGTCCCCTTGCGTATACTGCCCCATCTGCGCAGGCCCGGAGCCGGCACCCAGTGCTCGGGCGCGATGACCGCAACACAAGAGGATTTGCATTGAACGACCAAGATACCCCCGGCCTGTGGCGCCTGATCCGCCCGCTCGCCTTCCGGCTCGATGCCGAACTGACCCACCGGCTCACCCTGGCACTGCTTGCGCGTTGGTCGGCGGTGTTCGATGGGCGGTTGCCGGCCGCGGACCCGGCGCGTCGAGCGGACCTGGGGCGTCGGTTGATGGGGCTTAGCTTTGCGAATCCCATCGGGCTGGCCGCCGGACTCGACAAAGAGGCCGCAGCGGTCCCGGCCTGGCAGCGGCTGGGTTTCGGCTTCATCGAGGTCGGCACCGTCACCGCACTGCCACAGCCCGGCAATCCGCGGCCTCGGCTCTTTCGCCTGCCCGCGGACGGGGCCATCGTCAATCGCATGGGCTTCAACAATGCCGGTGCGGCGGCCATGCAGTTGCGGCTCGAGCGGCTGCGTGCGCGCGACGTGCTGCAGGTGCCGCTCGGCGTGAATCTGGGCAAGTCCAAGGTAACCCCGGCGGATCAGGCGGCGGCGGATTATCGGGCGAGTTTCGAGCGCCTGGGGGCCTTGGCGGACTATGTGGTGGTCAATATCTCCAGCCCGAACACCCCGGGCCTGCGTGACCTCCAGACGGTGGACGAGGTGCGGCGCATCGTCGACACCATCCAGGGGCCCAATCAGCGCCTGGCGCAGCCCCGGCCGCTGCTGTTGAAGTTGGCGCCGGACCTGGCCGACGCCGACGCCATTGATTGCGCCCGCACGGCACTGGACGCGGGTTGTGCCGGACTCATTCTGACCAATACCACGATCCGTTTCGCGGGGCTCAAGAGTCCCACGCTGGGTCTGAGCGGTGGGCTCTCGGGGCGACCGCTATTTGAGCGCAGTACTCAATTGCTCAAGACGGTGCGCGAGGCGCTGGGCGCGGGGCCGGTGCTGATCGGGGTCGGCGGGGTGATGGATACGGCGGGGGCGCGGGCAAAGCTCGCGGCCGGAGCTGACCTGGTGCAGGTCTATACCGGACTCATGTACGGGGGGCCGGGGTGGGTGAGGCGACTGCTGCGGGGGCTGGAGTCGCGGGAGGGCTAGTCATCCATCGGCGGGGAACGGCGAGCGACCGTCCATGGTCTGCCGGGCGATGGTCGCCGGTGTTCCTCAGTCGTTGCCTTGCGCCTGGCGACCGCTGCGGGTGAGTGACGGATAGGGGAAGCGCACATGGCCAAAGCGGATCACCAACACCGCTACGGCCAGGATCAGGACGGCCAAGGCGGAGGAGGCGATGCCCCACTCGGTCATCGCTTTCATATCCAGGATAATGTGTCGCGCCAGGGCCACCATGGCAATGTAGAGCGGGATGCGTACCGGCAGCGCGCCGGATTCCAGATAGACCGCCACCATGGAGAGCACTTCGAGATAGATGAAGAGCAGGAGCAGATCGGCCAAGGCGACCTCGCCCCGCCCGGCCATCGCGAACAGTTCCTGAACGCTGGCAATGAGGGTCGCGAGGGCAATCACGACCAGAAAGGCTATCTCAAGCTGGCCGAGTATGCGGCTTGAAATGTCCAGGACACGGGGATTGAGTTCTGTTTTTGGCATGGTCCTATCATATCCGAAGGTCGCTGGAGCGGCCAGGGCCAGGCAGCAGCACTGCCGGTGGATGCGGCGCGCGCGACCGTCTACGCAATCCTTGGCACCGTGCGGCGCACCTTATCCACCCTACACGACTGGCGGGACATAGCCCTCTGGCAGGTCGGCCCCGTCGCCGAAAAAATAGCGCTCCATCTGCTCCTCGAGGAATTTGCGGTCCTTGGGGTCCATGGGGCTCAACCGATTTTCGTTGATCAGCATGGTCTGATGGCGCAGCCACTGCGCCCACGCCGGTTTGGAGACCTGTTCGAAGACGCGCCTACCCAGTTCGCCCGGGTAGGGCTGGCGGTCCAGTCCCTCGGCCTCCTGGCCGAGCTTGATACAGTGAACGGTACGGCTCATGTCGGGTCTGCCTGTGCTGGTGATGGGGCCGGGTCTGGTGGGGCCAGGTCCGCGAGGATGGAGCGCACCGGTGCCGGCAGGCCGAGGCCAGCCAGCGCCCCGGGACTGAACCACAGTTCACGGTCCACCTCGGCGATGGCCTGGTCGGTGACGGTGCTCGGGGTCCAGATCTCCGCGATCCGCATGGCCAGTGCGAAGTGGCTGAAGGTGTGACGGCGCGGGGGGTGCATTTCAAGGCGCAGGGGGGCGGCGCCCGTGCGCTCCCGACACCAATCGGCCGGGTCGCGCTCGGGCGCGGTTTCCGGCAGGCTCCACAGGCCGCCCCAGATGCCGGTGGGCGGGCGGCGTTCCAGCAGGACTGCGCCCTCCTGGTTGCGCGCCAGGATCATCAGGGTCGCGCGCTCCGGTAGGCGTTTGGACGGTCGTGACTGCGGGAATTGCGCCTGGACTCCCTGGCGCTCGGCCACACAGGCTGGCGCCACCGGGCAGCGGTCACAGGCCGGGCGGGCGCGGGTGCAGAGGGTGGCGCCCAGGTCCATCATCGCCTGGTTGTAGGCGTCGACCCGGTCGTGGGGTGTGAGCCGCTCCGCGAGCCGCCACAGTTCGGCCTGCACCGCCGTCTGTCCGGGCCAGCCGGCAACGGCGAAGCAGCGGGCCAGTACCCGCTTGACGTTGCCGTCCAGGATGGGGTGACGCTGGCCCAGCGCGAGTGAGAGCACGGCTCCGGCGGTGGAGCGGCCGATCCCGGGCAGGGCCTCGACGCTCGCAAGCTCTGTCGGGAAGGTCCCGCCGTGGCGCTCCCCAATCAGCACCGCCGCCCGGTGCAGGTGACGGGCGCGGGCGTAGTAGCCGAGCCCCGACCAGAGTGCCAGTACCGCGTCGGCGGGCGCCGCGGCGAGGTCATCGAGCGTGGGAAAGCGCGCCATGAAGCGCTCGAAATACGGGACGACGACCGCGACCTGGGTCTGCTGGAGCATGATCTCGGAGACCCAGACCCGATAGGGGGTGGGGTCCCGCTGCCAGGGTAGATCCTTGCGGCCGTGGCGGTCGAACCAGTCGAGCAGTGCTTGCGAGAAGGCGGCGGTAGGCAAGTCGTTTAACCTGGAAAGAGTCATTGCCGATTCGGGGTCAAGTACGCTCGCGCCCGCAGTTCCAGCACAGGTCGAAGTTGCACTCGACCGGCTCGCCGCAGGACGGGCAGACCCAGGGAGCGGCCGACGGCGCCGGGGGCGGGTTCAGAAACTGCGCGAGCAGTGCCCGGGCGGGAATCAAGTCGCGCTCGTCGATCAGCCATACGGAGGGGAAGATATCGGCCGGCAGTTCACCGGCGGCGCCTGCCAAATAGTCGCCTAACACCACCGCGTCGATGCGGTGTTGCTCAAGCAGGGCGAGCAGGAGTTGCGCCTCGATCCGATTCCCGGCCTGGTAAAGACACTGCATAGCCGGGCGGGGGAGGGCGACGGGAAGTTGGAGCGGGTGATGGGAATCGAACCCACGCTATCAGCTTGGGAAGCTGAAGTTCTACCATTGAACTACACCCGCGAGAGGAGATGATTCTAGGCACTCCGGGGGCGCTGTGCAACACCTCAATGCATTTGAGCCGAGGCGATCAAGCTTCGGAATCCGGTGGGTGCGGCTTCAGCCGCGACATGACCTCGCGGCGCGACTTTCACGGTAAGCCGCTCCCACGCGCATCTTCATCCGGCGGTGTCTCAGGCCGCTTCCGGCTGCGTGGACTGGGCGCCGGCCAGCCGCCGCTCGGCGATGGCGTCGGCGTAGAGTTGCAGGTAGCAGCGCGCGCTGGCCTCCCAACTGAAGTCGCGCGCCATCCCGGTCACCGCCAGCCGCCGCCAGCCCTCGGGGTTCCCACGGTACAGGGTCAGCGCCTGCTGCACGCCCTGCCACAGCGAGTCCGCGGTGGGGGCATCGAACAGGAACCCGGTCGCCCGGCCCTCGTCCAGGGCCGCGGGCGAGGCGTGGACCACGGTGTCCGCCAGGCCGCCGGTGCGGTGGACGATGGGCGGGGTACCGTAGCGCAGGCTGTAGAGCTGATTGAGCCCGCAGGGCTCAAACCGGGAGGGCATCAGGAAGGCGTCGCAGCCGGCCTCGATGCGGTGGGCACGGGTCTCGTCGTAGCCGAAGGATACCCCCACCTGCCGCGGGTGGGCGGCGGCCAGGGTCTGGATGGCCAACTCCAGTGGGCGCTCGCCCGAGGCCTGGATGACGCACTGCACGTCCGGGTCCTGGAGCAGTCCGGGGAGGATGCCGAGGATGAGATCCATCCCCTTCTGCTCCACCAGACGCCCGACATACCCGAGCAGGAATGCGCCCTCGTTGCGGGTAAGTCCGAACTCACGCTGGAGGTCCAGCTTGTTCTCGGCCTTGAGCCCGAAGTTGCCCTGGTCGTAAGGCTGGAGGATCAGCGGGTCGACGGCCGGGTCCCACTCGCGGTAATCGATGCCGTTCAAAATGCCGCTGAAGCGCGTCCCGATCTGGCGCAGCAGCCCGTCCAGCCCGCAACCGCGCGACGGGGTGCACACCTCCTGCGCGTAGGTGGGGCTCACGGTGTTCACCCGGTCGGAGAACACGATGCCGCCCTTGATGAAGGACAGACGCTGGTGGAACTCGAGCCCGGTCATTCCCCACAGCGACGACGGCAGCCCGATCCGGTCAAAAGTGGCGCGGTCGAAGAGCCCCTGGTAGGCCAGGTTGTGGATGGTGAAAACGGTGGCCGGGCGCCCCGGCACATCCTTCAGCAAGGCCGGGGCGAGCCCGGTCTGCCAGTCGTTGGTGTGCAGTACATCGGGCCGCCAATCCAGGGCCGGCAGCCCCTGGGCGAGTTGGGCCACGACCCGGGAGAAGAGCAGGAAACGCTCGGCGTTGTCGCCCCAGTCCCGCCCGGAGAGATCCGTGTAGGGGTTGCCCTCACGGGCGAAGTGCTCGGGGGCATCGACCAGATAGACCGGCAGGTCGTGATCGGGGAGACTACCGCTCAGGATGCGGACGCTGGAGCGCGCCCCCGGCACCTTGATCTCGCACAGGGTCTTGGGCTCGCGCAGCTGTCTGGCGGCGCGCGGATAGGCGGGCAGGATCAGGCGCGCGTCCTGGCCCAGGTCGCGCAGCGCGATCGGCAGGCTGCCGGCCACGTCTGCCAGCCCCCCGGTCTTGATCAGCGGGTGCGCTTCGCTGCTGGCCATCAGGACGCGCAGTCCGTCCGGGCTCGGGTAGCGATGCAGTGATTGCTCCATAGCGGGTCTCTGAAGGCTACAGGACGCCCCGGCGCCCTTGGATTTGGATTAACATCGTCACGGTTGTGACAGTTTTCTTAACAGAGGTCACGTTAGCACATTTTTCTGTTGGCCGAGGGGCGCCCGTTATGCTGGAGCGGGTGGCCGGGACTCCGCCCTGACCCGGCGCGACGGGACCGCAGAGGTTCCGACCCCCGGCCGGCGCGTACAATCGCGCCGAACTGTCCTTATCCTACCCAGCTTGGCCACTCATCCGCAGGAGAAGACCCGATGTCGCTCGTCACTCAGACCCCCCAATGGCAGGCCCTGGAGCGGCACTGGCAGCAGCTCAAGGACACGCCGATGCGTGACCTGTTCGCCGCCGATCCCCAGCGTGCGCAGCGGATGACCCTATCGGCGGCCGGGCTGCGGGTGGACTACTCCAAGAACCTGATCACCCAGGAGACGCTCGGCCTGCTGTGCGACCTGGCCGCCACGGTGGACCTGCCGGGCTGGACTCGGCGCATGTTCACCGGCGAGCGGATCAACAACACTGAAGAACGCGCGGTGTTGCATGTGGCGCTGCGCAACCGCTCCAACCGGCCAATCTACGTGGACGGCGCGGACGTGATGCCCGAGATCAATCGGGTCTTGGATCGCATGGCGACCTTCGTCGAGCAGGTCCGGGCCGGCGACTGGAAGGGGTATACCGGGCTGCCCATCACCGACGTGGTCAACATCGGCATCGGCGGCTCCAACCTGGGACCCAAGATGGTCTGCACCGCCCTCGGCCCTTACCTGAGCGACCGGCTGCGCGTGCATTTCGTCTCCAACGTGGACGGCACCCACCTGGTGGAGACCGTCCGCGGGCTCGACCCCGCCACCACCCTGTTCGTTGTCGCCTCCAAGACCTTCACCACCCAGGAGACCATGACCAACGCGCAGAGTGCCCGCGCCTGGTTGCTGTCCGCGCTCGGGGATCAGGCGGCGGTGGCCAGTCACTTCGTCGCCGTCTCCACCAATGGGCAGAAGGTGGCCGAGTTCGGCATCGACACCGCCAATATGTTCGGCTTCTGGGACTGGGTGGGCGGGCGCTATTCGCTCTGGTCGGCCATCGGCCTGCCGATCGCGCTGGCGGTCGGCTTCGACCGCTTCGTGGAGTTGCTGGAAGGCGCCCATGCCATGGACGAGCACTTCAGCACCGCCGACATCCACGAGAATATCCCCGCCATCCTGGGTCTGCTCGGCGTCTGGTATGCCAATTTTGCCGGCGCCCGCACCCACGCGGTGCTGCCCTATGACCAATATCTGCGCTACCTGCCGGCCTATCTGCAACAGGGCGATATGGAGAGCAATGGCAAGCGGGTCACCCGTGAGGGAGTCGCGGTGGACTATACCACCGGCCCGGTCGTCTGGGGCGAGGCCGGCACGGATGGCCAGCACGCCTTCTACCAGCTGATCCATCAGGGCACCCAACTGATTCCGGCGGACTTCATCGCTGCCATTCACAGCCAGAATGAATTGGGCGACCATCATCTGAAGTTCATGGCCAACTATTTCGCCCAGACTGAGGCGCTGATGCGCGGGCGCACCTATGAGGAAGCACTGGCCGAGATGCTCGCCGCCGGGATGCCCGAAGAACGCGCGCGGTTCCTGGCCAACCACCGCACCTTCCCCGGCAACAAGCCGACCAACAGCATACTCATGGAGCGGCTCACGCCCTATACCCTGGGCGCGCTGATTGCGATGTATGAGCACCGCATCTTCACCCAGGGCGTGGTGTGGGGCGTCAACTCATTCGATCAGTGGGGGGTGGAGCTTGGCAAGCAGCTCGCCGGGGTCATTCTCAAGGAACTGGAGGCGGGCGCGGTGAGCGGGGAGCATGATGGTTCCACTGCGGCGCTGCTGGAGCATTTTATGCAGCAGCGGGGGTAGGCGACACACGCTACCCCTCGTGACACCGCTCCCCAGACTGTGAAGGTACTTGGCGTAGGTCGGGCGAGCGCAGCGTAACCCGACATGCCGAGGCTTGATGTCGGGTTACGGCGCGCGTTAGCCCTATGTTTTTTAAGGAATCGACGTGCGGCGCGCGCCTAACCCAACCTACGGGCTCTACGCATTGATCGGCGGGAGAGATTGATTGTGATTGACAAAGACTTGGAGCAGCGAGTCGCGAGGATCGAGGGCGCCTTCAGACAAGTCATGCTGATTGTCGGTGCCTTTGATCAAGAGATCCTGAAGGCGATTGCGGCGCTACGTGATGACTATCCCGAACATACCATCATGTCTTGCGGTGCGATCACCGAATCAGTCCTGAAGCGCATCTGGGCCAAGGAGAACATCAGGGGTAACCCGGCCAAGATGACACTGTGGCCTTTGATGCAAGGCCTCCAGGAGCATATCGACGAGCGGCTCGTCTAGGATTATGTCAAAGACATCCAGTCAACCCGCAACCGTGCGGCGCACCGTGAACTGGTGCTCGAAGACGATGCCGTGGAGGTATTGAGAAAGCTATCCTGGGTTCTCGATTGGTATTTGAATAAATACGAAAACGCGGATCAGGGCGCCGACCAGGTGCCCGCGAGTCCATGGGGCGGCGAAGCCAAGGGGAACGTCAAGCGTGCGGCGGCCGAGGTCAACCTTGACCGCAGCGCAGAACGCGACCGCCTGGTTAGCCTCCTCCCGGAGATGGTACGTATCCCCGCCGGTCGCTTCTTGATGGGTTGTCAACCGGGCGAGAAGGATTGCCATGACGCTGAGAGGCCAGCCCATTGGGTCAAGGTGGCAGCCTTCGAGTTGGGGAAGTATGCAGTGACTTTCGCCCAGTGGGATGCCTGCGTCGCCGATGGTGGCTGCAGACACCAACCGGATGACGCGGGTTGGGGGCGGGGCAAGCGTCCAGTCATTAATGTTTCCTGGGACGACGCGCAGGAGTATCTGGCGTGGCTCAGCCGCAAGACCGGCGAGATCTACCGTTTGCCAACCGAGGCCGAATGGGAGTATGCCGCCCGTGCCGAGACCCAAACCACCTTCAGCACCGGCAACTGTATCAAGACCGACCAGGCCAACTACGACGGCAACTACGACTATGCTGACTGCGGCGCCAAGACCGGAGTGTACCTGCAAAGGACGCAGGCGGTTGGCACCTATCCCGCCAACCCCTGGGGCCTGTACGACATGCATGGGAATGTCTGGGAATGGGTGCAGGACTGTTGGCATGACAGCTACAACGGTGCCGTCCAGTATGGTTCGGAGTGGCGTGATGCATACGGAGCCAGTTGGGGGCGCGTGGTCCGCGGCGGTTCCTGGGTCAACTACCCGCGGTATCTGCGCTCCGCGTTCCGCATCTGGATCGATAGTGCCGACCGGTACAACGATGTCGGTTTCCGCGTGGCCAGGACGCTTGCCCCTTGATTCTTTAATCTTTACCCCTTGAGGATTGTGCATTCTGGTGCTCCGACGTTGCCCGAGATTTGGGTAGGATGGGCAGAGCGCAGCGATGCCCATCGTTGACGAACGCATTGCCGGCAGCAGATGACCGATTACCGCAGACTCTATATTCCGGGTGCGACCTATTTCTTCACGGTGGTCACCGAGGGTCGCCATCCGCTGCTCGTGTCGCCTGCCGCAATCGATCGGCTGCGGGAGTCCTTTCGTTATGCGTTGGAGTGCCGCCCGTTTCGCTTCGATGCCGTGGTCATTCTGCCTGATCACCTGCATGCGATCTGGACCCTGCCAACGGGCGATGACAATTTCTCCGAACGTTGGCGGCTGGTGAAATATCGTTTCTCTCACCGCTCGCCACCAACCGACGTAACGCGTCGATCTTTGGCGGAAAAGCGAGAAAAAGGACTCTGGCAGCGGCGATTCTGGGAGCATTGCATTCGCGACGACGCCGATTTCGGCCGCCATCTGGATTATCTCCATTACAACCCGGTGAAGCATGGGCTGGCGGGGCGGGCGGCGGATTGGCCCTATTCCAGCTTTCCCCGCTTCGTGGCGCTTGACGTTTACCCGATGGATTGGGGGTGTCCAGCCGGGGTGCCCGCAATCGCGGGTGATGGCGGGGAGTGAGGAAACCGTCGGGGAGTCGATGGGCATCGCTGGCGCTCTGCCCATCCTACGGACTTGCTGTTGCGCGATTTCGTGGCACACTAAGGCCAAGATTCACGAGGGCTAAGACAATGACCATTGAAGAGCAACTGTTGGAAACCCTGTACCACCTCCCCCCTGAACTACAGGCCGAGGTCGTGGATTTCGCTGACTTCCTGCGGTACCGAGCACCGCATCCCGGGCGGTCGGGGGCGGAGGAGCTAGAGCCGCTTCCGGTGCTGTCGGGTCGCGTCCCGTCCGGGTGGAAGGATGCTATCTATGAGCCCAGCTGACCGCGTATTTCTGGATGCCGGGCTGTTCATCGAGGACTGGCGGGTCTTCTCGCCCGATGGCATTGTCATCGCCGGTCCCCCGTCTATGTTGCAGGTGCTGACCCATTAAGGCCATATCCGGCGAGTCGCTCATCATGTCGTGGGTGGCGCCTGAGCATCATTTGTCTTCGCGGTCCCCGTCGCGGCCTGGGGGCCGCTCCTACGGGGGTAGGAGCGG
>CAILVI010000475.1 GCA_903837595.1 uncultured Thiodictyon sp.
AGCGGCAGCAGAAACAGCAGCAGCAGAAAAATTCGCACCGGTCGCGACAGCGGCCGGGCGCGGTCGGCGTGACCGCCCCCCGGACGCAGCGGGGCACCCACCGGCGCCGGCCAGGGGAACCAGAGGCTGCCCAGCAGAACCAGTGCAAGCAATTCCAAGATCATCAGGGGCAGCGGGCGCCAAGTCCCCAAAAACAGGGGCGCGAACACCAGCGCCGCAGCGAGCCCATAAAACAGCACCGCCCCGTTCGGGGCGGTGCTGTCACTCACCGGACGACCCTCCGGCACGGGCGATCCGGTCACTTCGATGACGGCCCTGGAATCGGGACAACCGTGCCGGCGCTGGTGGCGCCCGAGGTGCCCGCCGCCACCGCCGCCGCCGTCGCCGCGGTCGCTATCGCGGCGGTCCCGAGCGCGCCCACGCTAGCCGTGCCAATGACGACGCCGGCGGCCCCGGAGGCGCCGGCCGCCGCACCCGCTGCGGTGTACACCGCCCCCTGCGTCGCCGCTGGAAGGGTGGCCAGGAACGTGTTCGCCGCCGCCGGCCCCTGCACCGCCGCCGTCGCCATGTACAAGTCGGTCAACTGCAGGTCGGTCAGGTTCGCGAGCACCGCCGCCTGATCGGCGCCGAGCGCAGCGTAGCCATCAACCAACTGCTGGGCGTTCATGGTGGCGAAATTGTCGACGAAGCTCTGCCCGAAGGCGGACAGTGACTGCCTCACTACCTGGCCGACAGCCTTGTCTTGGAAGCCCGCGGTGGTGCGGACCAAGGCTTGACCAGTGCGGCACTGATCCGCCGCGCCGATCACCAGCATGCTGTTTTCCGGCAGGGCAACGGTACAGCCGTCGGGGTACACGACCTGCGCTGCCCCCCCCGTGACAGCCATCACTCGGTTGCCGGCATACAGCGGCATCGTGTTGCGCGCCAGCCCCGTGGCCGCGGCCTGAGCGACGAACACCCGCCCATTCAACTGCTTTAGCGTCGCCGAGGGCTCCACCGCACTAGCAGTCACGGCGTAGCCCGCCAGCGTCAGCGCCAAACCAACACTCGTGTATCGCGTTTTCATGTCTGTAAAACCCTCGAGATTGTTAACCTTTAATTTAGCGGGGTGCCCGCTCGCTGGCGGCAAACAGGTCGTGGCGCTGGCCTTAAGTCAGGCACCGGGGGCGATGCGAGCAGCTTCCTCGGAGCGGCAAACGACCCTCAAAGCTCACGGGGACGGGGACGGAAAAGCGCGTAACTTCCCCTGCGTCTATGATCGCATGGAACGAGAAGGTTGGCAAAATCGCCCTGCTTGACAGCGTCGTGGTTAACCGCATGTCGGCACGGCGAAGTTAGGTTGGGACAGTGCCGTGCTGCGTGATAGACTCAGCTACGCTTCGCCTTGGCGTGGCCAGTCCCCTGAGTGTTTACGTCACTGGTTATCTTGACTTAATCAGCTTGGTCCGCGGGCGGCGGCGTCCGGGTTCCCGGCAGAGTTTTCAGCACACTAAATGATTGATTTGCATTCCCATCTGTTGCCCGGCGTCGATGACGGAGCCCCGGATTTGGCGACTTCCCTGGCGATGGCGCGAGTGGCGGTCAGCGATGGCATTGAGGTCATGGCTTGCACGCCGCATATCTACCCTGGTTTATACGAGAATCAGGGCACGGCCATCCGTCAAGCGGTGGCGGAACTCCAAACACACCTGGACGAGGCCGGCATTGCATTGCGGCTGAGTCTTGGGGCCGACGCCCATATTGCGCCGGACCTGCTTGACGGGTTGCGCTCCGGTCGGGTACCAACCCTGCACGATAGCCGCTATTTCCTGCTGGAACCGCCCCATCACGTCGCCCCTCCCCGGTTGGAGGAAACCGTCTTTAACCTCCTGACCGCGGGCTATGTGCCGGTCATCACCCATCCGGAACGCTTGAGTTGGATTGAGGAGCATTACGAAGTCTTCGTGGAGCTGGCGCGCAAGGGCGCCTGGCTACAGGTCACCTCCGGCAGCCTGACCGGCCGCTTTGGTTCCGGCGCCCAGTATTGGGCTGAACGCTTGCTGGATGAGGGTTGGGTTCACATCCTGGCGACGGATGCGCATGGTGTCGAGCGTCGCCCGCCACTGCTGGCTGAGGGCCGGCGCGCGGCGGAACGCTGGGTGGGCGCAGAAGAGGCCGGGCGCCTGGTGACCACACGCCCGCGTGGCATATTGGAAAATTCAGGGCCGGAAAGCCTGACAGCCGCGTTAAGTCTGGTTAACATGGCTGACCGCGCGCCGGCGCCCTGGTGGCGGCTGAGAGCATGGTTCGCGCGTCGTTGAGTGCCACAATCTGCATGGTCTTTCGTGCGCCGGCTGATTGCTATTCCCCTTGGCCTCCTGTTATTACCATGCTCCAATAGATTTTGAGAGGTTCGCGGGTTTGTTTAATAAGGGTTCAACTACTTTATCTTGGGTGTTATTGTTGGCGGCACGCACCGTGCTGTGCGCGCTGGCACTTGGTATCGCTGCCTGCGCCGGTACCGGGCCGCACTCAGGTGCTGCGGGTAGCGCCTACCCGACCGCGAAGGTGCCGCTGCCCGCCGCCACCCAAGCGTCGGTCGACACCACAAATCCGAATCTCACCGCCGATGGCAAGGTAACCACCGGAAAGAATTACGTGATCGGCCCGGAGGACCTGCTCAAGATCGAGGTGTATGGCGCCGAGACCATGAACCGCTCGGTGCGGGTCAATGCTGCCGGTCAGATCGTTCTGCCGCTCATCGGTGTGGTCCAGGCAGCGGGCTTGACCAGCGAGCAACTGGCGGGCGAGATCGCCGCGCGGCTTGGTAAGGACTATATGCAAAATCCGCAGGTTATTATTTTTATCGAAGAATATACCAGCCAGCGGGTCACGGTGGTGGGTGCGGTCGCCACTCCTGGTGTCTATCCTCTGAAGGGTCGGGCGACCCTCGTGCAGGCGGTCGCCAGCGCCGGAGGCCCCAGCAAGGTGGCGAACATAAGGTTGGTCAAGCTCATGCGCCTCAAGCCCGACGGCACCCGCAACATAACAGAATACAATCTGAACGATATTCAGGAAGGCCGGATTTCCGACCCCGAGATCCGTGGCGAGGACCTCGTCCTGGTCGATACCTCGTTGTACAAGGACACCGTCACGCAGATGATCCAATGGCTCTTCCCGTTAGCGGTGTTCGGCACCGTTCTCTGAGGCCGCGCCCTCCATTATTCTGCCGTCACGGGAACCCAAAGCCGTATGAGCCCGCCCGATTTTCTTATCTCAGCCGATTCCAGTGCGCCCCCGCCGGGCCGCGCCCTGGTCGAGCGCCGGGCTGGCGTTGCGATCCAGGCGCCACCGTCTGAGTTTGTGGGCTTCGAGAACGAGCCGGAAGGCCAGGGGCTGAATCTACGCGAGCTGGTGCAGGTGCTCGTCAAGCGCCGCTGGACGATCATCATCTTCACCGTCATTGTAGTCGCTGCGGTGGTCACGGCGACTACTCAAGAAACCCCGATCTACCGTGCCAGTCTGACCCTGCAGATCGACCGAGACGACATCAAAGTCGTCAAGATGGAGTCACCAGGCGAAACCTTCTTCAACGGCAAGGAGTACCTGGAGACGCAGTATCAACTGCTGCAAAGCCGTAACCTGGCTAAACGCGTGGTCGACCAGATGGGGCTCGCGGAGCGCGCCGCCCCCGCACCGCAGCCACCCTCCTGGCTGCATCAGGCGCAGGGCTGGCTGGCCGGTTGGCTGCCGGGCGGTGATGACGCTAAAGGCGCCAAAGAGTCCAGGGTGCAGGGCGCGACTCCTGATCCGGCGGCGGACAGCGCCCGTATGGAGGGCGCCATCGGTGTCGTGCTCGGCGGTCTGACCGTCACGCCGATCGAGAAGTCGCGGCTGGTGCGGCTGTCTTACGACGGCCCCAACCCGAAGCTGGCAGCCGATATTTTGAATAATATGGCCAAGGTTTTTATCAACCTGAATCTGGAGCGTCGCTTCGAGTCAACCACCTATGCCCGTAACTTCTTGCAGGAACGCCTGCAACAGCTCAAGATCAGACTGGAGGAGTCGGAGCGTGAACTGGTCGAGTTCTCCCGCCGCGAACAGATCATCTCAGTCGATCAGAAGGAGAGCATCATCAGCGGTAACCTGGCCGCCGCCAGCGCGGCCTTGACCGAGGCCAGACGCAAGCGCATGACGGCCGAGTCGCTCTACCGGCAGATGGAGGATGGCACCCGCGGCCAGGGGTTAACCCAGGTGCTGGAGAGTAAGGTCATTCAAGACCTTAAGCAGAGCAAAGCCAAACTCGAGGCGAAGTATCAGGAAGACCTCGGCACGTACAAACCGGCCTTCCCCAGCATGGTCCAGTTGCGCGCCCAGATCACCCAGATGGATCTCATGATCAATCGGGAGATCGAGAACATCCGGAGCGCGAACACGGCGGAGATCACCTCCAACTACCAGGCCGCGCGTGCTGAAGAGGCTATGCTACAGTCTTACCTAGACCGGATGACGCAGGAAGTGCTGTCGCTGCAAAGCCGCAGCATCCCATACAACATCCTACGTCGCGAGGCTGATACCAATCGTCAGCTGTACGATGGACTGTTGCAGCGCTACAAGGAAGTCGGTGTAACCGCTGGGGTCGGGACGAACAACATCTCGGTGGTTGATGAGGCCAAGGTTCCGACGGCGCCATACAAACCGAATGCGCGCCAGCGTGCGCTGGCGGCGCTGTTATTTGGCCTGCTGGGCGGCGTCGGCCTGGCCTTCCTGTTCGAGCATTTTGACGACAGCTTCCGCCGCCCGGAGGATCTGGAGAAATTGCTCGACCTACCGATGCTGGGTGTCATCCCGAAGACTCCCCCGGTCGCCGGGGACGACCGCGCGATGGCACTGATCGGCCATGACGACCAGCGATCGGTTTTCGCCGAGGCTTACCGTTCGGTACGCACCGCGCTGCAGTTCTCAACCGCCAGAGGCGCGCCGCGGCTGCTGACCGTGACCAGCGCGATGCCTGGCGAAGGGAAATCCACCACCGCTCTCAGCCTGGCGATTCAGTTTGCCCAAACCGGCAAGCGGACCCTGCTGATTGAGGCCGACCTGCGCAAACCCTCAGTCCACCGCAGCCTGAAGTTGGACAATCAGACCGGACTGAGCAACTACCTGACCGGCGCCGAGGACCGACCGCTCGACATCACCCGGCCCACCCATATCCCTAACCTGTTCGCCATCACGTCCGGGCACCTGCCGCCCAACCCGGCGGAACTGCTGGTCTCGGCCCGGATGGTCGAACTGCTCTCACTGGCCGCCGAAAAGTTCGACCAGGTGATCCTGGACAGCCCGCCGCTGTTGGGCTTGGCCGATGCGCTGATCATCGGCAATCTGTGCGAGGGTACCCTGCTGACCGTCGAGATGGGCGGTACTCCGCGTGGTTACGTGCAGGGCGCGGTCAAGCGGTTGCGCTCGGCACGCGTGCCCCTCCTCGGCTCCATCCTGACCAAGATGGAGGCCCGGTCCGGCGGCTACGGCTACTATCGTAGCTATTACTATTATCAGCACACCGGCTACGGCGAGCCAGTCAGCAACCCGTCGAAACAGCTGGCAAGCTAGGAGCAGATTTAGGATTCGAGGATATAGGATCAATAGGGCCAGCGCAAGTTGGTGACTTGAATCCTAAATCAGAAATCCACAATCTCCTGTTCATCAATTTCTTGCAATGACCGCTACCGATATCGTCGAACTGGCGTTGGCTTGCTATCGGGATCCGCTGGCGTATCAGCGGCGGTTAGGGTCGAGCGCGCCGCTGCCGGCGGGCCTGGAACAACTGCTGGCGCTGGCGCACGGCTCGGCGGCGGCGCTGGCGGACGCGGCTCGCCACTGCGGTGTGTGCCCCGCCGAGGTGCAAGACGCCGCGCGGTTCCTGATTCAACAACTGTGCTTCGCGCCCGGCGCAAGCCATTACCGCACGCTGGGGCTGGAGCCCAGCGCGTCGGTCGAGCAGATCAAGGAACGGCACCGCCGATTGATGTGGCTGTTCCATCCCGACCGTGCGGCTGGCCGCGAGACCTGGAACGCGAGTTATGCTGCCCGGCTCAACGATTCCTGGGATACACTATCCCGCCCGCAGTCCCGGGAACGCTATGATGCTGGGCTGTCGTCGACGGCGCCCACGGCGGGTGCAGGCGGCCCCCGCCCGCTCTCACTGCCGGCGCGGGTGCACGGACGCAGCCGCTGGCCGGCCGCCAGCGGCACGCACTTCGCACAGCGGCGCCGTTGGCTGCCCATCCTGGTGTTGGGTGGATGTACGCTGGTCGCCGCGCTGCTGGTCGGGGCGAGCCATTTGATGCGGCCGTCGGCCGGGCCGCTGGTGTATGCTGCGTCCCCGGCCGCGCTCCCCGCCCCGGCACCGGACTTCGCGGTGAGAGAGGCCGAGTTGGAATGGGCGCAGGAACAGCGCGAGCGGATTGCTGCCACCGTGGCGGCCGAGCAAGATCAGCACTTTGCGCTCTTGGCGCAGGCGTTCGAGCGGGAGTCTGAACGGTTGCGACTCGAGGGTTTGCGCGAGCAACAGGTCGCATCGGTCCGCCGCGGGGACCTGGCGATACCGACACGGACGCAACTGCCTCGCGTGCCGCCCGCCTCGCCCCTGGTGGTGGTGCCGGTGCCTCTGGTCAGCCAAGCCGCCACGCCCAACCCCGCGGTTGATCGCACGCCAACTGACTCCTCGCTGAGCGATCGGGACGTTAGGAGCCTGGTCAAGCGTTACACCCGCGCCTACCAGCGTGCCGACCTGAACGCAGTGATGACGCTGTTCGCACCCGGTACGCGCAACCGGGACGGCAGCGACCTTCGTCGGGGGTACGCGCAGACGTTCCAAGTCTACATGATTCGCGGTCTGCTGCTGCATGACCTGCGCTGGGATTTACACGGGGAGACCGCCAGCGTGTACGCGGGGTTTGAACTGTCGCTGCGGCAGCGTAACAACGGGCAACTAAGCCAACTGGCGGGCACGCTCCGTCTGCAATTGCGCAAGCACGCGGACCGGGTAGTGATCGAAGCCATCGACTACCAGTGGCGGGAGAATTAAGGGGCGGAGGACCATGAGACTATCCAAAAATCTGATCATATTGGGCGGCATGTGCCTGCTCGGCGGATTCCTGAGCTGGCGGATTTTGGTCATCGGGTTAGCCGACTACTACGCCGCCGAAGCGACGCCGCAGGCGGCCTCAGCCGCATTGCTCTGGCGCGCCGACAACCCGGAGCCCCTGTTGCGGCGCGCTCAGGCAGTGGGGCAGCGCGAGCCGGCACTCGCCGGTACTTTGCTCCAAGCATCGGTCTGGGGGAATCCGACCAACGCCCTGCCCTATCTGGCGCTGGCGCGCCTGTGGGCCCAGGCCGGCCGGGTGCCGGCGTCCATTGAGTTGGTCGAGGTCGCCGACACGCTGGCGCCCATGAGCGCTCCGGCCTTGGCCGAGTCGGCCCAATTCTGGTTCGCTCACGGCCATGCGGAACGTGGCGTGGCGCGCTGGAGTGCCCTGCTGCGCAACAGCCCCACGGTGGCCGACCAGTTGTACCCGCGGCTACTCACCATGGCCAACGTGGCAAGCGCCCGCTCCCTGTTGGCTCCGCTGCTGGCGCAGCCGCCCGACTGGTGGGACAGCTTTTTTGCCTACGCAGCCGCGCAATCGCCGACTCCAGAAGCAGTGACATTCCTATACGAGGGCCGCAACCGCGCCGGAGCACTGCCATCGGCTGCCGAACAGCGCGTCTATTTCGACCGATTGTGGCGGGACCATCGTTGGACGGAGGCCTATCTGGCTTGGTTGGGGGGGCTCAACGAGCAAGCGCAGACGGGATTAGGGCCGCTCTATGACGGCGGGTTCGATCTGCCGATCACCGGGCTAGGCTTCGACTGGAGGATCGGGCGGGCACGGGGGGTGACGGTCGAGACCCTCGATACCTATGGGTCCCGCGGTCCTGCCTTGCACGTGGTGTTCGAGGGCCGGGGGGAGCATTTCGAGCACGTCCACCAACCGCTGTATCTGGAGCCGGGCCGCTACCAACTCCAAGGCCGCGTGCGCACGGACGGATTGTCGTCGCGCCAGGCGGTGCGTTGGGTGGTGCGCTGCGAGCGGGGGCAGGACCAGCCCGGGCCGCTGGCAGCCAGCGAGTCCTTCAGCGGCAAGGATGACTGGCAGCTTTTCACCCTGGATTTCCAGGTGCCCCAGGCGGACTGTCCACTCCAACTGTTGCGGCTGGAACAGGAGCAGGGAACCAATACGGTGAGTGAGGCCCTGGGCGGCGCGGTCTGGTTCGACGATCTTGTCATCAACCGGCGCGGCTAAGCATGAATACCTGGAGTGTGGTCTTCAGCAAGCCCCGGCAGGAAGCAGTTGCCAGGACAAACCTTGAGCGGCAAGGGTTTACGGCCTATCTGCCGATGCTCAAGCGCAGCAAGCGTCTACGCGGCCGGTGGGTTGATGTGGTCGAGCCCCTGTTCCCGCGTTACCTCTTCGTCGCGCTGGAGTTTGGTGTGCACGACCTCTCACCAATCCGCTCGACTCTCGGGGTTATCGACCTGGTGCGCTTCGGCCTTGAGCCCGCGACGGTACCGCAGGGGGTCGTGGAGTCCTTGATGGCCGCCGAGGACCCGGCGGCGGCGTGCCACTTAGGTCGCACCGAGCCGTTTCACAAAGGGGATCGAGTCACCATCGCGGCGGGTCCATTCGCCGGTATCGAAGCCATCTTCGAGGAGTCGACGGGCAAGGGGCGGGTCTTGCTCCTGCTCGACCTGCTTGGCCAAGCAAATCGTGTTCAGGTCGATAAGAATCTCATACTCTATAAGCCCTTACCCGGACAAAGTTCCTAACGGCCATGGTCGACTCCGCGGCGGCGCTGCCACCTCCCCCAGCAGGTGCTCCCACTGCGCCAGCGCCCGCTCCTGCGCGAAGCGATCCTCCAGCAGGCGCCGCGCATTGGCCCCCTGGCGTTCCCAAAACGCCGCATCATCGCGCCACCGCCGCACCGCCGCGGCAAAACCCGCGCCGTCTCCCTCCGCCACCGCTAGGCCGCAATCATGCGCCGCCAGCAAGCGCGCAATCTCGCCATCCGCATCCCCCACGAACAACACCGGTCGACCCGCCGCCGCAACTCCATAAAACTTGCTTGGCACCACCAGCCCTTCCAGCGTCGGGCGCAGCGATATCCAATGCACATCAGCAACACCCAGGCTCAAGTGCAGGGCGGCGCGCTCCTGGTAGGGCACAAATCGCACATTGCGTAGTCCAAGTCGCGCCACCTCGGCGCGCAGCGTGCGCCACAGCAGGCCGCCGCCAATCACCAAAAACACGACCGGCCGCACCAGCGCAGCCCCTGCGGTCGCCGCTGCACCGGGCGCTGACGGGCCACGTCCGTCCACCGGGACATCGTTCCCGGAAACCGGGTCAGTAACCGTGCTCCCCTGCGCCGCAACCTCGTCGACCGTCCCTAATCCATCAAGCAGTTGCGCTGCCTGCAGCAGTGCCGTATAGGTATGCGCTCGCCCCAGATTGCCGGAATAGCCCACCACGAAGGCATCCTCCAGCCCCCAGTCACAGCGCAGCCGATTCGCCTGCCGGGCGAGCGGGCGAATCGCCTCGGCATCCGCCCAGTTGTGGATCACCCGCACCCGCCTGCCTGATACCCCGGCGGCCCGCACCCGCTCCGCCATGCGCTCGCCGATGGCCACGTTGACCACCGCCCCGCATAATGAACGATCCCGTGCATGCCGCGCCCAGCGCCCGATCCGCCCGCTCAACCCTCGCACCGCCAGTGCCTCGGCGACCTCGGGAAACAGGTCCTGCAGCCAGTTCACCCGTCGCGTCCGCCGCCCCGCCAAGGCCCATTGCGCCAGTACCGACGCGAGTGGTGGGTCGGTCATCACCACCACCAACTCGCCGTTGCGCGCCAGTCGGCGTAACCGCCAACCCGCACTCAGCGAAAAGGTCAAATAGTCGATCGCGCGGCCCGCCAGCCCCACCCGACCGAAGCAAGTGGACCACACCCGATAGACCTTGATCCCCCGCACGGTCTCTTTCGCGGGCAACCGCGCCATCGCGTCGACATACGCCTGGCGGCTGGCGACCACGCGCACGCGATGTCCCCGCGTCGCCAGGTGGATGGCCAGGTCGGTCAATAGCTGGCTGGTCGCAGAATGGTCCGGATAGAAGAAGCGATTAAGAAAAATGAGATCCATGGTGCTCAAACAAGGTGGTTTAGAGAAAAGACGCGACCGCACTCGCTATATTCATCGTGCCTCTTAATTGCCGCCAGCATCATCTCTCATAACGCCGTGTGAACTCGAACATCTTGGCGCGAACCTGCGCGATATAGCTCGCGCGAATCTGGCAGGCAATCACTCCGGCGCGCCCCTCCAGGAAGCCCAAGCGGATGATGTAATGATAGAAAAACCAAAGATGGTGCTCCAGAGGTAGACGAATGATCAGGGTCTTGAGATACCTCCGCCGTTCCTGCGAGTTACCAAGCAGTCGCGGTACAATGGTATCTTCGCCATAGCGACCAGAGGAGCGACAGTGATACCGAACACGGGCCTCCCAAGTCGAATACTTGTTATGGCGGCAAATGTAGGCCTCCAGACCCTTGAAGTCCTCATGGATCAGCGGAGTCTGGAGACGCCCGATCCGGCCCTGCACGATGACGCGCTCGTGAATCTCCATGTCGAGGCCGTCCGGCGTGTCGTCGAACAGTCGCTCAAAGCGTGCCTTACCAGTGCGAAACAGCAGCACCGCGGCGTGCGAAAAGCCGCCATGCCGGAAGCGCCGCCCCAAAAAGTGAAACCCCTTCGTGATCAGATAAGCGTCATCGGCACCGGGTTGTCCGATCGCCGCGGCAATCTCCCCCCACAAGTCATCGCAGACCACCTCATCGGCGTCCAACAAGAAAACCCAGGGGGTTTCAATGGCAATATGCTCCATTGCCCATTGCCGTTTTTTCGGATAGCCGCCCCGATAATCGAATTGCACGACCTCGGCGCCGTGGTCCAATGCGATCTGGGCCGTGGCGTCGGTGCTGTGCGAATCCAGCACGATAACCCGGGCGACCGCTCCCAGTGCGGTAAGACAGCGCGGCAGGTTGAGCGCCTCGTTCTTTACCGCGAGGAGCACGGTAATCGCAAGCTTGGACGTGGTCTCAGTCATCATCACTCCCGGCGTGCTGTTGCCACGATCATCGACCTTCGGTAACCGTTAATGGCGATAGTGCTCAGGGTGAGATGACTTCTGCGGTGGCACGCAGCACTCGCTCCTTGATGACCCGCGCCGGGTTGCCCGCGACGATCTGCCACGGTGATACATCCCCGACGACGACCGCTGCGGCCCCCACAACGGCACCCTCCCCGACGCTCCGCCCTGGTCCTACAAAGGCATCCGCGCACACCCAGGCCTGGCGACTGATCACGATTGGCAGGCGCAATAGGGGCAAGGTCGGATCGCGATAGTCATGGGTGCCGGCGCACAGATGGGCGCGATGCGAGATCGTCGCCCCGTCACCGATCGTAACCGGACCAAGGTTGTAGATCAACGCCCACTCGCCGATGCTCGCTCGATCGCCAAGTGTCAGGTTCCAGGGAATATAGATGCGGGCGCTCGGATAGACATGCGCGTGCCGACCGACGCGTGCACCAAACGTCCGGAGCAGGAACCGCCGCCAACCGAAGAGGACGCGGGGGCTGAAGCGAAAGAGCGGCTGAACCAGCGCCCACAGCGCCCTGCCAATATATTCGCGGTCGCTGTAGGGGCGTTGCCGCCGACACGCGTCGATATCAAGAGGCATCAGTGCTGGAGGGCCATGATGGCAGTGTGTGGTGCAGCCCGCAGCGACGTCGCGCGCCGTTTGGTCATGTGTACCGGATCACGGGCGAGCGACAACACCATCCCGATTGACAGCCCAAGGAACGCGGATACGAAGGGGTCGGCCAAAATCTGGCCCGAGACCACCAGCCCGCCGGCATTGGCCAGAAAGAACGCGAACAGTCCAACCGCATAGGGTGATGCTGCCGAATCCGCACGCAAATGCCGGCTGGTCACTTGCCAGCCAGCGTAGATAATGTTACCGAGAAGAAACATCAGGGCCAACGCCCCCGGCACCCCGAGTTCGACCATCACGCGGCTGGGTCCACTCTCCTGCCATACCCGGGGGCGGGCGACCTTGATTTGCAGCAATCCGGGCGCCGCGACCCCCATCCCCTTGCCGAAAAATCCTGCATCATAATAGGACTCTAGGACCGCATGATACCCATGCTCCTGAACACTTGGGCCGGTTTCGTCCAGCGTCTCGGTATAGTAACGCATGTGTGTGGAGTCGGCCCCCATCCAATTATGCGCGAGCCACATGAAAGCGAGTGGAACGAGGGCAAGGCCCACGCGCGTCAGTACCTTGTTATAATGCCCCGCGAGCAACTGTAGGGCCGCTACTGACACAAGAAATGCCGGAATCATGTAGACCATCTTGCGTCGCCCGCACAACAACAAGGCGGCGATCGCGGCGCCGCCTAATAACAGCCAAAACCAGCGTCGGCCGCCGCGTGCTGTCATCGCCAGGATGAGCGTCAGTAAAGTGACGGTTGCCGCGTGCCAACCCATAACGTCCGGGCTGCGATAAAAGCCTGCAACCAGGTTGACGACATACCCCTGACCATAGCGAACCCAGTCCATCTCCAACGCTTTGGTGCCCAACAGCAGTGAATCGGGCCAGTACTCCAGGTACTACATTATGGTGCCGGTCAACATCACCGACGTGACGATGCAATAGAACCTCAGGAATTTGCGAATATCCGTCAAGCGCTGCGGAAAATGGTATCCCACTACGATCAGCATCAGCACCGTGCCATAGGCGGCGATGCCCAGCACCGTGAGTATCCAGGAGCCGGGCCCATAGGTCAGGGAAATGACACAGGGGGGTAAACAGGCAATCATGAACCACTTCATGGCTTGACCGATTGCGGGAAACATCCGCGCCAGGTCCCGCCACCAACCGCGCTGCTGGATGATCAGCGAAAAAACCACTGCCAGGATCACCGGCACCGTCGCCAAGGCGAGATAGCCCGGCGCACCAGGAAGCGATTTGCGAACCGGATCCTGGATCGCCACGATCACCCCCATCATATAGAGTCCGTAGCGCCAGCGAGTGAGCGCAAGCACACAGCCGGTGGCGATTAGACCGAATAAGCCATAGAGTGTCATAAGTATGAGTGGGCGCCGCCGGTCAGTATAGCTCAGCGAAAAACTCGATCAAAGGCGTGGAAACGCGCTCCCAGCGGAACCGTTCAGCGTTACTCAGCGCGCGGCGGGATTGCGCCTCCCAGAGGTCCGGATCGACCAATAGTTCGCGCATGACGGCAGTCGTCTCATCGATTGCGCCGGCCGCGACGACGCGGCCGCCGGGCCCGGCAACCTCCGGCGGCGCGCAGACATCCGCTACGATCGTTGGGGTACCGAAACACTGCGCCTCGACCGCCGGAATACCGAACGACTCACAGCGGCTGAGCAGGCAGAAGACCCGCGCCCTGGCATAGTGCTCATGCAAGCGCGCGGCCGACACCTGTCCAGTAATAGTCACTTGCCCGCGCAGGCCCAGCCGGGAGATCAACGTCTCAATCTCGGCGCGATAGGCGACATCGCTCCACGGGCCCACCAGCGCCAAGCGGGCGGCGATGCCGCTCGTATTGACGCACGCGAGCACTTGCACGACATCCTCGATCGCCTTATGCCGGGTCATTGCGGATACGGTGACGACCTCCAGTTCCCGCTCGACAAAGTGCCGGTGAGGCTGGGCCGCATCAAAGGTCGACTGATCAATTCCCACGTAGAGTACCCGACCGTCTGTCGCCCCGCAACCGGCATCGTCGCGATAGCGCGCAGCGACATACTCAGAGAGATAAAAGAGTCCGCGCGCCTGGCGTTGCGCCGCCCGATAACCGACGCGCTGCAAGCGTGCCTTGATCCGATCTGCCAGCCCGCGATGAAACTCCGGGACATAGCACCAGGGGTTCTGTGCCAGGACCACTTGCGGCATGCGCACCCGTGGAATCAGCGCCCCGGAGGTCGAGATCACCACGTCCGCCCCCAAGTCCGTCAGCAGGCGGTGTAGGTGCGCGGATTGCCAGAGCAGTCGGCCGATCCAATCGGAGCCGACGCCGGGGCACTCCAGCCACTGTACATGGTGACCCAAGTCCCGGCGCAGATCCCGGTTCTCGCGGTGATGTAGGACGATAAATCGATGTCGCTCGCGGTGCGCCAGCGTCAGATTCGTCAGGTGTCCAAGCAGCACGTGGCGACCCGACAGGTTATTGATCGGCAGTGCATCAATGGCGATCAGCATCGTTCTTCTATTGCCCCGTGGCCAGCCGTTCATATAGCGCGACCAACGCCATAGCCATCTGCCGCGTATCAAAGCGAACGAGATTGCGATGGCCGCGCGTCACCAGGTCGGCCGCCAAGCATGGATCCTCCAGAACCCGCAATGCCGCTGCCGCGAGCCCCGCAATGTCGTTGGGAGCACACCTCAGTGCCGCGTCGCCCGTCACCTCCGGCAGCGATCCCGCATCTGAGCACACCACCGGGCAACCAAAGCGCATCGCCTCCAGCGGCGGCCAGCCGAAGCCTTCGTACAAACTCGGAAACAACAACAGCGATGCCTGTTGGTAGAGCGTGGCCAAGCGCGCGTCGTCCGGATCAACCTCGAACGACACCCGCTGCGTCAATCCGAAACCGTTGATTTCCCTCTGCACCAACTCATCCGGCGTCGCCCCGGCGAGGACCAGTCGCAAGGCCGGATGCGCCCCAGCCATCCGGGCGAAGACCCGCACGACCCCGAGCCGGTTCTTGTAAAAACCGTTGTTGCCCACGTGCATCAGAATTGGGGAACCACTGCGCCCGTCCCGTCGCGGAACAGCGTTGGGCGTGGGAAATTTCCGCAGGCACAGGGGGATCACCGCGTCGACCGTTCGGCCGGTCAGGGCAGAGACATCGCGCGCGGACGATTGGCTGTCCGTGCAAACAGCACCCGCCCTCCGGATCACTCCCAGGCTCGCTCCAATCAGGCGCCGTGCCGCCCACCCGGGCCGCGGCACCGGGAAGCGCCCTTGCACCTGCAGGGCAGGAATCAAATCATGCACAGTGACGAGGGTGCGCTCCCAGGGTATCCCCGCCACCAAAAATCCGAAACTGCTATCCAGCACATGGAACACCGAGGCCCGTGATGCGCCTGCCCGCCGCCGCGCCGCTGCAATCTCACGCAACCTATCGTATTGCGTGCGCAGGACGCCGCGCTGACCGGCTGCCGGAGGGGTCGTCAGGCGAACCGGCAGCATGGCCACCTGCGGGGCGTATTGCGCCAACGCGCGCTCCACGAGATCGGCGTAGATCCCCATACTCCCGAGCCGGCTTCCTTCCGCGGTCGACAAGAGCGCAACGTGGATCTGCGTCATGCGAGCCAAACCCAATGCACCGAACCGGCGCAACCGCCTGCTGCGTCAGCCCGCCGCGCGCTAATTCGCGGTGCTCTCGCTGCCTGGCAGTCAGGCGTTCGACGCCCCGCTGCGCCAACCATAGCCATCGCTCCGCCCCGCGTTTGGCGCCGCGCTGGCGCTATCCGCCGCAAGCTGTGAAAGCCAAGCCGCACCCTAACCACCAGGCACCCTGGGCAACAGCCTGCGTCCTCGTAAAATCAATCCGAATGCCCAGAAAATCCCCAAGAGTTCAGCGCACAAGGTGGCGGGTATCCACCACGGCGCCTTGAGGTGATGTCGCGTGCGGATAGCCCGCAGCGGTTGAATCAGCACGGCCTTCACCGCGCTCAGCGGTCCGCCGAGAAATGCAGAATAGTACTTTCCCACCGAATGGTGTGGCCGCCAGGTCACCAGATGCCCACCCTTGACGCGCGTCCCCCCGCGTTCGGCGCGCAGATGCCGAATAGTGACCGACGGCGCGAAGACAATGGACCCCCCGCACCTTATCACTCGCCGGGCGAACTCGCTTTCGAAGCCAAACGCCGCACCCTTGAAATTCTCGTCGAACCCCCGAACTGACAGAGCGAATTTCCGGTTGACACAGAGATTACACGCTATGACATCCGAGACGGATTGTTGTCGGTCGCTATTGAAGGGGAACCATGATCGGGTCCAACTCTGGAACGCAATCACCTGTTCTCCCGGCTGCAGTACCTGCCCCGCTATGCACGTCGGCACGTCCACCAAGGCATTGAGGGTTGCGACCAGGGAACTCACGATAGTGGCGCCGGGAACGATATCATCATCCAAATACAGTACATAATCGGTATCAGCATTGAGCAGGCCGAGATTCATGGCTCGCGGGATGCTGGGCGGGGCGAAATGAATCCGCCGCAGCGCACCGCTCTCAATCCATTGGGATAGCATCGCCCAAGAACGCTCGTGGTGGCGCGGTGTCTGGTCAATCAATAGGATAGAATGAGCACGCACATCCAACGCCAGCAGGGCCTGCACGGTGTCAGTCAGAACAGCTTCCCGACCATAGGTTGGGATGACAATGGTAATATCATTGGCGCAAATCATAACCCGGAACCGAATTTCTGCCGCCACTGACGCGTGGCATACTGCCGCGCGGCGCTTCTCGGCACGCAGCGGCTCAAGAATGATAGCACACGATCGACCTGTGTCGGCGAGCGCCGAAGCTTGCGAAACGGCTCCAATTCGGGCGATTCGTTGGCGTCCATTGCTCCGTTAAAGTCATCGCGGTACGTCCGCCCGTCCTTGCTTCGAACCAGCAAAAGCTTAAGGAGTCATAACCACGCGGTCATCATATCGGCGAGTCCCTCTGATGATTTCAGAATACCCTTCACCGGTCAGACTTGGGTGTTCTGTCAAGGTATCGCTAATCAGCGCGGCGCAGGGCATAGTTAGTAATACCGAGACTTACTCTTGCACCGCTGCGCTGCGCAAGTGCCGTCCCCGTAGTCAGAGCGGTTTCCTGCCTAACACGTAAATGTCTGAGCAGAGCTGCGGACGAAAACGCAGCGGATAGTCAAAAAGTCGCGCGGTAACGCGGATCAATCCATTGCCCGAAAAGTACCCGAGCCAATTGCGCCCCACCAGTCGAACCTCCGCAAGGCCCATGTCCCTTACGATGTAACGTAGATCGCTTACGTCGGCCTCGCGGACATGACCACGAAACACCTTCGTTTCGTACCAGTCCTGCATTGAACTCCACTTGCCGAACCCCAAGGGAACCGTCAATCGCTTACGCAGATTCACGCAGTTTGGTACGCCCAAACAAAATATCCCCCCGGGCTTCAGTTTTTCGACCACCTCGCAGAACAGCTGCTTCGGGGAATGGTGCCAATGCTCCATGCTATCGAATGACGTGATGATATCGAACCGGCCCTCCAGATCCTTCAGGCCACTGCGGATGACGTCGCGCGAGACGACGTCAACGCCGTATCCACGATGGAGATCCAAGATCGTGCTCCCGACTGCGTGATTAATGGGGTCTTCAAAATCGTCTACCAAGACGGTCCGTTTCATGCCGTAAGCCGCACAACCCACGGAAAACAGTCCGATCCCACCGCCGAGGTCACAAATCTCGATGGTCTCAGGCGGTTTCGCCAGCCCGTGCAAGACGAGCTGAATATTCGAGTGTATTCTTACTACGTCACGCACCTGATCCCTGATCAGCTCATCAGGATAGCGATTTGCGAGCGTTATCAGGACCTCGCGTAGCTTGGCATCGTTCATATCAACTTAGCGCCCACTCATATTACAAAATATCGGTCAAGCGTTGCAGTCATTGGACCGATAACACTCACTATCGCATACGCAACAATCGGGCAGGCACTCCTGCCACTACCGCATATGGCAACACGTCCTTGGTAACCACGGCCCCGGCACCAACCACCGCGCCGCGCCCGATCCGCACGCCCGGCAAGACCACGCAATGCGTTCCCAACCACACTTCGTCTTCAATAATCACCGGCGCGGCGTGGCAGCCCTGGGCATCGATCCTTGGCCCGGCGTCAATATTGTGGCCGTGATCGGTGATGAACACCCCGGGTGCAATCAAGACGTGCGATCCGATCGCGACCGCGAGGCTGGCGTCGATCTCGGTGCCACGCCCCATGAACACATAGTCGCCGATCTCAATCGTCGCTTGAGCCGATACGAGTTTCAGCCACACGTCAGCCTCGAGTTGGACCCGCTTCCCAATCCCGACCTGCCACGGTCGATCGACTCTGACCCGCTCAGCCAAGAGACACTTTCCGGCTATGCGCGCCCCTGAGAGGCTGAGTGAGTGCGCCCGCATCCGCGACTTGAAGATCCGCAAAAGCGCCAGCACTCTGAAAATGGCTCGGTGCACGGGGGCCCAGCTCAATGCGGCAGCAGCCGCTGATACGGGGCCGCGCTGTCACGGCCTACCCTCTCCCAAGAATATCGCCGTGCTCTGTTCTTCGCGTGCACCGCCATGATACCCGCCGCGTCCGCTTGGGCAGACAACCGCTCGACGTCTGGTCGGAGGGCTAGGGCAGCACTGGTCAATGTCAGCATGACCTTTCCCCCGGATGCAATAGCGCGTCGGCTATGCCGCCGATATCCGACGCTACCACGCATAGTCCCATCGCGATGGGATGCGTATTCCAGCCATCCGTCAGTCATGACGCGCGGGGGACCGCCCTATCACCAACAGTTGATGCGCCAGCTTTCTCGCCAGAGCAGAAATCGATAACAGTCCACGATCCGCCCGACGGAGTGCTGCGACCGGAACTATCCGATGCAAATAGCGCGCCTTCATGTGCCCAGACATGAAAGGGGTTTCGAGGAAACGAGTTGCTATATCGACCAAACCCGCGTCGTGCAATATTTCACGTAACTCGTCTGCCAGATAAGCATAAAAGTGATCCTCCCCATCAGCACTGAACTGCATATGCTCCCATTTCCTGGGGTCGCCCAAATCATGGTAGCTCTGGAGCGAATTCTTGACATAATCTCCGTTGGGCGTCGTTACCACCAATCGCCCGCCAGGCGTTAGCAGCGAACGCAGACGAGCAACAAGCTCACCGGGGTAAACCAGGTGTTCGATAATCTGGTTGGCAAACACGAGATCGAATGTCCCGGGCAGATCCTGCTCAAGCACATTAGCGGCCAAGAACCGGATATCACCATGCGTGTAACGCGACTGTGCATATTCAAGAAACTGGGGGCGTATATCAACCGCAGTTACCTGATGACCGCGCTCTGCCAGCAGCAATGCTAACGTGGCCTGAGCACATCCTACATCAAGAATACGTAAAGGCGACTCACCCGCGAGGCCCAAGTAGCAGTCCAGCAGGTTATGATACTGATTCCACAAATGCGGTGCGAGGGAGCGATCCCAAATCTCGTCCATGTCGTGTCCGTACAATGCCTGCACGTCGTCCGGCCAGTGAGGACTAAAGACTGGCGGCTTCATGGCCGCCGCGCCAGAATTTGCAGATAACGCATCAACGCTTTAAAATGAAATGGATTAGCTCTCAGTGCTGTAGCGAAATAGGTCTTGGCCTTAGCTGGTTCCTTTCGCATCAGGCAGCTGGCGATGAAATACGCAGCTTCGGCCGTATTGGGTGCTGTCTTGCAAGTATCAATCACGATTCTCTCAATAAGCTGAAGGTTCTGATCCTCCGGCAGTCCAGCACGGCGCAGACGGGCCCCGTGAATAATTCTCTCACCGATGCGCTGTTGTACAGCATGGCGGCCTGGCGATATTCCGGTTAATGAATACTCCGCCTGGAAAAGCACCTCGGGGACCACCAGGTGCTTGCCGATCTCGGCCAGCCGCACCCAGAGATCGATGTCCTGCGCCACGCGAAATTGATGCCGATAGCCTCCTACCGCAAAATATGCGCTTTTTCTAAACAAAACGCAGGGATGACAGGACGGGCCTTGTAGTTCAGCAGCATCCAGGGTTTGCAAGCCAGCTGAGGCCTCGTGGGCACTTTGCAATACCTCAAAAAGAGGTTCGCCGCCCGGGCCGACAAATCGCGTACCGCAAGAAGCCAGCACCGCCCGAGGATCGCTACAGATCAAATCGAGTTCCTTCTTCAAGCGTCCAGGCAACGACACATCGCCAACATCCTGGCGCGCGATAAATTCGCCCGTGGCCTCGCGACAACCCCGGATCAGCGCTCTCGTCAGTCCCTGGTTCAGCTGGTGGACGAGTCTGATCCGCGGATCAGCCGCAGCATACTCCTGGAGTATTCGCGGAGTTTCGTCGGTCGATCCGTCATCGACGACAATAAACTCGAAGTCAACGCCATCCTGCACCAAAACACTGTCGATCGACGCGGGCAAATGCCGTGCACCGTTATAGACGCTCATCACCACTGACACGACCGCGCGATGCATGGCTTGCGCCCCTCAAAAGATCATTCTTGAATAAGCCGCCCCGCCAAGCGCCCCTGCCAGCTGAGCCGTCCCGCGCTTCGCCATACGTTAACGCAGCACCGCGGAACCGCAATGAAAAATCCGGCCCGGCCGCCGGTCGTCACGCCACAATAGACCTATAGGTCATAACGGGGCGGGGCCGGAAGGGGCAATGCAGTTACGTTAAGCCGGCCTGGCTCCGGCGCTGCCGCCGGGGATCATGCTTTCGTGGGCAGCTATGGCTTGCGGTGTAGCTGACAACAATAACTCTTTTCACGCCCTCGCCATGTGCTGCCGCAGTATTTCTAGCGTATATTCTCCATCAACGCGGGGCAAGCCAAAGGGATCGGCTCCGGCACTCACACGCCCGACGCGTGATGTCAGGCAATAAAGGTAGCCCGCCTCTCCAATTTTTTCGTTAGCGCGAGCGTCTGCGATCCCATGCGGCAAGATGAATCCTGATGGTTCAAACCCCATAAACTCCTGAAAATGGCGTCGTGGTGCATCTATTTCCACTAACAGTTCAGACAGTGTCAAGGTGTCGTTCAGCGGCCGATGTGTAGCCCCATGAGCCAATAATTCTACACCAGCCCGGCGGAGATCGCGAAGCTGCTGCCAATCGGCCAGTTGAAAAACGCCGTAGCGAGAAAACGATTCGCGAAATCGCTCCGAGCCAAACGTTGCCTTCAGCGATTCCAGATAGGCCTCGCGCATCACGGACGTTACGGACGTAAGTAGTTGCCTTTTTATGGCGGCACGGACCGCTTGGCGCTGATGTGCGCCGAGAAGATGCCACGCCACGGCACTGCCATCCGGCAGGGACAATGACGACTCGGTCCAGAACTGCAATAGATAGTCAAGTTCATACGTCGGAATGGACCGGTCGCCACCGATTAGCCTCGTCGGGACCGCGATTGCCCATGGTAAGCTAAATTCATCAAGGATTTCAGCCGCTATCGTCGCCTGATTGTGAAGACCGTCATCCATGGTGATGGCCACCCATCGTCGATCGATGGCAGTGTGAGTCCGTACGGCATCAAGAATCTCAGCCAAGGGCACCACGGCGTGCTTGCGCTGCAAGTAGCGAATATGGCGGCGAAAGACATCCCGGGGAACGCAATAGCGCTCAAGTTGGGGATATTGGATGTCTTCCACAACTCCGTGGTACGCCAATATAACAGCACCCATGGCTTCCTTTTCGTAACGCCTGCCAGTCCCAATCGCTCCGCGTACCCAGCAAGCTGCTTTGGCTTTCAGCGATACGTACTGCATCAATTTTGCCCTCGGTTATCGCGTAGAAAGGCGATTAAGATAATTGGCGCTGAAGGCCTTGATCATAAGTCCGGGCAGGCCCTACGCTAAGTTCTTGCCGGATTTATGAACATCGCCCGCTATAGAATCGCAGAGACCCTAGGGCCGGGTCGCGCCAGATCCGATAGTAATGCGTCAAGCCGATTGGTTTACTCGTTGATCCAAACACCAGCGAATCGCTTGAAGAGTCGTTCCCAGCGGTCTTAAGACGCGATCGAAAA
This sequence comes from uncultured Thiodictyon sp., assembly GCA_903837595.1. Taxonomy (GTDB): domain Bacteria; phylum Pseudomonadota; class Gammaproteobacteria; order Chromatiales; family Chromatiaceae; genus Thiodictyon. The sequence continues at coordinate 21,934 of CAILVI010000475.1, forward strand.
CATAACAAGCGCGTGGGGAGAAGAGAGAAAGAACAACCTGCGGGTGATAACGCGCGATACTTTTTCTCCACCGCGAATAAACGCTGAGCCGCGGTGTTTGAGTCAGCCAATGTCATCGTCATAATTGACGCAGGCTAGCCATCGCTAGCATTTCCTTAGGCTATTGAGAAGGATACTGCACCTTCGCCAGCCGAGGGCTGCGGCCAACCAACGTGCCAGCAAAACTTGGATCACCGGAGGACCTCCCGCTGCCGCCTGCAAGGCGACGGCGGAACAGGTGTCGGCGCTGGCGCTAAGGCCTAGCATCCCGGCCCGCCGGGCAACCAAGAAAGCCCACCTCGCAAGGTGCGTCATTTCCTGTGATGGGATAGGTACACCCGCAAGTTTGGCGTAGTATAGCAAACGCTGAATCAGTTGCGTATAGTCATGAATGTACGCCGGACTCACACCGTCACAGGACAATCGGGCGCCCGCGTGGCAGCGATGCTCCGAAACCAGGCCGTCACAATAGGTTAGCCTGGTATTAAGCGAGCCGACTCGGGCGTCGTACTCCCAGTCCTCTGCGATCCGCATGGTGCTCCAAGGGCCTACAGCATCGGACACGCTGCGCCGGTACAGTGGGGTATGAGTGTTCCACCAGCGATCGACGAGTAATTGCGGAAAGAGGGTTTCGAACACATGTCCGGTACCCTTATAGGGATCCTCCAGGATCTGTCCTTGCTCACTGATCAAGCGGGTACGGCCATAGGCTACCCCACAACCCGGATGTTGTCTCAGGGCAGCTACCTGCCATTCAAATTTCTGGGGTCGTAACAGGTCGTCACTATCGAGATACTGAATAAACTCTCCACGAGCCAAAAGCCTGCCAGCTTCACGGGATTGACCGACTCCGCGGTTGGGTGTGTGGAGTGTCGTGATCTCTGTCGGATGCTGCTTCGCCAAGCAATCAGCTACGGCCCCAGTAGCGTCGGTGGACCCGTCATCGACAATGATAATCTCCAAGGGCCTATAGGTCTGTGCCAAGACGGAATGGACCGCCTCTTGCAGCATTGTCGGGCGATTAAATGCCGGTATAATCGTCGAAACCAATCCGTTGCAGCAGGGCAAGGCGTTAGCTTTCATCGGCTCAATTTCTAAGTTCAGATATCTTTTGAACGACAAATGCAATGGATCCGGCCCGGTGCAGTGCGTCAATCTCACGCGCCTTCTTTGGCCAGAGCATCTTTCGCGGTGTCAAGAATGGAAAGGTGGTGTTGACCCAGTTCAAAACGCCCAAAGCCTGCTTGATCACCTTGGAGTAACCGCCCCAGCGCGAAAGCGACGAGAGGGTGTCATTGGCTGCCCACAGCCTGGTCACGCGTAAGGAAGGCGTCGCATCGATAAGCGAGAGCAATCCCCACGCCGTCATGTGAAAATAGGAAACCAGAAAGGGCTCGCCTTGTGAGATGGTTCCCAGGTAAAGCCCGCCGGGCTTCAAGACTCGCTCGATCTCGCTGAGCGCGACAACTGGATTGCGTAATGCCAGGAGTACTGCGTAGGTAAGAATGCAGTCGACGGATGCCGTCTTGAACGGCAGGGCGTGGGCATCGGCAAGAAAGTCGGCAGTCGTAGAACAAATGTCTACGCCGACGTACTCATGACCGAGCGCGCGGATTGGTATTTCTTGATCCCGGGGTCCACAGCCTAAATCGAGAACGCGGGTCGGCCGTTTAAAATAGTCCGCTATGATCGACATGAACTGCGTTGAGTCGCGGTGTTGTGCCCGCGGTCCGTGATACCCTGGTGATGGGGGTGACGTCTCAATGACCTGGAGCTGTTGTGCGGGATCAAGATCACTCTTGCGGGCCAGACTCAGCGTGAGAGGGTGGGGATTTTGGGGCCTTAGGTCCGCCAGGGGTTGATTGGAAAATCCACAGGCGGGGCATGAGGCCCCAGCGCTGTTGACAATCAGTTCGTGCTGGCAGTCAGGACAAGCCAGGATAGCATAGAACCAAGGGGGATTCATCTGGTGACCTCACGGTTGGTTTGCGGAGTCGATGAGAGGACGAGCGCGAGCGTCGGCTTTTGCCAACCTTAGCGTCCGCGACACTGAAGAAAACAAGGGCTATCGGCTATGCAAGGGGCGCTCAAGCGGTGGCTTCGGGAAAAGGGTGGACAACACCTGTCCAGTACCCTGATCGGGTTCGTCAGGGAGGCGCCCGTGCGCGCCGACGAAGCGGATACGCTCATAGGCTGACACTCCGGATGGCGACGAACCGGGGCGAGCTGCAATCAGACCCAAGTACGCGGCCATTCAAATCAGCGTGATATGAGCGGCCGTAGCTGGCGACGACAGTTTGACCGGTCTTGGGTGTTCATATCCTTGCGGTTTCGCGACAGGGCCCTGAGCACTCGCCCGGGCTATTATCTCTAAGCGATGCAATGCGCTGGGCCACGGGTATTTTCAATTTCTGGGCGGTAAACTGCTCCCGTTCGATCATGCCGCTGTGCTTTTCCGGCTGGGATGGGTGCCACAAATGGATGAAGGGCAGGAAGGCACCGGGATAGAAGTGCAGGGTTGCCGCGCGCTCCAGGAGTTCGTCATCCTCGCCGCCCCAGCCGGAAAAGGATTCGTCGTGTCCGCCGATTCGCCAGTAGGCCTGCCGATCCATCACCAAGGTTGCCCTACAATTGGCCCGCACTTCGCCGATGCGCATGTCGGTAGCTGGCATGGCGTTTTCGGCTTGGATAGGAGCCGAGGTGTCCTGGTCAAGGTAGAAGATCAGACGCGGCAGCCGCGCCCCGTGATAGCCCCGTCGCATCAAATCAAGCGCCGTTGCCGCGTAAGTGGCCGGCGCCAAAAGGTCGCCGTCGTGAAAGATCAAGCAGTCGCCCAGTGCGTGGCGCGCACCGACGTTCATGGCCCAGGAGCGGTTGAACGGCATGTCGGGTGTCACGCACTGCGTATGAAGGTAGCGTACCCCCGGCAAGACGGCATCTGCCAGCAGCGGCTCCCAGCTCTGTTCGACCAGAATAATCTCTACTGCGACGCCTTGCTGGGCGCACAGGTTAGCTAGACAGCAACGCAGTTGAGGCAGTCGCGCAGTGCCGCGAAAGGGAATGATGATGCTGACGTCAGGCCGGCCGTCGGGCGCCGTGAGCCCATCGCGAAAGGCGACCGGCCATTCCTTTAAACAATGCCGCAGCAATCGCCCACCAATCGCCGGAAAGAGGCGGCACGCCGTAAACAACGAACTGTCGTGCCAGTTGCACACGCGAGCGCGGCCGGCGTCCACGCGACTGATGGACTCGCGGCGGTTGTGCAGGTCGAGCCACGTCAGGCCGAGACGTGCCGCGATGCTGGGCGCGCGCAGTATCAGCTCGGTTTTCCAACGTTCATGGGCCCAGCAGCCCAGTTGTTGCCGCAGCGTCGGCGCAGACATGTTATGCCCGCACCCGGATCTTTCGCGCTGGGAGGGTGGCGCGACATATCAGTTTAAGCGCCGTTGGCTTGACGAGGTACTCGGGGGCGACAACCGTGCGCCGGCCTATCGTTATCGACGCCGGCAGCACCGGCATGTCTGGGGCAGGTCCGGTCGGATCACCCAGCTTGACGCCAAGACGGGACCGATCCGGGCCATCGCACTTTGGCATCCGGCACCAGCAGGCGATGGCACGATGGAGGGCAACGAGGGTACGCTTACTCATGGTGGCGAACGTTCCACGGCCGGGTGGTCCAGCGTCTTTGCCAGCGCCCAAAACTCAGGGTCCCAGTAATCGGTGGTGCCGTGCGAATGCGGCCATTCGCCGCCGGGGCCGCCGTCCGGTCCGGTGGGGCCGAGCCTGGCGCGAAGCTGCTCCGCCAGACCAGTGCCCAACCACCGGTCAAGCCGCCCCGGTGCGGGCTGTGCCTTGATGCTTGGCGTCGCCGACAACGCCGGTTGTTCGCGCAGGGCGCGCAGGTGGCGATCCCAATTGGCGACCGAGACGGGGATGCTGTAGCGCGTTTCTATCAGTCGAAACGCGGCGGCCCTCAGTCGATTGCCCAAGGCAGGCGCCTGCGACAGCCGGCGCAGTTGCGCGGCGGCCTCCCGACAGTCGCCGATGGGGAACAGCAGCGCATTCTCATCATGCCGCAGTGCCGCTTCCAACCCGGAACCAATGTAGCGCGACGACACCACGGCGACGCCGCTCGCCATTGCCTCCCAGATCACGATCGGTCCCGTTTCCCAACTGGAGGTCAGGAGTAGGGCGTCCACTCGCTCCAGTACCTGCTGTCGTAACTCGGTCGGTGACAAAAAGCCGAGGAGGCGGACCTTTCCCGTGGCAAGCGGTTCCGCCAACGCCGCCCGTAATGCGGCCTCATCCGGTCCGCTTCCGGCGATCAAGAGTTCGTAAGCGATCCCGCAGGCGTCCAGTTCGACGAGGATCGGTGACAAGTCAAAAATCCGCTTTTGATCCTGCTCCAAGCGGCCGACGAAGGCGATGCGCAAAGGCTCACGTCCCGAGTGACGAAGGACTGGCCCGGCATAGTCAACACCGTAAGGGACATGGGACACCCGCGCGGCGTCCACACCCCCGAAGGCAGTTGCCAGTCGGCACGCCAGGCGATTGGTACAGAACACGCGATCAAGCCAGCCGCGGTGCGCGCGGATATCGTCATAGAGGTCCGGTTGGATGCCGTGCACTGTCATCGCGATCTTCAGGTCTGGTCGCCCGCGCCGTCTCGCGCGGGCGGCGCCCAGTAGCGCATCGGGTAGGTTGACGGTCGCCACCAGATCCGGTGCAAACTCATTGATGGCGCGCTCGACGGCACGCAGCCGCCCCTCCTGAGTGCCGGTCGTGCAGGCGATGGCATGCCAATTGACATGGGAGTGCTTGGCGAGATAGCGCTGCGGCCGATGGTGACGCGGCCCTTCGACGAGCCCCATGAGCACCTCCCATCCCAGCGCCCGCAATCCCGGCTCCATATAGTCGAGCCAAGTCCCAAGCCCGCCCAGCACATAGGCGCTGGGCGCCACGAACATCACTGAGCCTCTGCCCTGTTGACTGGTCACATTTGCTCCTGTTCCTGCGATTAGAATGCCTCTGCCACATCGTAACGACAAACAGTGTAGCCGAAATCCACCGGGGACTGGTCTGGCGCCGCGCAACTGCTGCCGGCGGCCTGTGCGGCAGCATCGGTGAATTCGACCTGGAGCAAGGGTGCCTCGGCGCTTGGCGGTGAGTTAGCGGCGCCCCTGGGGACGTGGTTCTCCCAGGCTTCTACGTCAATCTTCAGCATCACGGGCTGGCCTGGGCCGGCGCCACG
>CAILVI010000476.1 GCA_903837595.1 uncultured Thiodictyon sp.
AACTGATGGTCTTGGGCGTTACGGTCAGTCGTAACACGGCAGCGAAACTGTTGGCGCAGGCCGGCTTTCGGCGGCGGAGCCTGCGTAAGGAGTTGATCACTGGCCAGGTCGATCCCCAGGAACGTGACCAGCAGTTTCGCTACATCGCCGCGTTGCAGCGCCTCGCGCGGGCGCGTGGCATTGCGGTATGGTGCATCGACACCAAGAAAAAGGAACTGCTGGGAACCTTGCACCGGCGCGGGCAGTGCGACAGCACGACCCCGCAACGGGTCTACGACCACGATTATCGCCACCTGGCCAGTGGCCTGCTCGTGCCGCACGGGGTCTACGACGTGGTCGCCAACCACGGCTTCATCACCCTGGGTACCTCGCACGACACCAGCGCCTTCGCCTGCGACGCCCTCTTCTTGGCCTGGACGGTGCTGTTCTGCCATCGCTATCCTACCGCCACGGAAATCCTGGTGCTCTGCGATGGCGGCGGCAGCAACGCGGCGCGCTCCCTGCGCTTCAAAGAGGACCTGATCGCCTTGGCCCAACGCCTGGGAGTACGTCTGCGCATCGCCCATTATCCGCCCTATACCTCCAAGTGGAGCCCTATTGAGCATCGGCTGTTCAGCCAAGTCGAGCGCACGTGGAGCGGTGTCATGCTCGATTCCCCCGAGACCGCACGGCGGACCGTTGAGCGCACGACCACCGACACGGGGCTGCGCGTCACCGCTCGCATCCTCGACAAAGCCTACGCGCTCGGCCGCAAATGCTCCGACGGATTCCGCGAAATCAAAGATCAGTTTATTCGCCATGATTCGAGCCTTGGGCAATGGAACTACGTTGTCGATCCCAATGCTTTCTCTTGATAAACGTGTTTAACTAATTTTTGCATTGTTACTTAGCGAGTTAGTCGACCATACATTAACCACGCAAGCCATTGTCTTTATTGGGCTCCCCAAGATGGCGGCAATCTTGGGTGAAGGAGCTTTTGAGGCACTTGTGGGATTTCGATTCGGACGCTTTACCGTAGGCATTGCGGCGGAACAGGCGCATGAGCATCTGTTTGGAAAGGAAAAGGACACGAACGAGAATAGCCAAAGGATATCAGACCATCCAGGACTCTGGTTTATGCGCGAGCCATTGGACTGCAAGCTGCTCGCGGCTGCATTTGACCAACGCATTAGCGCGATGACGCGAGACCTCTATCTCACCTTGATAGGATCAGTGCTTGGCCATTTGAAAGATGATTTCTTGGCTGACCAGGGTCAAAAGGGGTCAGGCTCAATTGTGTATTCAAGACAATGATTTAACCATTAGCTAAAGAGCGCGGGGCGCCTCACCATTGTCGCAGAGCTCGGGCTTCGTGCGAGGCTCGCATCGCGTCCCTCCCACTCGCACAACTGGCCGTGACCATCCTCCCTGCCACCTTGCTGCGTTAGTGTAGGTCGCCCCGAAGGGCGACCTACATCTGCCCGCAGCCGGAACGACGATGAAGGTCCCCAACCCGACCTACAGCCACCCCTTGCGCTTGAAATAGGCGATCGGCACCACGGCCGAGATCACCATGAGCAGCACCGAGAACGGGTAGCCATACTCCCAGTTCAATTCCGGCATGTGCTGATAGTTCATGCCGTAGATGCTGGCGATCAGGGTCGGCGGGAGAAAGGCGGTGGCGGCCACCGAGAAGATCTTGATGATCTTGTTCTGCTCGATGTTGATGAAGCCCTGGGCCGCCTGGAGCAGGAAGGTGACCTTCTCGAACAGGTAGTTGTTGTGGGGCAGCAGGGCGTCGATCTCGGAGAGCAGGTATTTCAGCCGCTTGGCACAGGGCTTGGACGCCTGGGCGCTGCGCCACACGAAGGCCAGGTCGCGGCGCGCGTCCATCAGGCAGAGGCGGACCTTGCCGTTGAGGTTCTCATGGCCCGCCAGGCGCTCCAGGGCCTCCCCCAGGTCCGCGTCCGGGTCCTCGAGGACGTGGTGGCTGGTCTGCTCCAGGTCCCGATAGAGTTCCTGCAGGGTATCGCCCAAGTCCTGCACGGCGGTCTCGAACAGCCCGGCCAGAAGCCCGGTGGGCTCTTTGAGCAGTTCGGGCCGGCGGCGTACCCGGATGCGCATCAGGCGGATGGCGGGCACGTCCCGGTCATGGATGGTGATCAGGCGTTCCCGGGTACAGATCACATTGACGCTGGTGTTCTCCGGCCGCCCCTCCACCCGGTGCAGGAAGAGGGTGGAGAGGTGGATGCCCTGCTCGTCCATGTAGGTCTGGGTACTGGCCTCGATCTCGTCCGCGTCGTCGTCGTCCGGCAGTTGGTGGGGGACCAGATCCCTGATCAGCGCGTATTCCTCATCGGTGGGTTCGGCCGCGTCGATCCAGGCGGCCTCCAGCAGGCGCTCCGGGTCGTCGATGACTTGGGTCATCTGGTCTTGGACTCTGTAGGCAAACAGCACTGGTGCTCTCCAACCGCGATCGCTCAAGGTCCCGCGGTCCGGGTGCCCGCGGTCCAATCAGGTCCGGGCCGGCACCGCGCCCGCGTGCGCGACGTCGCCCGTCCTGGGGCGGCATCTTACACAGACCCCGGGCGCGGCGTCGGCTTTGCTTTGTGCTAGGCTCTGGGGTGAATCCTGCCCTTATGAGGTCCGCATGAACGAGACCGACGCACCCAAACACTGGTACCAGGACTGGCGCGGTCTGCGCGACCGCCTGCTGCACCCGCGGGTGGAGGACGCGGCGCTGGAGATGGCGCTGCGCCAGGCCCGGGAGCGCCAACCCCTGCCGGTGGTTTGGCTGATCGGCAAGGCGCAGGCCGGCAAGACCTCCATCATCCGCGCCCTGACCGGAAGCCCCAACGCCGAGATCGGCAACGGCTTTCGGCCCTGCACCCGCACCGCCCGCCTCTATGACTTCCCGCCCGAGGCCCCGGTGGTGCGCTTTCTCGACACCCGCGGCTTGGGCGAGGTGGCCTACGACCCGACCGAGGATATCCGCTACTGCGAGTCCCAGGCGCACCTGGTGCTGGGGGTGATGAAGGCGACCGACCTGACCCAGGAGTCGGTCTTCGCCGTCCTGCGCGCGGTGCGCCGCCGCCACCCGCACTGGCCGGTCGTGATCGCCCAGACCGGCCTGCACGAGGGCTATGCGCCGGACTCTGGCCATGTGTTGCCCTATCCCTACGTCCAGTCGCCTTGGCCACCCGCGGTGGCGCCCGACCTCACCCGCGCGCGGCTCGCCCAGCGCGAGGCCCTGGGGGAGCTCTCCGGGGAGTCGGCACCGCTGTGGGTGCCGGTGGACCTGACGCTGCCGGAGGACGGCCTGGAGCCGGCCAACTATGGGCTGGAGGCCCTGTGGGCGGCCATCGGGGAGGTCTCGACCCTGGGGCTGAAGGCGCGGTTGTGCGGCGATGCGGCGGTGCGCGACACCTTTGCCCGCGCCGCCCATCCACACATCGTCGGTCATGCCATGGCGGCGGCTGCGGTCGGCGCCATGCCGCTGGTGGATCTGGTCGGGGTGCCGGCGGTACAGGCCAAGCTGCTGCACAGTCTGGCGGCCATCTATGGTCAGGGCTGGACCGGGCGCGATGTGACCGAGTTCCTGGGTTTTTTGGGCGTGGGGGTGGGCGTGAGCTACCTGACGCGCCTCCTAGGTCGCGAGTTGGTCAAGCTGGTCCCCTATCTGGGGCAGACCCTGGGGGCCGTCTGGGGGGCGACGGCGAGCGGGGCGACCACCTTTGCCCTGGGCAAGGCCGCCTGCTATTACTTCGGCCGCCGCCGCCTGGGCGAGCGGATCGACCCGACCGCCCTGCGCCGCATCTATACCGACGCCCTGGTGACCGGCACCCGGTTACTCACGAGCGACGCCACGCGGGGCGCGGGCGACCGGGACCTGGACGATCCGGCCGTCACCGACCACCGCTAACGGCCATGGCGCCCGCCGTCAACGCGTCGAGGTGGTCCGCCAGCCCGCCAACCGCCGCGTTGGGTCGGTGACTTTCATGGGCGGGGCTATCAAGATCCCCGACATGACCGTTGGGCCGACGAAGGATACCCAACATTCGGCGGCGCAGGCCATGTGTTGGGCTACGCGCTATTTCCGCATGGCCGCCCGAATTAAGTAAACTGTCCCCGGAATTGCTCTTATTCGTTTTCCGGGAAAGAACCCAAGCCTGGCCTCTTATCCCCTTATTCCGATGACAATGTCAGCTCTTTATTCAACTCATCCTCCATTATCCTTGCGACATGCCGGAACAGTTCTTGACACGCAGCATCTTCACTCGAATAGATCGACAGCACCTTCTTTACACCGCGCTCGCTGTAATAAATCACCCATTTTTCGTTTGCCTTCTCAATCCCATAGCATTCTCCGGAGCCTAGGCCGCCAATCGAGTAGAAGTGATCCGGAACGCCTTGCTTGCGAAATATATTCAATAGCTGACTCAGATTCATTTCGGTACCTCTTTCAAATAGCCTTCGTCGATAAGCTGTTGAACTGAGCGGCTGGTTTCGTATTGAATCCCGTTTCCGGGTTGATCAAAGTGAGGCGCAACAGAACCGCTCTTTACGTCCAACGGCTTTAACACTTCATACGCATGGTATCGCATTTTCGATTGCTCATACGGCAAGGCTCTTTCTGCATAAGGAGTACCTTCCGGGGAAAGAAATGACCCGCCACTTGAGCCATACCTGTCAATCTTTGTCCCTACTGGAAGCGTTGTAGGTTTGGGCTCCCCGCTAAATCCAGTATTCGGAGGCCAATCCAGATCACCATTAGCGTTGAACCAACGTTCATTCAGATCTGATCTGAGGTTGGGCGTTCGCTTCGGCGGGAGCTTGGGTGCTTTGGGGGGGCGATGGCTCCGCAGTTGGGGCCGCTGGGCGCGATCGTCTGGGCTGCGGTGTCGACAGTTCTGGTGCAGGCTTGGGCGGTGCCTCTGCGGTCGCGCCTTTGCTGCCGCCTCTGCCCCTGGCGACCTTCGCCAGTAGCGCAACAAAGGCAGCGACGCCCAAGATGGCAATCGCCCGCGCCAAGTGGGATGACGCCTCATCGAAATCCTGTTCAATTGCAGCGGTGGACGTCACAACCAGAAAGTCGCCCAGGTCTTGCGCAACATCAAAGACCGCCATCCCGAGGAAAACTGCGCCCCCGATGAGGAGTACGACATCGACAACTTCTCCAACGCCAAAAGCATGTGAGCCTGCCCAAACCACCAAACTGCCAGCCATGATTCCCAGATTTTTCGGGCTCAGCAGCGCGTCAAATTCATGACGCATGCTGCTAGGCAGCTTGGGCGCAGTGCGGCGCAATGCTTCAGCAAATTTTTTTTCCAATGGCCATTCCCAAATACCCGTTACTTGAGTTGATAAAGCTCTTAAGCTGGCAACCGGAGGTGGGGTCTGGCTCTTTGCCGCCACGCCCGATCCAGTCGTGGAGGGCTGAATCGGGCGAGTAGGTGGTTGCGGGACGGTGACCTTGTCGCCTTTCAACAGGTGATACCACGTCTGCTTGCCAACCACTCCATCAGCGGCAATGGACACACCTCTTTGGTATTGCTGCAGGGTCTGGACGGTGACGGAACCGAAAATCCCGTCCACCTTGAGGCTGGGGGAAGGTTGAGAGCGCAAGTTAAGGAGTCGCTGTAGTTTTTCAACCTCCGCCCCCCGGCTTCCTTGGCGCAGTACCTGTACAGTTGTCGCTTCCGTCTTTTGGCGCGCTGGCCTAGGTGGGGTCGACGTCGACGTCGACGATCCGGGATGGTGGAAAGCAGTAACCGGAGGCGGGGAAATGCCGATGGGGCCCGGACGAGGAGACAACGCCCGGATCATGGTTCCGTCGTTCAAGTCCTGCGGCACACCTGAAGTGCCAAGGGGGCCGGGTACGCGTGAGCCAGCCATTTATGAGTTTCCGATCTGCGTGGTCATGATTGTTCAGTGGCCTAACGTAACGCTCCAGTCGGAGCAACTATATTAGGACGCTAGCGTACCAGACTGCAAGCACCCAACCACCTTGCCACGACGTTTCGTTCCCGTGTCGCAGCATTAAGAGGTATCCCTGGGAATTCCGGTCATTGGGCATTCCCGGGACGGTTTAACTAATCCCGCTCTCGCTGGTCGAACAGGTCTCCGCCAAAGCGATCACGCTCCTGGGATTTTGGCCCGGGCTTTTCGCGCTCTTTTCTTAGACGGCGATTCCGTTGACAGCTTATTCAATCCGGCCAAGGTCGCACCCGACCCGCGCGACGGCCAGTCTTCATCCCCCCGCCCTGAGGGCAGATTCCCGACCCGCTGGGACCGCTATCTGGTACTCTTGACTTGCCGCGGCGTGCCGGGGACGATGCCCCTTGGCGTGTCCGCTGCGACGAAGCCTTTTTGTCAGACGTTGTTGCCCGAGTCCTTGTTGCGACTGATCGCGGGCGGCATGAATCTGTCGGTCCGACCTCCAGGCGAGCGGCACGAGGCTTAGCCCGGCCCGCTCCGTGGCGCCAGCGAGTGCATCCGGCTGAAGCCTCGCCCCCCCAAGGCGGAGGCGGCCGACACCGCCCAGGGTGCCGATCGGCTGCTTTGCCATATGGGGCGACGCATCGAATCTCCTGTTCGTCGATCTGGGCCAATGCCCCCCATCTCAAAACATTGCCGCAATTGTCGTTGCGTGGTATTTTATCGCCAGTAGAGGCTAGGTCTAGCAAGTCGCACTTGGTATTTTGCCCGCCACATGGTGTATCTATGCGGTTTCATGAAAAACTAAAGTTCTTTCGGCGGTCCAAGGGCTGGTCTCAGGAAGAGATGGCGGGAAGAGCGAAATTCAACATCTCAAGGAGATTATTTTGTTATTGAGAGGCGGGGAACCAATCGCGGCCTGATACGCTGCGGATGCGGATTCCGCGGCACGCCATGGGCCTTGATCACGATTCCGGCGAGGTCGCTGCCAACACCCGTCGCGGCCGGGGGCCGCTCCCACGGCGTAGGAGCGGCCCCCGGCCGCGACGGGCTGCCGCAAGGGCCCGTTGGCCGCAGTGGTCAACGCATCAGTTCTGATCGCGCCCGCGGGGCCGGCGACTTTTGCGCTACCTTCCCAAAGGGAGAGAGCGGAAATGGGGACCAGCTTGCGGCGCGACCTTCACCGTGAAGGCGTGCCCCGGCTAGTTGTGGGCCTTGCCACGCGGCGGCGGCGGCGGCGCCGCCGCCGCGCCCCGGCACCGCTTGCGGTCGATGCCCGCGCCGATCGCAACCCGATAATCGTGCAATTCTGCCAGGTTCTCTTGGGGTTCCGCGTCGTCGTCCCAGGTGAAGAACCCGAAGCCGAGGGTGGCCATGGTGGCGGCGCCGAGCAAATTGGTCGTCAATATCTCCTTACCATGTTGCTTGAGCGCCTCGGTCAATTCCTTTTCCGCGGCGGCAAAGTCGCGATATTCTTCAAGGAGTTCTGCGCAACTCGCCGCGTTGATGACTTGCAGGTCCTCCCGGTCGACCTCCGAGCGGGCGGTTTGCCCATAGAGTGAAAGCGCTACCGCCAGCGGCAAATATGTGAGCCTTTTTGCGCTGCTGTGCATAATGAACTCTCGCTGTTGAAGAAAACCTTATTTTCCGACTTGCGGATCACAGTATAGCAAGCGGGTGACAAAGCGCCCGAGACCCGGCAAATCTTCTTCATTGGTAATACGCGATGCTCAACCGCACCGACCGCCTGCGCCTGCTCGCCCTGCTGCTGTGGACCCTCCCGGTCGCCGCGCTGCTGCCGCTGGGGGGGCTTTGGCTATGGCGTAGCGGCAACCTGCTGTGGTGGCTGGCGGCCATGGTGGCGTGCAGCGCCGTCGGCTATGGCTTCCAGTGGTGGCTGCGCCGGCGCGACCGGCGTCTGTTGGCCGGTGCCCAGACCGCCCCCGACCCCCAATGGCCGCCGCGCTCCCAGGCCGCCTGGGCCGCCATCGAGTCGATGGCCCAGGCGGTCAAGCCGGAGGACTGGCCGCTCACCGATAATCCGCGGCTCCCGGACCTGGGGCGCGCGGCGCTCGAAGCGGTGGCGCGCATCTATTTCCCGGAGGTGGAGCGACCCCTGTTGGAACTGACCCTGCCGCACCTGCTCCTGATCATCGAACGCGCCGCCCGCGACCTGCGCACGGAGGTCGCCGGGCAACTGCCGCTCAGCCACCGCCTGACCCTGGGCGACCTGATGCGCGCCTACCGCTGGAAGGCGACCGCGGAGCGCCTGCTCGACCTGTACCGCGCGGGCCGGCTGGTCTTCAATCCGGCCAGCGCGGTCTTGAGCGAGGCCTGGGGGGGGCTGCGCACCAAGGCCTTCGGCGCCGCCTGGTCCGACCTGCACCGCTGGCTGCTCCAGGAGTACATCCGCAAGGTCGGTTTCTATGCCATCGAACTCTACAGCGGGCGCCTGGTCCTGACCGAGGGGGCGCCCACCGCCGTCACGCCGGCCTCCCGACAGGACCTGGAGCGGACCGCCACCGCCACCGCGGACCTCGCCACCGAACCGCTGCGCATCCTGGTCCTGGGCCGGGCCAATGCCGGTAAGTCGAGCCTGATCAATGCGCTCTTCGGCCAACTGATCGCCCCGGCCGACGTGCTGCCGGACCCGGCGGCACCCATCGCACCCTATCGGCTGGAGCGCGCGGGACTCACCTCCGCCCTGGTCTTCGACACCCCGGGCTGCGATACCGCGGGCCTGACCCCCAAGGCGGTGGACCGGCTGGCAAGCAGCGTGGACTTGGTGCTCTGGGTCACCGCGGCGCAGCGCCCGGACCGTCAGGCGGAGCGCGAGACCCTGGATCGGCTACGCGCACTCTGGGCGGCCCGACCGGACCACCACCCGCCGCCGCTCTTGGTCGCCGTCAGTCACATCGACCTGCTGCGCCCGCCGCGCGAGTGGCAGCCGCCTTATGATTTGGCCAATCCCCAGGGGTCGAAGGCGACCAACATCCGCGCCGCGCTCGAGGCGGTGGCGCAGGACCTGGCGGTACCGCTGGCCGACGTGATCCCGGTGTGCCTGGCCGAGGGGCGTGTCTATAACGTTACAGACACCCTGTGGGCCGCGCTCTTGGAGCGCCAGGGCGCGGCCGACCGGGTCCGTCTGCTGCGCTGTCTGGATGAACGCAAACGGGCAGAGGACTGGGCGCTGCTGCGCCAGCAATTGGCCGGCGCCGGGCGCTTCCTGGCGCGGCTGCCGGGGCGGTTGCTGCCGTGATCCCAAACCGAAGAGATTTGTCGACAAATGAACGCAAATGAAGACTTGCAGGCGGATGCCTGGCTATACACACCGGAGATGCGCGAGCGGCTGGCCCAAGCGGATACCTGGATGAAAAGCAACCCGCCGCGTGAGAGCGACCTGGAGCAACTCGCGGCTAAGCTGGACGCGGCAGGGATGATCCTCAAGCTTGATCATCAATCCTGTTAGCGGCTGTCGGCCAGCGCCGGGGTTAGCTCTCGTGACACCGCTTCGCGGTGTCACGCCTGTGTCAGGCGCTCTGCGCCGCGAAACCACCGATAGCCGGAATGCCGGCTAATGTCTGTGGGACGGCGAACGGGCAACAGACCAGGACCGCGTTGAAGATGATCATAGCTATGGGTTGAATAATGGATCATCCTGGATGCTTGCCAGACACTCTTCGATACTCAGGTCGGCTTGAAGTTCCACCCACTCATCCGTATACCGCATAAAGGATAGCGTGAAACGATCCGCCCCGGTATATTCCAGCCGGGCAAATTTCGTCTCGAAAAACGGGGCGATGGCATTGGGGCCGGGCGAGCAATACTTTGCGCAAAAGTAAAAATAGTGTCGATACCACTTGGTATCGATATCGACGAGGTAGTTGTACTGAGCGGCGTCCGGTGCGGGCGGTGCCTGGATGTGCTTGGGCTTCAACTGCGTTTCCACGCATTGCGCCGCCTTCTGTTGTACATCGGTGATGACGTTCGGTGGCACCTTGGGGGCGGGCGCCCTCGGTGGGCTGGAGACCCACATCTTTGGTTTCTTGGCCATCTTGTTCAGTTCTTGCTCTTTGATGCACTGGAGCTTGGTTGGTCGCTTGACGACCTAGCCAAAACCGGTCCGCTCAGGGAAAGAGAAATGCAAACTCCCCATCACGCTCCATCGCCTCGCACAATGCCCCGAAGGTCCTTGAGTTCAGCGCTTCCAAATGGGCCAGAATCGCCTCGCGGTGGCAACTGCCGGGGTCGGCGGGGTCGAAATGCTTGCGATCGGCGTGCAGGCCCATGCCGACCGCGGTCATTGCCATGGACAGATTGAAATGGATGACATGCAAGGCCAGCAGATACCAAAGGCCCGGATCGGGCGGCTGCACTTGATCGAAAAGCAGACGGATGTAGCCGCCCCACTTTACTAATTCGGCTGGATCATTGTCCGGCAGGCAGCGAACTAGGGCGGCGGCCTCTTCCACCAGTGCCGACGGTATCGGGAACGCGGCAAAGGCGTCGTGGAACAGCCCCGCCGCGCCCTGGAAATCGCCCCGGGCGACTTGGCAGCGGCCCAAATGCAACAGCGCCACCGCGCGCTCGCGGTCGCGGTCTCCCACGTGCCCGGCCTGGCAATAGGCCTTGTGCATCCAATCGGCGGCGGTATCGATATCGCCCTCCAAGATCGCGATGAAACCAAGCAGGATCAGGGACTGAAAATGGCCACCGAATTTGGCTTTGGCTTCGAGTAGGGATTCGCGGGCGTCGGCGATCCGATTATGAATGAGATAGCGGCATCCAACCAGATAGAGGTCGTCGGCAACGTGGCGATGTTGATGCCGAATCGCGTCCTTGATCTCCTGTCCCTGCCGTCTGAGCTCGTGCATCAACGCGGCTTGGCCGCGGGCGGTCAGGGCACCGAGCTGATCGATGCGGCCCATGACCGATGAAAAGCCCTCATTGAGTCCGCTGCGCAACTCCCCGTGCAGGTCGGTCAAATGCTCGGCGAGCCCCTGAAACCCCTGATCCATACCCCGCAGAATCGCCTGCTGGTGCTCGAAAAAGCTGTTGGCCAGGGTGACTGACACGCGGTCGAAGCCCTCGGCCAGGACGGCACCGGTCTGGGCAAAGCCTTGGCAAATGGCCCGCTGATTGCCCGCGAAGCCACTGCGCAACAGGTCATGGGTGCGCGCATGCTGGGCCTCCAACCCGGCAAACCCGCTCGCCAATTGCGCACCCAGTTGGGCATTGCCGAAATGCACTGACTTGATCACCCCGGAGAATCCGTTATTCAGGCCCTCGACAAGCTCGAACTTGGCCTGTTCGACCGATTGCCGCACCGCGTACAGCCCGTCAGCGTTCTGCCGCAGACCGCTTTCAACCGATGCCAAGCCATCGCGCAGCCGGCCCCCGATGTCGGCCAGACCGCGCCCGCAGCGATCCTCGATCCGCTCGAGCCCGGCGCCGGTTCCGGACCCCAGGGTCTCCCGTATGGATGCCAACTCGCCCGCGGTCTGGGCCGCGGCGGCCAGATATTGCTGGGCAGATTCCCCGGCCTCTTTGCGCAGTCGGCGGGTTTCCAACAGGTTCGCGATCTCGGGCGACTTGGTGAGGTCAGTGCCTAGGAACACGTTATTGAGGAAGGGGGTGTCGTGGGTGAAAATGTAGCTCATGGGTTGCACGGATCAGCTCAGGTTTCGCCGCAATTGCATCGAAAAGCGATATGAATATACTGGTATCACCGATACACTTGAAATAGATCTCTCGCGATACTAGAGCTAATCTCAATTCCCCATCCAACGAGCAGGAAAGCCAGAAATATAATGATGACGGTTCCAACAGAGAAATCGGATACTTCTCCGAGTAATGTGCCGAAGGATTTATCGTAGCGGTTTTTTATTAGAAAGGTTGCGCCGTAAGTGACTAGCGCAACAGATGCAGCAAGACTCATCAATACCCAGCCGTCCGAAAACTTCGTCACCATGACGACCCCTCTGCTGTAGTCGAACTCTCTGTTTCCAAGGCTATAGCGCAGTATGAGTCCGGTAACCCAAATGCAAACAAGGAGCGACATTACGGCGACGTCGCGTATGATGCAGATCCTCTTGCGCTCCCGCCGCTCGGCCTGAGCGCGCTGTGCTGACTCCATATCCGCTCGCTTCCCCTTTGCCTGCAAGATCACTGCCTCTCGCTCGTACTGGGCCTTCAGCATCACCGCTTACCGCAGGTGCTGCACGAGGATGTCTCCAGATGCCAAATACTTCTCGATCAATTTCGTCTGTCCATTGGAGTTTGCCACGACATCCGCCCAACGTTCCTCATCCGCCCCCTGAAGGCAGAGATACTCCAGCTTGCGGCCATCTGCCCTATCGTATGCACTGACCCGCAATGCAGTGATAAAGATCCGGACTGAGCCGCCCAGTCTTAGCAGAATACCGCGCTCGTTCCAGGCGTTGTCAGGCGCTTCAAAGCTTGCAACCACCGTTCTGTCCTGGCAATCATTAAACAGGCTTCGTGCCGCCGCGGGGGCGATCTCGATCCAGATGTCGTCCAGCCGTGCGGTGGAGTGGTCCTTGATCCACTGATTGAGTTCCACATCAATGCGAAACTCCCGCCGGTCGGCATCGTAGTGTTCGCTTTTCAGGACCAAATCGCCGATGACGATGGGTTCCGCCAGCAAGGCCGCGACCCGCGCCCGATGCTCCTCGGTCGTCTCGAAGGGGTCCTTTTCCAGTTGCGAAAAGTCGAACTGGTCACGCAGCGGCGGGCGCGGCTTCTCGGGCCGCTTGGGCGGGTCGCCGAAGATGGCATAGTTGACCGCGGTCATGGGAGTATTCGGTTACCTGCGTTGAATACAAAGGCGGGCGCAGGGTTGATCTTCGCCCGGTTCACTGGTAACCGTCAAGCGGTGCTCGATCGTCATTCCGGCCGCTGGGGCGTTTGGATTGGCCGTCAGACGGCCCGGGAGCGCCGGACCGAAGTCGCGGCGAAACCTCGCAAGTCATCGCGGCGTTGCGGTTTGCTGCGAGGCCGCGCCGCATACATCAGTCGACGGAGCGATGATCAACACCGGCGCGCAGGGTCGCGCGCTTGACGTGGTAAGGAATCGTCCTTACAGTGATAAAAAAGTTCGCCGGAGTCCCTTGATGCACCACATCCACGAAGTCGCCACTGTCACCTCAAAAGGCCAGATCACCTTGCCGAAGTCGATTCGCCAGGCATTGGGTATTGCGGTCGGCGGACGGGTCGCTTTCGATCTGCGGGGTTCTGAAGTCGTCGTCACCCGCGCGGAGCCGGTGGAGCACCAAGACCCTGCCATCGAAGCATTTTTGTCTCTGCTTGAGCAAGATATCAAGGGTGGCAAACAGCTCACGACGCTGCCGGACGATCTGGCCCAGGCCATGCTGGCCAATCTTCAACATCCCGTTGACATGGACCAAGAGATCCTTGGTGACGTGGTCCTGTGATGCAGCGACACGGTTGGACGCTGCTGTTCCATACCTGCCTGGTCGAGCAACTGAAGAGGCTGAAAGCAGCCGCCGATTGTGCGCAGGTATCCGATCCGTCCGGGTTTGCGACCAATGCCAACGTCAAGCTATGGCGTGCCCTTGGCCAACTGATTCTTGAGACGGTGCCGACTGATCCGGCGCGGGAGGATTACCGGCAGGGAAATACGATGGGAACCGCCTATCGTCACTGGCGCAGGGCCAAGCTCGGACGCAGATTCCGGCTGTTTTTCCGCTATGACTCCAAAGCGAAGGTCATCGTCTTTGCCTGGATCAATGATGAAAACACGCTGCGGTCGCCAGGCAGCAAGTCCGATCCCTATGCGGTATTCCAGAAGATGTTGGAGCGTGGGTATCCGCCTGATAGCTGGTCGGCCTTGCTCTCGGTCAGTAAGTCTGATTGGGTCGGGCAGGAGTGCGGAGGCTCGGGTGAATCTTGATTTTGTTGCTGAAGTCGGCCGGATGTAATAGCGCAACGTATCGCACCGATGACCGGGTGTGATTCTGGTGGCCATGCGTATCGGCCTTGATCATAACTGCGTCCGCAGGCCTCGGGGCGCAGAGCGCCCAACACAGGCGTGACACCGCTGGAGCGGTGTCACGAGGGGGTAGGGTGGCCGAACTTAATGATCAGGACCCGAGCGCCGCATGGCCCGGCGCCTCACCCCACCAATTCATTCGCCCCCAGGATCGCCATCAGGATGGAGATGATGATCCCGGCCACCACCACGCCCAGGCCGATGATGAGTACAGGCTCGAGCAGCGTCAGCATGGACTGGACGCTGTTGCGGGTCTCACGGTCATAGATGTTGGCGACCTTGGCGAGCATGGCGTCCAAGGCGCCGGATTCCTCGCCTACGCGGATCATTTGCAAGGCAAGGTCCGGCAGCGCCTTGAGCCGGACCAGCGGGCCGGCGAGGCCGCGGCCGTGTTTGAGCTCTTCCCCCGCCTCGTCGAGCAGTCCGGAGATCTTGCGGTTGCTGACGACCTCCTTGGCCAGCGTCAGGGCGCTCAAGAGCGGCAGGCCGTTCTTGAGCAGGGTGGAGAGGGTGTGGGCGAGGCGGGCGGTCTCCATCTTCCAGATCAGGTCACCGAAGAGCGGCAGGTCGAGTATCCGCCGGTCCACACGGGCGCGCACCGTCGCATCCTGGAGCCAGCGCTCCAGGATCACGGCAATCAGGGCGATGACGCACAGCATGGCCCACCAGTAGTCGCGGAACAGGTCACCGGCGCCGACGACGATGCGGGTGGACATCGGCAGCTTGGCGCCCATGTCATTGAACAGGCTGGCGAACTGGGGTACCACGAAGACCAGCAGCAGGATCACCGACATCCCGGCGACGAACAACAGGATCGAGGGGTAGATCAGGGCGGAGGTGACGGTCTGGCGCAGTTCGGCGGTCCGCTCCAGGTAGTCCGCCAGGCGGTCCAGGACCTGATCGAGCGCGCCGCCGGCCTCGCCGGCCTTGACCATGTTGATATAGAGCCGCGGGAACTGGCCCTCCTGGCCCTCCAGTGCGCTGGAGAAGGTGGCGCCGCCGCGCACCCGTTCCTGCAGGTCGGAGAGCACCCGCACCAGGTGCCCCTCCGGGGTCAGTTCGATCAGCACCTGAAGCGAACGGTCCAGGGTCATGCCGGCCTCGATCAGGGTGGCCAGCTCCCGGGTCAGGATGCCGATCTCCTTTTGGCTGAGACGCCGCCGCCGGGTGCGCCCCAGGCGTGCCCGCAGGCCGCCAGCGGAGCGGGTTTCCAGCAGCAGGAGGCCCTGAGACTGGAGCTGTGTGACCAGACTCGCCTCGTCCGCTGCCTCCAACTCACCCTCGACCGACTCGCCGTCGAGCTTGACCGCCTTATAGAAATACTTGGGCACGGTTGATCCTCATCAGTGCACGGTAGGTTGGGGTGAGGAACGAACCCCAACATTTCAACGCGTTGCATTCGGCCGCACGTTGGGCTTCGTTCCTCAGTCCAACCTACAGGGAATGCTTTCACAGTCGCTTGAGCGGTGTCACGAGAGGGCGCTCTGGCTTAGTCGTCTTCGGCCACTCGCAGGACCTCCTCCACCGTGGTACGGCCGGCCATGGCCTTGCGCAGCCCGTCCTCGTACATGGTGGCCATGCCTTCCTCCATGGCCAGGCGCTGGATCGCGCTGGCGGTGGCGTGGCTCAGGACCAATTTGCGGATGGGGTCGGTCATCAGCAGGACCTCGGAGATGACCAGGCGGCCGCGGTAACCGGTGACGTTACATTGGTCGCAGCCGACGGGCCGATACAAGGTGATCGGACCCGGCCCCGCGGGCTGGAAGCGGGTGAAGCGGGCGGCGAGTTCGGGCAGCGCATCATAGGGCTCCCGGCAATGGGGGCAG
The DNA here is from genome assembly GCA_903837595.1 of uncultured Thiodictyon sp. Classification (GTDB taxonomy): domain Bacteria; phylum Pseudomonadota; class Gammaproteobacteria; order Chromatiales; family Chromatiaceae; genus Thiodictyon. The sequence goes on from CAILVI010000476.1 coordinate 15,775, forward strand.
AGGGCGCGCACCAGGCGTTGGCCCAGGATGCCGTTGATGGTGGAGGTCAGCAGATAGTCCTCGACCCCCATGTCCAGCAGGCGGGTCACGCCGCTGGCCGCATCATTGGTGTGCAGGGTAGACAGCACCACGTGGCCGGTGAGGGCGGACTGCACCGCGATGCGGGCGGTTTCCAGATCGCGCATCTCACCGACCATGATGATGTCCGGGTCCTGGCGGACGATGGCGCGCAGCGCGCCGGCGAAGGTCATGCCGATGGCGGACTTGACCTGGATCTGGTTGATCCCCGGGAGTTGATACTCCACCGGGTCCTCGACCGTGATGATCTTGCGTTCCTGCGTGTTGAGCCGGGAGAGTGCTGTGTAGAGGGTGGTGCTCTTGCCCGAGCCGGTGGGGCCGGTGACCAGCAGAATGCCGTAGGGCTGCTCGAGGATCTGGAGCAGGCGCTCGCGGGGTGATCCGTCGAAACCCAGGGCGTTGAAGTCGAAGCGCACGCTCTCCTTGTCCAGCAGGCGCATGACCACGCTCTCCCCGAACATGGTGGGGACGGTGGAGACGCGCAGATCGAGTTCCCGACCCTGGACGCGCACCGGGATGCGTCCGTCCTGGGGCAGGCGGCGCTCGGCGATATTGAGCTTGGCCATGATCTTAACGCGGGAGATGATCGCCGCGGTGGAGCGCACCGGGGGGGCGTCGACCTCTTTGAGTATACCGTCGATACGGTAGCGGACCTTCAGTTCATCGGCGAAGGGCTCGATGTGGATGTCCGACGCGCGCGACTCCACGGCCTTCTGGATCATGTGGTTGACCATGCGGATCACCGGGGCCTCGCTGGCCAGGTCCTTCAGGTGCTCGATGTCCTCCTCGTCGAAGTCGCCGAAGTCCGGTTCGGCCTCCGGATCGGGCCCTGGTTGCTTCTCGTCGTAGAGCCGTGCCAGGGCGAGTTCGATCTCGGAGGGCAGGCCGATGACGCCCTCCACCCGCTTGCCTGCCGCCATGGCGACCGCGGCCAGCGCGTAAGGGTCGGCGGCATCGGCCAGGGCAACGCGCAGGTGTTCGTTGTCCTCAAAAATGGGCAGCACCCGCGCGTCTTTCAGGAAGCGCAGGCTCAGGATACCCTCGGCCACGGGTTCGGCGGGGAACTGCGCCGGGTCCGCCAGGGGCAGGCCAAGCACCTCGCTCATGGCGAGCGCCAGGTCCCGTTCCGAGACCAGACCGAGGCGCAGCAGCATGCGCAGCAGGGGCTCGCCGCCGTCGTCGGCCAGGCGCCGGGCGCGCGCCAGGTCGCCGGGCGTGAGTTTGCCGCGGCTGTGTAGGGTCGCCACGATCCGCGCTTCGGGGGGGCGCTCGCTGGGGGTCGGGGGTTCAGTGGCATCGGGGTCCCGATCGGAACCGGGATCGGCAACGGGCTCATCGGCCGGGAGTCCCAAGTCCGCCGCGGCAACGTCGGTGTCGCTCGTCCCCGGGATCGCGGGCCTCGAGTCCGGATCGTCGCGAGAGCCGGCGATAATCGGCAGGGGGTCGAGCAGGGTCTCGTCCTGCATCCCTCAGTGCTCCGCAGAGGCCCGCGTCACGGCAGCGGGCGCCGTAGCGGCGACCAGCGGGACCCCGAGCGCAAGACCTGAGTCCGCCGCCGAGGCGTCTCGCCAATCCGGGATTAAGCGCCGCAGCAGGGCGCGCAACTGTTCGGGCGTCTGGTCGTCGCAGGCCTGCCGCAGGTCGGCCAACCAATCGCCGCCACCCCCGGCCGCGTCAGCGAAGGAGGCGTCTGCCCCCTGGGCGACCCGGATCTTGGGGTGAGCGGTGGCGATCAGGTCTTCGGAGGCGTAAAACAGTTCTTCATAGAGCTTCTCCCCGGGGCGCAGGCCCACGTATTGGATCTGGATCTCCCGTCCGGGCTCCCGGCCCGAGAGCCGGATCATCTGCTCGGCCAAGTAGCCGATCTTCACCGGCTCCCCCATGTCGAGCACGAAGACCTCACCGCCGTCACCAATCACCGCCGCCTGCATGATCAATTGGCAGGCCTCGGGGATGGTCATGAAGAAGCGTTCGATCTCCGGATGAGTCACGGTCACCGGGCCGCCGCGCGCAATCTGGCGCGCAAACAGTGGCACGACGCTGCCCGCGGAGCCCAGCACGTTACCGAAGCGTACGGTGATGAAGCGGGTGCCTGAACCGCGCGCCCGGCGCTTGCCATTCATGGCCTGACACAGGGCCTCGGCCGCCCGCTTGGTGGCACCCATGACGTTGGCCGGGTGCACCGCCTTATCGGTGGAGATCAGCACGAAGCGCTCACAATCCCAGGTGCAGGCCGCCTGGGCGACGACCGAGGTGCCGATGACATTGTTGCGCACCGCCGCGCGCAACTGGTCCTCCAGCATGGGGACATGCTTGTAGGCCGCCGCATGGAAGACGACTTGCGGTCGTTCGGCCTGGAACAGGGCGGCGATGGCCGCGGTATCGCTCACGTCGAGCAGGTAGCGCGAGAAGCTCAGTCCGGGGTGATTCTCCCGCAGTTCAAGCTCGATCTGGTACAGGTTGAACTCACCATTATCGACCAAGATCAGATGGTTAGGGTTGGCAGCGGCGATCTGTCGCACCAGCTCCGAGCCGATCGAACCCCCGGCCCCGGTGACCAGGATCTGTCGACCGGCCAGTCCCGCCTGAATTCCCTCCCAATCGAGGGTGATCGGGTCGCGACCCAGCAGGTCCTCGATCGAGACCGGCCGCAGTTGACTGATACTGACCTGGCCGGTCATCAGGTTGCCGAGTTGTGGCATGGTGCGGAAGGGCTTGCCGGCCTGCTCACACAGACCCACCAGGCGCTGCATCTCGCGCGCCCCGGCGGGCGGGACCGCGAGTAGGATCAAGTCGATATCGCGCTCTTTCACCAGGCGCGGCAGATCCGCGCTCGCCCCCAGGATCGGCACGCCATGCACCTCGCTGCCCTGGCGTCGCAGCTTGTCGTCGACAAACCCGGCCGGGAAATAGGCCCGCAAAGGATCGCGGAGCATGTCGCGGGCGAGCATCTCCCCGGCGCGATCGGCCCCGACGATGAGTACCCGCTGTCCGGCGCGCAGGTTAAGACGGTGGTCCTTCAGCCAGCGATAGAAGAGCCGCGGTCCGGCCAGCAGGACGATTTGCAGCCCGAAAAACAACACCGGCACCGAACGTGGGATCAGCGGGGAACGATTGAACACGAACAACGTTACCATCACCAGGGACGTGCCGGCCAGGGCGGCGTTGGTGATCCGCACCAGGTCGGGGAGCGAGGCAAAACGCCACACTCCGCGGTAGAGGCCCAACAGCCAGTACACGCATCCCTGGACCAGCATCACCCACGGCAGGGCGGCCAGCGCGCCCTGCAAAAACTCGGGCGGGATGGTCCCCAGATTGAAACGCAGCCAATAGGCGGCGAACCAGGCGACCGGCACCATCAGCAGGTCGTGCGCCAGGGCGGCGGTACGTGAGCGCAGGCGATCGAACAGCGTTCTTATCACGACGCAGTGGACCCCTGACGCTCGGCCAAGCCCACGCGCACATGGACCAGCAGGTAGATGATCGCCCAGGCCAGCAAGAGCAGCCATTGTTCCGGTGCGGTGAGGCGCGGTGCCGCCACCGCACAGGCGGCGGCGGCGGCCATCAGGGCATAGGCCCGCAGCACGGTCTTGCGGTGGCCCCAGCCGGCGAGCACCAGGCGCTGGTAGTGGTGGCTGCGATGGGCCTCCCAGATACGCTCACCACACATGATCCGGCGCATCAGGGTCCAGGTGGCATCGACGATGAACGGCGAGAAGGCGAGCGCGGCGACCCACAGTGGAAAGAGCCGCTGATGTGCCCCCCACAGCGAAAACCCTGCGGCTAGCAGGCCGAAGGTGGATGAGCCCAAATCGCCCAGGAAGATCCGGGCCGGGGGGAAGTTGCTGACGAGAAAACCCGCGGCGGCGGCGGCGATGCCGGCCGCCGCCAGGGCGAAGGCCGGATCACCCCCGTGCCAGCCCAGGAGCGCCAGGGCAGCGAAGCCGCAGACGGCCATCCCGCCGGCAAATCCGTCCATCCCGTCCATGAAATTGTAGAGATTCACCATCCACACCACATAGAGGACCGAGAGCGGCGCGGCGAGCGCGAAGGGCAATGGCCAATCCATGCCTGGCAAGTCCAGGGTGTCCCACGCAAGCCCGCCCGCCAGCAGGGTCAGGGCCGCACCCAGATGGACGGCGAACCGCAGCCGGCGTGACACATGGCCGAAGTCATCGAACAGCGACACCAGCGCCACCGGGAGCGCGGCGGCGGCGATCCACCAGAGTGGGGCGGGGCCGGGCGCCCAGTGCCAAGACCCGCCGTTCCCGACACCGCTGAGCCAATACCAGGCCAGCATGAGCGCCAGCGCACCGCACACCGCCAGCCCGCCGCTGCGCGGGACCGCAACCTGATGCAGGGAGCGCGCGTTGGGGTGGTCGAGCAGGGCGAGCGTCCCGGCCCGGCGGCGCGACAGCCAGCGCGCCAGTAGCGCGCTCAGGAGAAAAACGGACGGGAGCGCGGCCAGTCCTTGGAGGCTTGGAATCATGATGCGGGTTCGATTGTCACAGTGTCCGGGGTACGCGCGCCGCCTCAGTGGCCGCGTACGAGCGCCGACTCCACGTCCTGGCGGCACGCCTCGCCCCTCAACAGCGCGATCAGGCACAGGGCGAAGTCCATGGCGGTGCCGGGGCCGCGGGAGGTCACGATGCGTCCGTCGACCACCACCGGCTCATCGACCAGGGTCAGCCGGGGATAGTCAGCGGCGGACACCGAGCCGGGATAGGCCGTCGCCCGGCGGCCATCGAGCAGACCCGCGGCGGCCAAGACCTTCGGGGCCGCGCAGATGGCCGCGACCAGGTGCCCGGCGCCGGCGTGGCGTTGCAGCAGTGTCAAGACGCGCTGGTCCTCTTCCAGATAGCGCGCGCCCGGCAGGCCGCCGGGCAACACCACCAAGTCGAAGGTCTGGTCTTGCTCGGCCTCCAGGGTACTGTCGGGCACCAGCACGGTGCCGCGGCTGGCGGTGACCGGACCGGCGTGCAGGCCCGCGCTCACCACCTCGATGGCGGCGCGCCGCAACAGGTCGATGACCGTGACCGCCTCCAGTTCTTCGCACCCTTGGGCGAGTAGAATCAGTGCTCTTGGCATGGGACGTCTCCTGTGATAATGACTGGCCCCCGGCTAGGCGGGCCGGGAAGCCACCGGGTCAGCCACCCGGGCGGTGGCCCAGGATGGTTAACCCTTTGAGCACATTCAGTGCCTCGGCGAGCTGGAAGTCCTCGGTCGCCAGGGTCTTCTTGGGCTCGCCGGTCGGTGCGTCGCCAGCCGGTTTTGCGGAATCCAGGTGGCGCGCCAGGTCCGACTCCTTCACCGGGTCCACTTCCTGCTCTTTGGTGGGGGTGAAATCCCCGCGCTCCAGGACGATGTCCGGGGCGATGCCCTCGGCCTGGATGGAGCGCCCGGAGGGTGTGTAATAGCGCGCGGTGGTCAGCTTGAGCGCGGTTGCATCGTCGATCTGGACGATGGTCTGGACGGACCCCTTACCAAAGGTCCGGGTACCCATGATCAGAGCCCGCTTTTGATCTTGCAGCGCCCCCGCCACGATCTCCGAGGCCGAGGCGCTGCCGCCGTTGACCAACACCACCAGCGGGGCGCCACCCAGCACGTCGTCCGGGCCGGCCTTGAACTGGAGTTTGGAGTCCGCCTGTCGCCCCTGGGTGTAGACGATCAGGCCGTCGGCGATGAAGGCGTCGCTCACACCCACCGCGGCGTTCAGCACCCCCCCGGGATTGTTCCGCAAGTCCAGGACCAGCCCCTTGAGATCGCCCTTGTTCTCCTTCTTGAGTGCCTCGATTGCTGTGCGCATATCCTCGGTGGTGCGGGCCTGGAAGTGGGTGAGGCGCACATAGCCGAAGCCCGGCTCCAGGGTGCGGCTCTTGACGCTCGCGACGTGGATGATGTCGCGTTCAACCTTGACCTCCAAGGGTCGCCCCTCGGTGCCGCGCATGATGGTGAGACGGATCTCGGTCCCGGCCTTGCCGCGCATCAAGTTGACCGCGTCGTTTAGCCCTAACCCCTTTACCGGTTTGTCATTGATGCGCACGATCAAGTCCCCGGCCTGGAGCCCGGCGCGGCTTGCCGGGGTGTCGTCGATCGGCGAGATGATCTTCACAAACCCGTCTTCCATCCCGACCTCAATGCCGATACCGCCGAACTCGCCGCTGGTACCTACCTGGATCTCGCGGTACTCGTCTTTGTCCAGATAGGTGGAGTGGGGATCAAGCGCGGAGAGCATGCCGCGGATGGCGCCTTCCAACAGGGTCTTGTCCCCGACGCCCTCGACGTAGTCGTCCTTGATGCGTCCATACACCTCGGCGAAGGTGCGCAGTTCCTCCAAGGGCAAGGCCGCGGCCGCGGCCGGGGCGGAGTCGGCGGCCGGGCTGGGGGGCGGTGCGGGTTCGGCCGTGGCCGCGCCGGCGAGGGTTACGGCCGCGCCGACACCAGCGATCCAGATCAAGAGTCTGTGGGAAAGGGGTTTGGGCATAGTCTTGCGGGTTTGGCTACCGGTTGAATTGGGGAGGGCGCTCAGGGTCGGGGATGGCCCACCATTCTAACCGTCGAAGGTCGTCGGCGATGGAGGACTTCGGTTAGCACGCGGCGTCGCCACGCTGCACCCGGGAGGCATGCCGCCTGCGCCGACGGATATGGCGCAAGGATCGCACGTTTCAACATCGATCAACAGTTTGACCGCTTGGCCGCGGTTCCTGCCAGGGCCTCGGGGGGAAGGGACGGGGTCACCCGCACCACAGGGCCGGGTCGATGGGCTCACCGTTGCGTCGAATGGCAAAGTAGAGCACGGGTTCGTCCCGCCCGCCGCTGTTGCCGCTCAGCGCGATGATCTCGTCGGCGCTGACCCATTCACCCACCTCTTTGAGGAGTGCCTCGTTGTGGCCGTAGAAGCTCAGGTAACCGTCGCCGTGGTCGATCACCAGCAGCATCCCAAAGCCAAGCAGCCAGTCCGCATAGACCACCCGTCCATGATAAACCGCGCGCACCTCCTCGCCTTCGTGGGCGGCCAGCAGGACCCCGTCCCAGGCCAGGTCAGCGTCGACTTTCTTGGCGCCGAAACCGACCTGCAGACGGCCCTCAAGCAGTGGCCAGGCCAGCCGGCCTTGGCGCTGGGCGAAGGGGGCGTGCTGGATGTCGAGTTCGGCGCGGATCTGCGCGCGCTGCCGCAGCTGGTTCACTAAGCGTTTGAGATTCTCGGCATCGCGGTTGAGCCCCGCCAACGTCTGTTCACGGTTGGCGATGGTCTGCTCCAGGCCCTTTAACACTTGGGCGCGCTCTTGCTTGGCGGTCTCCAATCGCGCGCGGGCACTCGCCTGCTGCACGGCCAGGGCTTTCAGTCGCTCGCTTTCCAGCGCTGCCTCACGGGCGAGCCGGGCCAGTCGCCGAGCGCTGGCCTCCACCGTCTGCAGGCTGCGCACACGCCCCCGGTTGAAATAGGCAAAATAGGACATGACCCGACTCGCTCGTACCGGGTCCTGCTGGTTGAGCAACAGGCGCAGACCGTCGGCCCGACCCATGGCATAGGCGGTGCGCAGTAGCTCGGACAGGTGTTTGAGCTCCTCGGCAAGCGTGGCCTGCACCTGGTCCTCACGCGCGCGCAGTTCCGCTGCCACGCGGGTCTGCTCGCGCACCTGGTCGTCCAGTTCGCGACCGGCGATGGCCAGCTCTGCCACTTCGCGCTCGCGCCCCTCAAGTTCAGTAAGCAGGGCCGCTCGCTCGACATTCTGATCGGTCAGCGCCGCGCCGATGGTCTCGACCTGCTGCTCGAGATCGACGAGATCGCGTTCGCGGGCCTCGATCGGTTCGTCTGCGGCCCAGGCGGTCGCGACCGGCAGCGCGAGGGCGAGCGTCCCCGCCAAACACAGTGCGAAGGGCAGGGCGCGTCGCGCGCAACGACCGCGCGCCGGCGCGGCAGGCTGGGGTCTGGATGGGCAGGGGCCACGGGTCATGGGTGCTGGTGATCGCAGGGTTAAAGCCGACCGGGAGTATAATCACCGGCTGCACACCGCGCCGAGGGGCCGCCCTGCCGCTTCGCAAGAACGGAAAAAAAGCTTATTATTGTATTGTGAAAAATTTATTCCACCCACATGCAATGGTCGGCAGGCTGCATCAGGCGTCCCAACCGGTGTTGAACGACTCCGCTTCAGGGGCTGGCGAGATGAGCCTGTTCGTCGACGACGAGGATATTGAGCGTGCGTCGCGTTCGCTCAAGGCGATGTCCCACCCGCTGCGCCTGAAGATTCTTTGCACCCTCGGCGAGGAAGAGGTCAGCGTCCAGGACATCGTCGATCACGTCGGCACCTCCCAGAGCAACATTTCCCAGCACTTGGCGATCCTGCGTGACAAGGGCATTCTGGCCTCACGCAAGGACGCCAACCGGGTCTATTACCGGGTGAGCGACGCCCGGACACTGCGCCTCATCGGCATGATGCGAGAGGTGTTCTGCCAGCACGGCTAGGCCACCGTCCGCCGCCTCCCGGGGTGACGTCGGCGCCCGCGCTCCTTATACTCCCTCCTTTGCGCCGCTGCTGGCCGAAAATCGGTCGCGCATCGCTGCCTTCCCGCCACCCGCCCCGGTGTCTTGCGGGCAGGTGACCGGCGTAACAACCACTTAAGAGAATCCAGCCCGATGCAGGTAAGTCAACTGATCGCGTTCGTCGGCAACAATTGGTACCTTTTCGTCGCGCTTGTCGTGATTGCGGGTCTGCTGATTCACAATCTGATGGTCGGGGAGCGCGGTAGCGTCGATCCCCTGGCCGCCACCGCGATGATCAACCACCAGGACGCGACGGTGATCGATGTCCGTCCGATCGCCGACTTTGCCGCGGGGCATATCCTCAACGCGGTCAACATACCGATGAACGGGCTGAAAAATCAGCTGGCGGTCATCGGCAAGTACAAGGGCAAACCGATCATCGTCAACTGCAAGTCAGGCGCGACGTCTGCGGCCGCGTGCCAACAGCTGCGTAAGGAGGGATTTGAGGACGTCTACAACCTCAAGGGTGGGATACTTGCCTGGCAGGCGGCGAATCTTCCGCTGTCGCGCAAGAAGCGCTGAGTCCAGACCCCCTTTCACGCCTCGTCTGCCACTCCACACACTTAAGACCAGGATCTGCAATGGCCGAAAACGACCAGACCAACGAGGAGCGGCAGTTCGCCGTTCAACGCATCTACACCAAGGACTTGTCCTTTGAGTCGCCGAATGCCCCGGAGATCTTCCGCGGCGACTGGAAGCCCGAGAACGAACTCAACCTCAGCACCAAGGTCAACCGGCTCGACGAGCAAACCTACGAGGTCGTGCTGTCGGTCACCGTCACGGCCAAGGTTGCCGAGAAGACGGCCTTCATCGTCGAGGTCCATCAGGCCGGCATCTTTACCTTAGGCGGGTTCCCCGAGCAGGAGCTCGGGCCCATGCTCGGCGCCTATTGCCCCAATCTTCTTTTTCCATACGCGAGAGAAGTGATCTCGGACCTGGTGACCAAGGGCAGTTTCCCGCAGTTGGTCCTCCAGCACGTCGGCTTCGATGCCCTATTCGCCCAGCACCAGCAACAGGCTGTGGCCGACGCTGAAGGGATGCGTCAGCATTGACCCGAGTCCCGGCCTGCATCGCGGTCCTTGGCGCCGGGTCCTGGGGCACGGCCCTGGCGATCCGGCTATGCCGCAACGGTCATCGTGTCCGCCTGTGGGGTAATGTGCCCGATGAGGTCGCGCAACTGCGCGCGCACGGTGAAAACCGGCACTTTCTACCGGGTGTTGCGTTTCCCCCTGGGCTCGTCGCGCTCGATTCACTTGAAGAATCCCTGGACGGTGCCACGAACTGTCTTGCGGTCGTGCCGAGCCACGCCTTCGGTGAGGTGATCGGCGTGCTGGCCCGGTGCTTGCCGCCGGGTATCGGACTCGCCTGGGCGACCAAGGGACTGGAGGCGCGCAGCGGTGCGCTCCTGCACACGCTGGCCCAACAGGGGCTGCCCGGTGAGCGCCTGGCGGTCGTATCGGGACCCAGCTTTGCCCGCGAGGTGGCCATCGGGCTGCCCACCGCGGTCACGGTCGCCTCTGACGACCCCGGCTTTGCCCGCCTCACCGCCCGTCTGTTGCACGGCGAGCGCTTCCGGGCCTACACCAGTTCGGACCTGGTCGGGGTGGAGATCTGCGGCGCCGCGAAGAACGTGCTGGCCATCGCCACCGGCATCGCCGATGGGCTGGGATTCGGGGCCAATACCCGCGCGGCCTTGATTACGCGCGGGCTCACCGAGTTGATCCGACTCGGCACCGCCTTGGGCGGGCAGCGCGAGACCTTCATGGGGCTCGCGGGTGTCGGTGACTTGGTATTGACCTGTACCGACGACCAATCACGTAATCGGCGCCTTGGATTGGCCCTGGCCCGGGGCAGCTCGGTTGAGCAGGCGCGGGCCGCGATCGGGCAGGAGGTCGAGGGCGTGGTGACGGCGCCGGCCATCCGTGCGCTGGCGCAGCGACTCGGGGTCGAGATGCCCATCAGCGAACAGGTCTATCAGGTGCTTTATTCGGGGGTATCGCCGCTCGATGCCACCGCCGCCCTGCTGGAGCGCGAGCCCAAGGCGGAGTTTGGTTAGTTGGAGTCGATCAAAACTGCGGCCATCCAGCCTCTCGTGACACCGCTCCAGAGACTGTGAACGTATTCGCTCCGGACCCGCAAAAGCCGCAATCCTGTAGGTTGGACGGAGCCGCTACCGCGGCAGATGACCGCCCGCCACATACTTTCCTCGCCGCCACGCCGTTGTGGCGGTTGCGATTTTCGCCGAGGAGAGTAC
>CAILVI010000477.1 GCA_903837595.1 uncultured Thiodictyon sp.
TGGATGCCAAGGGCATCACGCTCGGCACGCACCGGGCGCAGACCTTCTCGGTCAAGCGCTTTCCCGACCGCATCGCCTTCGGCATGGCCGCGCGCTATATCGGCGACGTGGTGTCCGGCACGCGGGGCATCCGCCACAACGTCCGGATCACCCTGTCGGGGGTGAGCAGCTCTATCCGTTCACCGCGCAGGGCGAGTACGGACGTTTCTTATCCGGGGCCAACAGCATCCAGTTCGAGCCCAACCTGGTAGTCCTGGATCTCGAAGAGCTGAAGCGGCGCAAACACCGCCAGCAGGTTATCCTGCTGATCCTGATCTACCAGACTCTGCTGGTCACCGGGGCGGGGCCTCGCTGGATGCTCCAAGACGAATGATCGGTCATCCGACGGTGCGTTCGACCTCCGCAATGACTTCGAGTAAGAGCGACAGCTTGATGTGGAGTGTCGAGTGCTCGGGTATGGCGCGAAGCAGATCCAGCACCTTCTGCGGGCTGAGCTGGCCGCGGCGAATCGCGCGCAAGAGGGTGCCTAAGCTCCAGTCGAATGGCGGGTTCGGCATGGGAAAGATGCACGGCCGGTGTCGCTCGGCCTCGGCCCAACCACCTCGGGTACCAGCACCGACGGGAAGTCGCAGAGCAGTTGGAGTGAGCCCAGTTCGTCCAGGTGAATCAGAGGCCCGGCATCGCAAACGACAACGCGAGCGATGGGGCTATCCGTTGCCACGCAGACCCCATTCCAGGCCTTCGCGCACAAAGGTCTCGCTCAGCTCCGGGCTGTGGGAACTCAAGTAGCGACGCAGTGCGTCAATGAGGATCTCGTCAAGGTCGCTCGCCCAGCCGTCGCTAACCAGGATCGCCGCCTGCTGTACCAAGCGATCCGGGATGTTGGCCCGAATGGATGTAGTCATGGTTGGCTTGATCGACGCACTCAATGGACTAGTTTAATGAAAGGATAACCGATGCGGTAAGGGAAAGTAACCAGCCCGCGCGAGCATTTGGCGGCGTTTGGGCCATGCTGCCCTATCGGCTGGATTTGCGTCATGGTCTGTGAGCCGGCGCGTCGATCACAACTCCGGCCACCCAGCCTCTCGTGACACCGCTCCATCGGTGTCACGCATGTGGGCCATTAACCCGTTACGTGCACCCCGGGGCCGGAGTCCAAGGCTTCAGCCTTGGATGGACTGGACCAAGGCTGAAGACATGATGTTCTGACCTGCCCGTCCTCAACCTTGCGTGGATTATGTTGGGGACGGCACGGAGACTTTCCACTTTGATGGTATAGAAACGGTTGCCGTCGGGCAACGCGCCCTCGGTGTTCCAATGGTCTGGAGTTAGAAGCAGACCTTGGTCTGCCAGAATCTTGCGCCGAGCAATCAACTTGGCCCGGATACCGTCGAGCTTCCGCGTTGGGATGTCCTTGGTCGCTTCTACCCAGCTGGGCGGCTGCCAGGTGGCCAGATTGGCGTCGCCCGGGGGTCGCTTGCAGTACCTTAGGGTAAGAGCCTGTCTAGGAACTAAAGCATTGATTTATATATCTAAAAATTGTAGAATCAGGGGATTCTATACGAAATCGCAACTCTATTCGCCAATGTCAATATGACCGAAGAAAATACTGAATTACCTGCCAGGTACCCAAGCGATCTCACAAATGAGGAGTGGGAAATACTTCGACCTATCCTCGAAATGCTTGATCCATATAAGACAGGGCGCCGACGAACATCTGATCTTCGCGAAATACTCAATGCCATATTCTATCTGAATAAGACTGGGTGCCCGTGGCGTTATCTGCCGACCGATCTCCCACCTTACAAGCTCGTTAACTATTATTACAATAAGTGGACAGAAAGTCGAATGCTCGAAACAGTTAACACCGTGCTTCGACAGCGTTTCCGCGAAAGAAAAGACCGAAACCCGGACCCGACGGGGGCAATCATTGATAGCCAAAGCGTCAAAGGCACACCAGAGTCATTTCTCGACTCTGGGTTTGATGGGGGCAAGCTCGTCAAAGGTCGTAAGCGCCATATCGTTGTTGATACAATCGGTTGCCTGCTCGTCGTGTGGGTGCACGCAGCCAACATGTTCGACGGCAAAGCCGCCCGTCAGGTAATAACCAATCTATTCTTGCTTTCCCACACTGTTAAAATGATCTGGGCGGATTGCGGCTATTCTGGCGCAGAACTGTTAGACTGGGTTTTCCTTCACTTCAAATGCGATCTTACGGTCGTGAAAAAGAAGAAAGGTACTCAAGGTTTCCATATGTTACCTCGCCGCTGGGTGGTGGAAAGAACGTTTGCATGGCTTGGTCGATCGCGTCGGTTGAGCAAAGATTACGAGCGGAAGCCAACGTCTAGCGAGACGCAGTAAGCGTCCGGGCAACTACAGGATTGACCCTTCCCGTTTCAGGTCGTCTAATTTCAAATTGTGGGGCAGCAGGGCGGCGATGGCCTCCGGGGTCTTCGCCGCTGGCAGGTGCTCGAAGAGGTGGTTGAGGTAGGCCCACGGCTCCAAGCCGTTGGCCTTCGCCGTTTCGATGAGGCTGTAGAAGGTCGCGCTGACTTCGGCGCCCTTGGGACTGCCGGCGAAGAGAAAGTTTTTGCGACCGATGACGAATGGCCGGATGGCATTCTCGGCGGTGTTGTTGTCGATCTCCAGGTGGCCATCCTCGAGGAAGGTCGTCAGCAGTGGCCACTGCCCCAGGGCATAGCCGATGGCCTGGCCGAGCAAGCCTTTGGGCAGGACCCGCGTGGCGGCGCTGTCGAGCCACCGCTTGATGCGATCGAGGATCGGGCGGCTGCGTTGCTGACGCGCCGCCTGACGGGTCGGCGGATCGGCCTCACGCAGGGTGCGCTCCACGGCATAGAGTTCGCCGATCAGGGCGACCATGTGTTGGGCCGCGCTGGTGTTGCGTCCGGCGGCGGCCTCGACGAACTTGCGCCGCACATGGGTCCAGCAACCGGCATGTCCGAGCACGGCCGGGTCGTTGGCCAGGACCTGGTAGGCACTGTAGCCATCGGACTGCACGTAGAAGCGCGGTGGCGGATCGGTCCCGACGCCGGGAACCTCACCGAGCAAGACCCGCTGGGGGACGGCGGCGGCGCGACTGGGCGCATATTCGAACCAGCGCACGGGTTGCCCCGGCGGCCCGCCGCAGAAGACCCACATGTAGGACTTCTGCGCCGCCTCGCGCCCGGGTTCGCGCAGCACCTGCACCGGTGTTTCATCGATATGGACGACCGGCCCTTGGCGCAGCAGTGCTTTCAACGCGGCGGCGACGGGCATGAGTGGGGTCTGAAGTTGGATGAGCAACCCGGCCATGGTCTGGCGGCTGAGCTCGATGCCCTCGCGGGCAAAGATTTTCTCCTGACGATACAGCGGCAGGGCATCGACGAACTTGGCGGTGACGATGGCCGCCAGCAGCGAGCTGTGGGCGATGGATTTGGGGATGATCTGCACCGGGCGCGGGGCGATTTTCACTCCCACCTCGGCGCCCGCTACATCCTCATCATGCGCCACGTACTTGGCGCGTTTGTATTGGATGACGTAGGTCTGGCGCGGAATGACCGCTAGCTGCTCGGAGGTGTCATAGCCGATGAAGGTCCAGTCCGCGCCCAGCGCCACCTTGTCCGCTTCCGGCAGATCGAGGATGCGCTCCACGCGCGGCAGATGGGGCGGTAGCGGGCGGCGCACCGGCGCGCGCTTGGGCGGCGGCGCCGTGCCATTGGTGGTGTCGGCCGGCGCCGGCGCGCTCACCGGCAGTGCCGCCTCCAACTCGCCAATCAGCGCCTCCAACTCGGTTTCATCGAATAACTTGAGTTGCGACTCGGGAATGCGATCGGTACTGGGGCCAAAACGCTTGCGGCGCAGCAGTTCAATGTATTCCAGCAACTGGGCGATCCGCTGGTGCTGCTGCTCCTGCTCACGCTGCGCGGTGGCCAATTGCTCGCGCAATTGCGCGACCATCCCCTGCAGGATGAGCGGATCATGCGGTAAGTTCTGAGCAGTATTGAGCATGCCGTCTATGATACCAGATCGGCGATTAGAGCAATGAAAAATCAGCTCGTCGATGGGCCTCGACATGCCGCAGATCGAGGCCCTCCAACAACCATCCCAACTCGCGTACGGACACCGTCACCGCCGCCGTATTCGCCTCCTGCGGCCAGTAAAAGCGCTGGCGTTCCAGACGCCGGTACCACAGCCAGAAGCCATTGTTGTGCCAGAACAGAATCTTGATCTTATCCTTGGCACGATTACAGAAAACAAAGAGATGACTGGACAGCGGATCGGCCATCAAAACCTCGGCGACCAGCACCGCCAGGCCGTCAATCGACTTGCGCATGTCCGTCGCCCCCAGGGCCAAATAGACCTGGGTGTGCGCACCAAAGGCGATCATGCCGCCTCCCGTAATACCGCCAATAGCCGCGCCAACGTGGCGGCGTCGAAATCGGCGGCGATCTCCAGGCGCTGCCCATCCTTCAGCACGAGGGTCAGTGGCGACGACTCACGGTGCTCCGGAGTGACCCACTGCACCGGTAACAGACGCACCGGCTGTGCCCGCGCACTCGGCAGGCTCGCGGGTTCCTGGCTCACGATGGCGCGCCAGCGCGCCAGACTGCTGGGCGAGACCCCGTGGCGCTCGCAATACGCCTGTTGCGTCAGCCCGCTACCCGGCCACGCCCGCACCAACTCCCGCCACTGCTCGCGCGTACGCCGCTGTTGTGCCATGCTGAGAACCCCCGAAGTTGCTGTGTTCGGGGTATCATCCCGGCTCGGGACTGGCGGGGAAAGATGCATTTCGCCGGACGCTTACGAGACGCAGGTCTATATTGCGTCCGGCCGCCTGCTTCTCCGGCAGATTTGCAACAATCAAACTCCGTATCTACTAGACCCCAATTGACTATCAGTCATTTGCTGGTTTCTAGACAGTCTCTAAGACTACTTGGTCGATGTGTTCGTCCAGCGCATCGACCGCCATCCCACCTTCGAGGTCCACCGGCTCAACCCGCGGTTTTGGAAGCAGCACCTCGCCGCCAACCCACTGCCCTGCGGTCGATCTCGCCGGGCGCGAGCGGCGCCAGGACCTCGGTCCTTGATGTCCCCCGCAACTCGCCGCGGCGCGTTGGACCGACGACTGGATCGCCGGTCGCCTGCGTGACACCGACTCTGTGACGATGAGGCACCCGGGCCCCGCAGGTGCGGGCAAGGGGGCACCTGCAGGCCGCTTCCGCGTGAGCGGTGAGCGGCTCCAGGTGCGGATGGACTGAGGCCGCCGTGCAGGTGCCCGCGCAGGCGCCCATTGCGCTACAATGTATCTCATCTCGCTGAGCAGAGGACCCCATGACGACCACATCCATGATCCACGTGCGGATCGACGAGCAGGTCAAGGCCCAGGCGAACGCGACGCTGGCAGCGATGGGCCTGTCCATGTCCGATGCCGTTCGCGTATTCCTGACGCGCGTTGCCGCCGAACAGCGGCTTCCATTCGCCCTGGAGGCGCCGAACGCCGAGACCCGCGCGGCGATGGCCGAGGCCGATACGATCGCCCGTCAGCACCACGTCCGTTTCACCACCGCTGCCGAACTGTTCGATGACCTCGACAAGGTCAGCCGCGAGTAAGCGTGCGGTCCCGCCGCGTGCGGCGGACTACACGAAGTCGTTCCTCAAGGACTGGCAGCGACTGTCGCGATCGGGGCGGTTCGACATGCGGAGGCTCAAGGAAGCGATGTTGCTCCTGATCGCCAACGACGGCCCTTTGGGGCCGGAGTGGCTGGATCACCCCTTGGTCGGCAACTGGGAGGGACATCGGGAATGCCACATCGGCGGCGACTTCCTGCTGACATACAAGCTCGACGATCGCCGGAGTACGGGGTTGGTGGTCTTCGTGCGCGCCGGGACCCACGCGGAATTGTTCGAGTAGTCGAGCACCTTGCGCGTCCGTCCGGGGCCGGGTGATTCGCCAGCACGCAAGGCTCGGGCCGGCGACGTTCGCGGTGCACTCAGCGAGACCTGCTCCAGCCAGTGGGCTTGCCGAGGCTGCTGTTCGTGACCTCTTTACCACAACATCAGTGTGGCCATCAGGCGACTGAGCGAACGCAGAACGACCTCGGGGTCGATGGCCTGGCGCCCTATCTTGATGCGGACTGCCACCGCCGTGCCGCCTGCGGCTCGCCAAGGTCCTGTGCAAGACCCTGGACGCCCGCACGAGCGGGCATTGCGACCCCGGAGCCTAGATGACCGTGCAGTATTCTTCGCGCCCCGAGATTGACATAACGAATGTTGTGGTTAACATGCCATTCACCGTGTGTCCGGCTTGCGGTGCACTCAAGCACCCATTAAAAGCTTCGAGGCCGATCGCAATACAATCAAATACCGCTGCCCGGCCGCCGCCTATGGCTTGGAGTGCCAGGGTCGTGAACGGTGCCACCAGGCTGGCGGAGTCACGCCCGGGGAGTATGGGCGCATCGTGCGCATCAGCCTTAATGACCATGATCGACGCATCTTCGTGCCGACGCCGCACGGCAGCCCCAGTTGGCACCGCGGTTACCATCGGCGCAGCGCCCTGGAGCGAATCAATAACCGCATCGACAACAGCTTCGGCTTCGAGCGGCATTTCATCCGCGGCCTGGCGAAAATGCAGACCCGGGTCAGCTTGGCGCTGGCGGTCATGATGGCCATGGCCCTGGGACACGCCAACGACGGTCGCCCCGGGCAGATGCGCTCGCTGGTTCAGCCTATCCCCGCGACCGGGTAACCGCAAGCTCCGCCGCGTCCGGTCAGGCCGCGTGCGCGTTGCCTGCGGGCGTTGCTGTCCGCGGGAAGGGAGTTGTTAAGAAATATTCTCAGTTGGGTGCCCCGGTGGCCTGACTTCGACGGCGCCCGCGAGAAAACTTCAGTGCATCACCCCGCCTGACCCCAGCCTCGCGTGGTGGTGCCCGCACAAGACGCCGCAGCGCAAATGTCTCATGCTGGAGGAGCGTCGCTGCCGCTGACACGGTTCCGTTGCTCAGTTGCTCAGTTGCTCGGACCTGGAGACCCTCCTGGCCCACTTCCTGCCGCGCCGTGACGTCAGCGTCGATGAGGTCATCCGCCAGATGCAGGTGCGCCACGCCAAACGCCAGGCGGCCATCGACGAGGCATTTGAAAAACAACGCCGTGAGCAAA
>CAILVI010000478.1 GCA_903837595.1 uncultured Thiodictyon sp.
GGTATCTCGCGACTTGGCCATACCGATAATGAGATCTGCAGGGGGTATGAAAATGATTCTAGTCTAGTGAATGCGAGCGCGATCGTATTCTCTACGCTTGCGTCTGCGGTACTTAATTTTGATAAATTAGTGGAGTGTGACTTCGACCTTGTTGTCGTGGACGAAGCGTCAATGGTTTCTCTTCCTTATATATTTTCGGCGGCGCATTTAGCGCAATTGCGGATCGTAATCGCAGGCGACTTCTGTCAATTGCAGCCAATCAGCCTGGCGCAAACGACTCTTTCAGAATCGATTTATCATTACTTGGGGACGAAGTCAAATATTCAGAGTGAGGGCTTTCCTCCATATCTGGTATTGCTTGAAACGCAATACAGAATGACTTCCAGTCTTTCCGGTCTTGTGAGTCGTATATTTTATGGCGGACGCCTTAGGTGTGGGAGGCGAGAGCCCGAAGAAAAGCATTCTCTTTTCTTCATAAATACGGACTCTGATGACAGATATAATTTTTCTTTTTATAGTGTTGCGCTCGAAAGTTACTATAATCCGTTGACGCTAGCTGTCTTGGAGTCTCTGATTTTCCGTAAGAATGATTCTTCCGCTTCGGTTTTGGTGATTACTCCGTTTAGAGCCCAGCAAGTTCTTGTCGGGCATTTCATGGCAAATGACATTAATTCAAGATCTCGGTGCCTGACAGTTCATCGTGCGCAGGGGACAGAAGCCGACATTGTTGTGTTTGACCTAACGGCGCACGCTAAGACAACAATATCTGGCTACCCAAGAATACTCGAGTCTAACGGCGCCGAAAACCTCTTGGATGTGGCATTGTCTAGGGCGAGAGACAAATTGTATATTCTAGGGAGTCTTTCTATGATCGCAGTGCTGGCTAAGAAAATGAAGTTTTGGAACAAATTATATTATGAAATCAAGGAGCAATTCGTGATATCGCCTTCTTCTTTAGCATACTCGACATTGCAGGATTTTGATCCAAGCTTGCTTCATCCAAGATCTCATGATCCCGAATTTATTGTTGCGGTAGATCCCGCTGGAGAAAAAGAGTTCTTTCGTGAATTCGTAAACAGCAGCGCACCGAGAAAATACTACTTTCTTCCGGAAGATGAGATACCTAATACATCTGAGGAGACGGGGCAGATTACCTTCCGTAGTATCCGCAGAAACCGAATTCCAGAAATGACTATCTGGGGAAATATGATAGCTTTGCGGGTTAAGTCAGGGCACCGTTTTACGGACTCGCGGTTGGCTGCGGCGATATTGAGGCGAATCGCTTTAGGGCATATTATTGATTTACAGGAGTCTGGCCTCAGTGACACCCTGATTATTAGTTGCGACAAGTGTGGAGGTAACAGAGATCTGGTGTACGATAGTTTAACCGGATGCTATGTTCTCCAGTGCGAAAGATGTCGAAGGACTATACGTATCAGTCGCGACATTGGTAATCGAATAGCGCAGATTTATGATGCAAAATGTCCAATCTGCGGTTCCGAGATGGTGCCTAGAAAGAGAAGCACAGATAATTCATATTCATTTTTTGGTTGCAGCAATTATCCTCGATGCAACGGGATTTCTTCTTTTGGGAAGTTCTCACTCATTGCGAAATAGCAAAAAAGTGTTTTATAGGGGGATGTGCTGGTTGGACAATTAGACTCGGAGTTGAGAACCGAAGGCAGCATACGAACTTCGGCGGTGGTCGATCAACCGGGCAGCCCCGAACAAGCCGAAGAAGAATGGCAATCCGACTGCCTTCGGTTGGCGAAGCGGGAGCAGTTTCTTGAGCGCATCACCGGCGCCACTACCCGGTCTTCTCCCTGCGCGCCGGGAGTTCCATGCCGCGCCGACGCCCCACTGGTTGAGCTTCATCCCGCCAAACCCGGACGGGGAAAAGCATCCAGTGACCGGCATCTTGACGAAGCGCCAGGTGAATCTGCATGCGCACGTCCTGAGGGCTACGGCCCGCCACCTGGGTGGTGGGGCGGATGATTGGCCGGTTCTGGTGACAGAGGTCAGTGCGGATCAGGCGGGCCTGCTACAAGACCTGCACCGGCTGTGCGACTGGGTGGTCACGGCTGACCGCAACGCCGGGATCGAGTATTTCGATTCACCGCGCGAACTGCCCCGGGTCTATGAGAACTACATCATCGACTGCGTGCCGGAACGCGACGACCTGGGATTCATGCAGTTGATCACCTCGACCAGTAGCTTCGACGAGGTGGTGAATCTGCTGGATAGCGCACTCGGTGAGATGGGTTTGTCCGCCAGCCCGCGCAACTGCACCTATCTGTTGGAAGCGCTTAAGGCCGTCAGCGGCCGGCTGGCGCTGCGCTTGGCCGGAGCTGGAAACGCGGCCCAGGAGATGATCGCGGTCGCGCTGGCACAACAACACTGCGCACGGGCGACCGGCGATGCCGCGGCCTGGCTGTCGCTGGCCGACGGGTTCCTGATCCCGCTCGACGACGTGCCCCAACTGTTCCGGGAGCCGGGAAAGCCGGTCGAGGGCGGCGAGCAGCGGGCCGACCTGCTCTACGTGAGCGCGACCAAGAAAGGTGGTTTGCGACAGGTCTTTGTGGAGGTGAAGTTCCGGCGCTATCTCAAGACCGCCCGCTCCCCGGACCTGGCAGAGGGGATGGAGCGCCAGATCGCGGCGTCTTGTGGCCGCTGGGGCCAACTGTTCGGCACCCGGACCTCGGCCCTGGAGAAGACCGTCAACCGCGCCTGGCTGGCGCGCATCCTGCGCTTCTATGCGCGCAAGGGGCGGCGACACGGGCTCTCGCAGGAGGCGTTCAACACCGCCCTGCGGGAGATCGACCGGGTGGTTCGCCGGGAGACGGACCCGCCCGACGGGCTGGACATCCAGCGGGTCGGCTTCGTCTTTTGTCCCGAATATGGCGGACGACAGCCGGTGCCGATCGAGCACGGCGGGCAGGCCGAACTGTGGCTGTTCGGGCCGGACATCTTGCCTGAACCGAGGGTGGTGGCGCGGGATGATGGGGAAGGTTCGGATGGTCCTGGGGGCGAGAGACCTGAGACGGCGAACGGGGCGGGCCAGTCCGATGCTCTGTGTCCTTCCGGCAAGCCTGCATGAAATTCCGTCCCTGGCCCGGTAGCGTGGGAGCCCCGTTTTTCATGATCCGGAGGCTCCCTGATGTCACTCCCAC
>CAILVI010000479.1 GCA_903837595.1 uncultured Thiodictyon sp.
GACGGCGTCGAGGCCGAACGTCCGCGCGCCTCCGAGGGCACGGTCGTGGCGATGGCCGAGGCGACGACCTCGACCTACCCAGACGCGATCATGTCGCTCACCTCCACCCCGACCCTGGGGCTGGCGGTGGCCTATCGTCATGACACCGGCCTGTGGCATTGGGCCGAGCCCGAGGATCCGGCCGAGATCGGTTCGGCGATCTGGCGCTACTGGCTTCAGGGGTCGCGCCATGAATGGGCCTGGCCCTGCCCGCATTGCCAGGTCTATTTCATCCCGCGCTCCATGCTGATCCGCCCGGTTGAGAACGTCACGCCCTTGGAGGCCGAGCGGGCCGGGTGCCTGGTGTGTCCCGTCTGCGGGGCAGAGATCAGAGACCCCAAGCGCGGAACCATGAACGACCGCGGGATCATGGTCGCGCCCGGTCAACGCCCGCTGGACTATGACCCCGCCTGGGGCTGTCTCACTGATGGCGGGCCTGGACCCATGATCGATCTCGGTGCGGGGGATATTCAGCGCCTGCCCTGGGGCACGGCATGGATCGATCCAGGGACGGTCAAGGCCAGTTTCTGGGTCTCGGGGTGTGCGACCTTCTCGGCCAAGAAGACCTTTGGCTATCTCGCGGCCCAGTTGGCTGAAGCGCGGGCGACCAAGGACCCGCAGCGCGAGCAGGCCGTGCTCAATATCGACTTCGGGGAGATTTTCCAGCGTCGCGGTGACGCCCCGGACTGGCAGGTGGTTCATGCCCTGGCGGACCCGGGCTATGTCCTTGGGTTCGTTACAGCCGCCGTGACGACGCTCACCGCCGGGGTGGATGTGTCCGCCAATCGGTTGATCTGGGGGGTGCGCGGTTGGGCACCTGAGTCTGATCTGACCTCCTGGCTGATTGCGCGCGGCGAGCTGTGGGGGGATACCGATCAGCCGGCGGTCTGGGAGCGGCTCGCACAAGAGGTACTCGGGGCCTCCTGGGATGGTCTGTCGGTGTCGCTGATGGCGGTCGACTCGGGCTATCGGCCCGAGGATGTCTACGCTTTCTGCCAGAAATACACCGGTCAGGCCGTCGCGACCAAGGGCCGCAACCTGATGGACCGGCCCTGGTATGCCGCGCCGGTGGAGGTGAACTGGCGCGGCAAGGCCAAGCCGCACGGCATGTACCTGTGGCACCTGAACACCGACGTGCTCAAGTCGTGGGTCCATGCGCGGGTGCGCCGGCCGATCGATCAGCCCGGGGCCTGGCATCTACCGCGCGACATCGATGACGAGTATTGCAAGCAGATCGTTGCCGAGTCTCGCGTGGTCGACCTCGACGGCCGGCCGCGCTGGCTCAAGCAGCGCGCCAACCATTTTTTGGATGTCGAGTCCCTGTGCTATTTCGCCGTCTGCCAGGTGACGGTCTATGCCGAACGTCCGGCCGGTGATAACGGCGATCTGGCGAAACAGTTCAAGGTGATGTAACAAAATGACCCGGGATCAATTTCGCGCACATCTCGCTGAGCTGGGTCTGAGCCTGGGCGACTTCGCGGCCTTGGCCGGCGTGTCTTACAGCCAGGTCCGGGCCTGGGGCGAGACCTCGCCGGTACCGCGGCCGATCCGGCTGATTCTGCGTTTACTCGATGAGCGCGGGCATGTCCACGAACTGTTGCGTACTTGAACCTGCAGCGGCGGCGCTGAAATTCGTCGCTTGGTGTACTCGGCGCCCGGTCTATGCTTTGACGCATGGCCGGAATTACCTATCAACTCGCTGAAGCCCAACTCGCCAAGTGGATCGCGTTTGAAGATGCGATCATGCTTGGCCAGTCAGTCAGCAACGAAGGTCGGTCCCTGACCCGGGCCGATCTGGGCGCCGTGGCGAGCCGGATCGCCTACTGGGATAAGACCGCCAAGCGCCTGGCCCCGCCCGAGGCCGAGATCGCCCCGCGGCGCTCGCAGATTCATTCCGCGGTCGTGGTCGGCTGATGGCCGCGTCGCGTCTCTCCCGTTTTTCCAGTTTCTTCCGTTGGTTCGGTGGTGAACACGTTGCCACGGATGGCCTTTCTGATCCCAGCGCTGGGGAGACCGCCCATAAAGGCGCGTCGTTCCTGCGCGATCCGTTGCGCGGTTGGCATCTGCCCTGGGGGGCGCCCGATGAGCAGACCGCGCGCGACCTGAAGACCCTGCGGGCGCGGGCCGCCGATCTGCGGCGCAACGATCCGCTGGTGGCCGGGGTGGAGCACACCAAGGCGACCGGGGTGGTTGGCACCGGGTTGGCCCTGCAAGCCGCCATCGATCGGGATTATCTCGGTCTTGATGACGCCCAGGGCGATGCCTGGGAATCCCAGGCCGAACGGCTGTTTAACCATTGGGCCAATGGACGCGACTGCCACATCAAGCGCACCCAGACCTTTTACGAACAGCAGGACTCGGCCTACCGGGCGGTACTGCGCAACGGTGACCACTGGGTCCAGTTGGTGCAGAGCCCGCGTCCCGGCGCGACCTTCCGGCTGGCGCTTCAGCACATCAACGCGCTGCGGGTTTCCAACCCAGACTTCCTGTCCGATACCGAGGCCCTGGTTCAGGGGGTGGAGCGCGACGAGGTGGGCGCGCCGATCGCCATCCATGTCTCGCGGCGCTATCCCAATGCAGGGCGCATCGGTGAGGTGCAGTCCTGGCAGCGGCTGTCCATGTACAACCCGGCCAACGATCGGCGCGTGGTGCTGCACCTGGCGCGCATCCTCGACGATGACGAGACCCGGCCGGCGCCCGATCTCTCGCCGGTCATCGAGCAGATCAAGCAGCTAGGACGCTACACCGACGCCGAGATCAACGCCGCGGTGCTCAACGCCTTCCAGGGCCTGGTAGTGCAGTCGCAGACCGGCATGGGCCTGGCGGGTCTGCCCTACAAAGACTGGCGCGGCGCCCGGCAGTCTTATTACCAAGACTCGCCGATCGCGATGCGCGAAGGCCAGAGCAACATCCTCGCTCTGTTCCCGGACGACACCGTTACCGGCTTCAACCCCAACCGGCCGAATACCGCCTTTGAGCCTTTCCTGATGGGCGCCTGGTCGATGATCGGGGCCGGGCTGGAGCTGCCCCATGAGTTGCTGACCAAGCGTTTTCAAAGTTCCTACTCGGCCGCCCGGGCGGCTCTGTTGGTGGCCTGGAGCTTTTTTATTGGCCGGCGCACCTGGCTTGCGGGTGCGTTTTGCCAGCCGGTTTACGAGGCATTCATTGACGAACAAGTGGCCTTCGGACGGCTGGCGGCCCCCGGTTATTTCGCCGATCCGATGATCCGTGCGGCCTATCTCGGCACCGAATGGGTCGGCGATGCACAGGGTCAAATCGATGAATCCAAGGCAGTCGACGCCGCCCGTCAGCGCATCGAACTGGGCATCTCGACCCGCAAACGCGAGTGCATGTTGCTGACCGGTCAGGACTATGACCAGGTGCAGCGGCAGCTCGACAAAGAGCGTCGCATGGGTGCCCCGTCGCCGCAGCAAAAGGGGCCGGTTCAAGAGCTGGCGCCGCCGGCACCGGACGATCCTGCGGCACCACCGGCACCACCGGCACCTGGAGATCAACCATGACCGAGCGCGCCGCCACCCATGTGCTCGACGCCATCGGCCGCGCCCCCTGGGCGATCGAGCCGGCCGCCCTGGAGCAGATCATCCTGATTGCCGGGCGGCTCAACGATCACCCAGACCCGCTGGGACAGGTCGCGGCCATCGCCGAGCGCCTCGCCGTGAGCCCGGATGCACTCGCCACCCGCGGCGGCCTGCCCTTGCCCACCGCGCGTCATGCCACCGTGCACGGCACCACGGCGCTGCTGGAGGTCCGCGGGCCGATCATGCCGCGGGCCGATCTCTTCAGCCGCATCTCGGGCGCCACCTCGTTGGAGATCCTGGCGCGCGACTTTCAGGTTGCGCTCGATGACCTGGGTGTCGAACGGATTGTCCTGTGGCTGGCGTCCCCGGGCGGCCAGACCACCGGCATCGCCGAGTTTGCAGGCCAGGTGGCTGCAGCCAACCAGATCAAGCCCATCACCGCCTATGTCGGAGACCTCGCCGCCTCGGCCGCCTACTGGATCGCCGCCGCCGCGGGGGAGGTGGTGTTGTCCCAGACCGCGATGGTCGGCTCCATCGGCGTGGTGCTGACCCATCGGCCAGAGGTCGATGCCCCGCTCCAGGTCGTCTCCTCACAGTCACCACTGAAGCGCGCCACCCCCGACACCCCGCAGGGGCTCATCGAGGCCCAGCGCATCGTCGATCAGATCGCCACCGTCTTCGTCGAGGCGGTGGCCGCCGGCCGCAAAGTGGACCCCCAGACCGTGCTAAACGACTTCGGGCGCGGTTCCCTGCTCGTCGGCGCCCATGCCGTCGCAGCTGGCATGGGTGATCGCATCGGCACCCTCAACACATTGCTTTATCCCGCCGGGCGCGCCCGGTCCAACCGTAGGAGCATCATCACGATGTCCGATCATACCCCGGGCGCGCCGATCATCGACCGCGCCTATCTCGCCGCCAACCATCCGGACCTGCTCTCCGCCCTGCTCGCCGAAGGGCGCGAGGAGGGCCTCATCATTGGGCGCGTCGGGGGCGCCACCGCGGAGCGCACCCGGATACAAGCCGTGCGTGACCAACTGATCCCGGGCCATGAGGACCTGATCGAGCGCCTGGCGATGGACGGCCAGACCACCGGCCCCGAGGCCGCCGTCGCCGTCCTCGCCGCCGAGCGCACCCTGCGCACCGCCGCCCAGCAGGCCCTGGATGCGGCACCCAAGGCAGTGAATGCAGCCAGTCC